>NZ_JBGGTQ010000005.1:0-300000 GCF_041320705.1 Kineococcus mangrovi
TGCCCCTTTGGGGTGGGAGGCTCCCTGGAGATGACGGGGTTGATAGGCCGGGTGTGGAAGCAGCGACTAGCGAGTTGTGGAGCTGACCGGTACTAATAGGCCGATCGCTTGTCTACTACGCACCAGCCGGCATCACAGTTGTGGTGGCGATGGCGGGTGTGTGCGGCGAGTGCACGAGCATGAACGAACAGATCTACTGATCGGGTGACTGATCAGACGATGACACCTACTGCTGGTGTTTCGCGTCCATTGTGTGGTTCTCGGGAGAGAACCTGCGCAGTCTCGGTTGCTTCGGTGACGGGGGTTGTGTGTGTCGATCCTGGCCTTCGTGGTCCGGTGGTCATAGCGGTGGGGAAACGCCCGGTCTCATTCCGAACCCGGAAGCTAAGCCCGCCAGCGCTGATGGTACTGCTCGGGAGACTGGGTGGGAGAGTAGGACACCGCCGGCCACTCATCTTTGGTGAGTGAGTACGTGGTTGAGGGGAGTGGCACCGCCTGCGGGTGGTGCTGCTCCCCTCATCTGCGTTCCCCCACCGATCCACAGCAGGCGCCTGCACTCACCGCAGGCGCAACACGGTCCCGGCGAGCGGTTTGGGTCGGAAGGACGTCGTCTTGCGTCCCATGAGCCGGCTGCCCTGCACGAGTCGCGTGAGCCCGGGCACGGTCGGGTGCGGTAGCAGCACCGCGGCGGCGCCTCCCACGGCATCGAGCGCGGCATCGAGATCGGCCTGGTAGCGGACGGCCTCGGCGGGGGTTCCCCCGGCACGGACGAGTGCGTCCACCCAGGCGCCCGCCCCGGTGGTGCCGTCCCCGACCCCGGCGCTCTCGACCACGTGCGCACCCGTGGGCAGGACGACGATCGCCTGTTCTGCTCCGAGGGCCTTCTGAGCCCGGTGCAACGCCGAGGCGGAAGCGTCCGCCAGTGCCCGCCGTCGCTGTGCTCCCTCGAGCACCGCGACGGCGGCGGGCACGGGCAGGACCCGGTGCAGCGCGCGGAGGTCGACCGGCTCGGTGCTGTCGTCCGCGACGGCGACGAGCAGGTCCGCGGGCCGGCCCTGCGCCCTCGCCGCCGTCACCGCGGCCGCGTACCGGTGGTGACCGTCCGCGATGAGGAGCCGGTGCGTCCGTGACGCCTCCACCAGGCTGGCCACGACGTCCGGAGCGCGGATCCGCCAGACGTCGACGCCGGCTTCCTGGGACCGCGCCACGAGGTCCCCGAGACCCTCGGGCTGCGTCCAGGCGACGGGCCACGGGTCGCTGTCGACGACGAGCACGGGCTCGGAGTCGACCCGCGTCGCCTCCAGGCGCTGCAGACGAGCGGTGACCGCCAGGTCGAACACCCCCTCGTGGGGCTGGACGCGCGCATCGCCGGGGGTGACGGTCAGCCTCGCGAGGAGGAAGTGCCGGACGCTGAGGGCGTCCCGTTGTCGCACGACGTAGAGGGAGCTCGGGTCCTGCACGAGCACCCCGCGGTCCAACCAGTCGAGCACGAGGGGAGCGGTCGAGCCCGTCCCCTGCTCGGGTCGTTCGAGGTGGGTGACGACGTACGGTGAAGAAGCCAGGAACGCGGTGCGCCGGGCCTTGTCGAGCTCCGTGTGCGGTGGCGCCAGCAAACGCCCCAGCGGTCCGGCGACGTCCGGGTCGTAACGCAACCCGGGGAACGGGCTCAGGAGCGCTCCACCGGTCTGCCGGGCGACGTCCTCGAGGTGATCGCGTGCGGTGAGGTCCTGCAGCCCACCCGCTGGGGCGCGCGCCCCCGTGCGTGCTGGGTCCACCCGTCGCATCCTACGGTCGGGAGGACCGGCGGCCCGACCGCCTGTCGCCCCCCGACCCCGACCCCGCGAGGAGGCACCGTGCCCGGCCCGGAAGAGCCCGGCCGACCATCCGGAGGACCCTACGAGTGGCTCCAGCGCGGTCTGTCGCTGCTCGCCGCTGGGGAGGCGGCCGCGGCGGCCACGCTCCTGGCGCGAGCCCACGCCGAGGAACCGGCGTCCACCGTCGTGCTGGAGGCCCTCGCCCGGGCCCGGTACGACTCGGGCGACATCCCGGGAGCGGCGGAGTCCTTCCGGGAGCTCGCGGGCGCTCGTCCGGCCGACGACTACGCTCACTTCGGTCTGGGGCTCAGCCTCAGCCGCCTCGGACGGTTCGGGCTGGCGGCCGAGCACCTGGCCATGGCCCACGCCATGCGCCCGGACCGGCCGGAGTACGCCGACCGCCTGCGACAGGTCCGCGCCACCATCCGGGCGCGGCAGAGCCCGGAGACCTCGTGACCGCCCCCCAGACCGCCCACCTCCACGCGAGCACGGGAACGCTGCTGGAGGACCACGACGTCCTCCTGCTCGACCTCGACGGCGTCGTCTACGTGGGGCCCGACGCGGTGCCGCACGCCCCGGAGGCCCTGCGGGGGGCCGTCGACGCCGGGCACCGCCTCGGTTTCATCACGAACAACGCCTCCCGCCCGCCTGCGACGGTGGCGGCGCACCTGCGCGACCTCGGCGTCCCCGCGGCCGACGAGGACGTCGTGAACTCGGCCCAGGCCGCCGCGGACCACCTCGCGCGCGAGCTGCCGGCGGGGTCACCCGTCCTCCTCGTCGGCACCACCGGGCTGCGCGAGGCGCTGACCGGAGCGGGGCTGCGTCCGACGGAGGACCGCCACGAGGCGGTCGCCGTCGTCCAGGGGTTCTCCCCCGACCTCGGCTGGCAGCAGCTCGCCGAGGCCACGCACGCCGTGCGTTCCGGCGTGCCGTGGGTGGCCACGAACCTCGACGCCACCGTGCCCACACCGGGCGGCCCGGCGCCCGGGAACGGTCTGCTCGTCGATCTCGTCGCGCGTGCCGCGGGCCGCGGGCCCGACGTCGTGTGCGGCAAGCCGGAACGTGCTCTCTTCGACGCCGCCGTCGCGCGCCTGGGGGCCCGCCGGGCGCTCGTCGTGGGTGACCGCCTCGACACCGACCTGCAGGGGGCCCGCACCGCCGGGCTCGACGGCCTGCTCGTCCTGACCGGGGTGACCGGCGTGCGGGAGCTGCTGGCCGCTGCGGCGCACGAGCGGCCGACGCACGTCGGACGCGACCTGCGGTCGCTCGGTGACGTCCACCCGGCGGTGGAGGTGACCGTCCAGGGGGGCACCGCAGGTGAGGAGGTGGTGGCCACGTGCCGCGACGCCGTCGTGCGCGTCCAGGACGGCCGGCTCGGCACCGGGGCGTGCGGCGCGGGACCCGACGGCCTGGACGTGCTGCGGGCGGCGGCCTCGGCGGTCTGGGCCGCCGCCGACGCGGGTGCTGCGCTGACCGGGGACGCGCTGGCCGACGCGGTCACCTCGCTCACCGCCGCCGGCTGAGGACCCACCCGCTGGCGAGGCGGGCACCGGCCGGACCGGGGACCGGACGCGGGTGGTGTGGACGGCCTGCCGGGCGATGTCGGGGACGGCTTGTACCGTGACGCCCGTGACTGAACCCGTGGGCCAGAGGAGTCCCGTGCCCACCCCTCCCCGCGTCCCCGGCGCGGTCCGGTCCGAGGGTGGCACCGCCCCGGAGCACGACCGCGCGCTGCAGGACGTCCTCACCCGTCTCGACGGGTTGGACGGCCTGGCCGTCCACGACCACGTCGAGGTCTACGCCGCCGTCGACCGCGCCCTGCGGGAACGACTGGCCGGCGCGGAGGCCTGACGTGGCCGTCCGCAGGCTCCGGCTCGACGCCGAGCTGGTCCGACGAGGGCTGGCCCGGTCCCGCGAGCACGCCGGGGAACTGGTGGGCGCCGGCCGCGTGCGCGTCGGCGGGGCCAAGGCGGCGAAGCCGGCCACCCAGGTCGACCTCGCGGCCGCCATCGTCGTCGAGGACGTCGGCGAGGCGGACGAGTACGTCTCGCGCGGGGCGCACAAGCTCGTCGGAGCGCTCGACGCGTTCGGCGTCGACGTCGCGGGCCGTCGCTGCCTGGACGCCGGTGCCAGCACGGGAGGCTTCACCGACGTCCTCCTGCGCCGCGGCGCGGGGCACGTCGTCGCCGTCGACGTCGGCTACGGGCAGATCGCCTGGTCGCTGCGCACGGACGACCGGGTGACCGTCCTCGAGCGGACGAACGTCCGGACGCTGGCCCCGCAGGTCGTGGCCCCGGCGCCGTCGCTGGTGGTCGCCGACCTCTCCTTCATCTCCCTCACGCTCGTCCTGCCGGCGCTGACCGGGTGCGCGGCACCCGACGCGGAGCACGTCCTCATGGTCAAACCCCAGTTCGAGGTCGGGCGCGAGGCGCTGGGTGCGGGCGGTGTCGTCCGCGACGCCGCGCTGCGCGCCGACGCCGTCCGCCAGGTCGCCGCGGCCGCCCTCGACGGGGGGCTCGGCGTGCGAGGGGTCACGGCCAGCCCGCTGCCCGGCCCCAGCGGCAACGTCGAGTACTTCCTGCACCTCGCTGCGGGAGCACCCCCGCTGCAGGAGGAGCTGCTGACCGCGGCCATCGCCGAGGGTCCGCAGGCGGGGCTGGCGTGAGCGCCGACCAGGCGGCCGCGGACGTGCCCGCGGCCGCGCGCAGCGTCCTCGTCCTGGCGCACACCGGCCGGCCCGAAGCCGTGAGCGCCCTGACGGAGGTCGTCCACCGCTTCGAAGAGGCCGGCATCCGGACCGTCATGACCCCGGACGAGGCCTCGGCGCTCACGCGGGCCGACAGGGACCTCGTCGTGCAGTGCGAGCTCGAGGGTGCGGTCGACACGGCTGAGCTCGTCATCGTGCTCGGCGGCGACGGGACGATCCTGCGGGCGGCGGAGATCGTCCGGGGCAGCGACACCCCGCTGCTCGGTGTGAACCTGGGGCACGTCGGCTTCCTCGCCGAGGCCGAGCGCGAGGAGGTCGTCGGGACGGTCGCCCGCGTGGCGGCCGGCGACTACCGGGTCGAGGAGCGCATGACGCTGGACGTGCGGGTCGTGCACGACGGCACCGTCCTCGCGTCGTCCTGGGCCGTCAACGAGGTGTCGGTCGAGAAGGCGAACCGCGAGCGCATGCTCGAACTCGTCGTCGACGTCGACGGGCGGCCCCTGAGCAGTTTCGGCGGGGACGGCGTCATCGCCGCCACCCCGACCGGCTCGACCGCCTACGCCTTCTCCGCCGGCGGGCCGGTGGTCTGGCCCGAGGTCGAGGCGCTGCTCGTCGTGCCGATCAGCGCCCACGCGCTCTTCGCCCGCCCCCTGGTCATCGCCCCCACGTCGGTCGTCGGCGTCGAGGTGCTGCCCGGGGTGGGCGACGGGGGCGTGCTGTGGTGCGACGGCCGCCGCACGTTCACCGCTCCCGCGGGGGCTCGCGTCGAGGTCCGGCGCTCGGAGCAGACCATCCGGCTGGCGCGGTTGAGCACCGGCATCTTCACCGACCGGCTCGTGGCCAAGTTCGGCCTGCCGGTCACGGGGTGGCGGGGCCCGCGGGAACCGCAGGGTCCGCGCGGGTCCGGGGGAGGGCGGCCGTGATCGAGGAGATGCGCATCCGCTCGCTCGGGGTCATCCGGGACGCGCGGTTGCCGCTGGGGCCCGGGCTCACCGTCATCACCGGTGAGACCGGTGCCGGCAAGACGATGGTGGTGACCGGCCTCGGCCTCCTCATGGGGGAGCGCGCCGACGCCGGGGCGGTCCGTGCCGGCGAGGAGTCCGCCGTCGTCGAAGGCCGCCTGCAGGTGGCCGAGGGCGGGCCGGTCGCGGCGCGCACCCGGGAGGCCGGCGGCGAGGTCGACCAGGGCGAGCTGCTGCTCGCGCGCACCCTGTCCACGGCCGGGCGCAGCCGGGCGCACGTCGGTGGCCGCAGCGCGCCCGTGGGGGTGCTGGCCGAGATCTCCGAGCACCTCATCGCCGTGCACGGGCAGACCGACCAGCTCCGGCTGCGGTCCGGCGTGCAGCAGCTGCGGGTGCTCGACGCCTTCGCCGGTCCGGTCGTCGCCGCCGATCTCGCCACCTACCAGCGCGTGCACGACCGGTGGCGGGCCGTCAGTGCCGAGCACGACCACGTGGCCGGCCACTCCGCCGAACGTGCCCGCGAGGCCGAGCTCCTGCGGTTGGGCCTGGACGAGGTCGAACGGGTGGACCCGCAGCCGGAGGAGGACACCGCGCTGCGCGAGGAGTCCGAGCGCCTGGCCCACGTGGAGGTGCTGCGCGCGGCAGCGGCGGCGGCTCACGAGGCGATCACCGGCCAGGGGGCGGGCGAGGTCGGTGTGGGTGAGGGCGGCGCGGACACCCGCGTCGACGCGGCCCGCCGTGCTCTCGAGCAGGCGGGTGAGCACGACGCCACCCTGGCGGACCTGGCCGCGCGGGCCGCGGAGGTCTCCTACCTGCTCGCCGACCTCGGCACCGACGTCGCGGCGTACGGGGGGTCGTTGGAGGCCGACCCGGTGCGGCTGCAGGTGGTCCAGGAGCGGCGCGCGCAGCTCGTCGCGCTGGTGCGCCGGCACGCCGACGATCCCGGGGCCGGTGTGGCGGGCGTGCTCGCCTGGGCCCGGAGGGCCTCGGAGCGGTTGCTCGACCTCGACGACGACGGCCGGCTGCAGGCCCTGGCCGGGGAGCGCGACGGGCTGGAGGACGAGCTGCGCCGGCTCGCGGCGCGCCTGAGCGCCGCCCGTCGCGCCGCGGCCGCCGACCTGCAGGAGCGCGTCGCGACCGAGCTGGCCGCCCTGGCGATGCCCAGCGCCCGGCTCGAGGTGGCCGTCCACACCGGCCACGAGCTGGGCCCCCGGGGGTGCGACGGCGTCGAGCTCCTCCTCGCCGCCCACTCCGGTGCCGCGCCGCGCCCGTTGGCGCGCGGGGCCTCCGGCGGCGAGCTCTCCCGCGTCATGCTGGCCCTGGAGGTGGTGCTCGCCGGGGCGGACCCGGTGCCCACGATGGTCTTCGACGAGGTGGACGCCGGTGTCGGGGGCCGCGCGGCCGTGGAGATCGGCCGCCGCCTGGCCCGGCTGGCGCGCACCACCCAGGTCGTCGTCGTGACGCACCTCGCCCAGGTGGCCGCCTTCGCCGACACCCACCTGACGGTCGTCAAGACCGACGACGGCAGCGTGACCGAGTCCGGGGTCGTCCGCCTCGACGACGACGGCCGGGTGGGGGAGCTGGCCCGGATGCTGTCCGGCCGCGGGTCCGGGACGGAGCGCGCGCACGCCGAGGAGCTCCTGCGGTCGAGCCGTGAGGAGGTCGTGGCCGAGCCGTCGACGACTCGTGGTGGGCGTGCCCGTCCGGCGCGTGCGGCGCGGGGCAGTGCCGCTCGCGTGGGACGATCGACGTCCGCCCCGGGCTCCGGCGGGGCACGACGAGCGCGGAGCTGACGGGCAGGGAGCTGACCGGCAGGAAGCTGAGGGGAACGGGCGAGTGGTGAAGCGTCGACGCGACCGAGGCGTCAGCGCGCCCGGGTCCACCGGCGGCCCGCTCGGCACCGACGTCGTCCGCGGGACGGTGCGCGTCGACCGGCGCACCAAGCGCCTGACGAAGCGGCTCAAACCGGGTGACATCGCCGTCATCGACCACCTCGACCTCGACCGCGTGTCGGCGGAGGCGCTCGTGGCGTGCGCGCCCGCCGCCGTCGTCAACGCCTCCCGCAGCACCTCGGGCCGCTACCCGAACCTCGGTCCGGGCATCCTCGTCGACGCCGGCATCCCCGTCCTGGACGACGTCGGCACCGAGCTGATGACGGAGCTGACCGAGGGGACGGCGGCAGCGCTGGTCGGGGACCGCCTGCAGGTCGGCGGCGCCGACGTCGCCACCGGGCGGCGGCTCAGCGCGGACGCCGTGGCGGCGGACATGGAGGTCGCCCGCGCCGGGCTGTCCCTGCAGCTGGAGGCGTTCGCGGCCAACACCATGGAGTACCTGCGGCGCGAGCGGGAGCTGCTGCTCGACGGCGTCGGCGTCCCCGACATCCGCACCGACCTCGACGGCCGGCACGTCCTCATCGTGGTGCGCGGGTACCACTACAAGGAGGACCTCGTCACGCTGCGTCCGTACGTGCGCGAGTACAAGCCCGTGCTCATCGGTGTCGACGGCGGGGCGGACGCGATCCTCGAGGCGGGCTGGAAGCCGGACCTCATCGTCGGGGACATGGACTCGGTCTCGGACTCGGCCCTGCGCAGCGGGGCCGAGATCGTCGTGCACGCCTACCGCGACGGTCGCGCCCCCGGGCTCGAACGGGTCCGTTCCCTCGGCATCGACGCGGTCGTCTTCCCCGCGACCGGCACGAGCGAGGACGTCGCGATGCTCCTGGCCGACGACAAGGGCGCCACGCTCATCGCGGCCGTCGGCACCCACGTCACCCTCGTGGAGTTCCTCGACAAGGGCCGGGCCGGCATGGCCAGCACCTTCCTGACCCGCCTGCGGGTCGGGGGCAAGCTCGTCGACGCCAAGGGCGTCTCCCGGCTGTACCGCTCGCGCGTGTCCGACGTGCAGGTCCTCGTCCTGGTCCTCGCGGGGGTCCTCGCCCTCGTCGCCGCGCTGCTCGTCACCCCCACCGGCCAGGCGATCCTCGCCGTCACCGGGGCACGGATCGAGGACGCGTGGGCGGCCGTCGTGGGCCTCCTGCCCGGCGACGGGCCGTGACCGGCGCGACCGCCCCCGCCCGCACCAGCGAACGACAGGATGAGCAGTGATCGACTTCCGGTACCACGTGGTCTCGCTGGTGTCGGTGTTCCTCGCCCTCGCGGTCGGCATCGTCCTCGGTGCCGGGCCGCTCAACGAGGGCATCTCCACGGGCATCACCGACCAGGTCCGGCAGCTGACGACCGAGAAGAACGCGCTGCGTGCCGAACGGGACGAGGCGCTCGCGACGGTCGATGCCCAGGACGCCTGGGCCGAGGCCGTCGGCCCGGCCCTCGTGGCGCGCCAGCTCGGTGGACGCAGCGTGGCCGTCGTGCTGCTGCCGGGAGCCGACTCCAGCCAGGTCGACGCGACCGTCGGTCAGCTGCAGGCGGCCGGGGCGACCGTCGCCTCGGAGGTCACGTTGCAGGAGGAGTGGTTCGCCGGCAGCCAGACCGCCGCGGCCGACCGCCAGCGGGTCGCGGCCGCGCTGGCCGACCAGCTCCCCACCGCCCCGGACGCCGACGCCGGCACCGAGGACCTCCTCGCCGCCGCGCTCGCCGGCGCCCTCGTGACGACCGAACTGGCCCAGGCCGAGGAGGCCGACGACCAGGGGGGGACGGTGCTCACCACGCTGTCGGACGCGGGCCTGCTCGAGGTGCAGGGCGGGGCGGGCACCGCCCCCACCCGGGCGACCCTCGCGCTCGTCGTGGGCGGAGCGGGGGACACCGACGCCACCGACGCGGTGCGCAGCTCGACCGCGGACGCCTGGACGGCCCTGCTGCGCGAGCTGGACGCCGCGAGCGCCGGAGCGGTCCTCGCCGGGCCGGAGGAGTCCGCGGCGCAGGCAGGACCGGTCGCGGTCCTGCGCTCCGACGACGACCTGGCCGGCAGCGTCAGCGGCGTCGACGACCTGGACTCGCCCATCGGCCGCGTCAACGTCGTCCTGGCCCTGCGCCAGCAGCTCACCGGTGGTGCCGGCCAGTACGGCACGGCCGACTCGGCCACCGGGGTCAGTCCTCCGCTGCCCGCCACGCCGAGCGCGTCGTGACGGCGCCGCTGCGGTCCGCGGTCGCCGTCGGGGGAGCGGTCGCGGCCGGGGCCCGTGCCGGGGACCTGCTGCGCCGCAACCCCCCGGGTGGGGCCGACCGCTGGGAACGGACCAACCACGCCGGGCGTCCGCTGACCCTGCTGGAAGGCCCCACGGCGGCGCTGGCCGTGGCCGTGGGCTGTCTGGCCGCCCGTCCCGGCCGGCGCGCCGCGGGCGTGCTGGCCGCCGCCGGGGCCGCCGGTCTCGGTGCGCTCGACGACCTCGTCGAACGTCCCGAGGACCGCTCGGGCGGGGCCCGCGGCCTGCGGGGGCACCTCGCGGCGCTGCAGCGGGGCCGGCTCACGACGGGGGCCTGGAAGGTGCTCGGCATCGGGGCGACCGGGCTCGCGGCCGCCGCCGTCGCCGACGGGCCCCGCACGAGCGGGCGCGGCCCGGCCCGTGCGCTCGACGTCCTCGTCGGTGGTGCGCTCGTCGCCGGGGCCGCCAACCTCGTCAACCTCTTCGACCTGCGGCCCGGGCGGGCCGCGAAGGTCGCCGCGGTCGCCGCGCTGTCCCTGTCCGCCGGCCCGGGCGCCGCGGACGCCCGGCCGCTGGCCGGCGCCGTCGCGGGGGCCTGCGCCGTCGTCCTGCGGGACGACCTCGCCGGCCGCAGCATGCTCGGGGACACGGGCGCGAACGCCCTGGGCGCCGTCCTCGGGGTCGCCGCCCTGGCGCGGTGGGGACGCACCGGGCGCGCCGTGGCCCTCGGTGCCGTCGTGGCCCTGACGCTGGCCTCGGAGAAGGTGAGCTTCAGCCGGCTCATCGAGGCGCAGCCGCTGCTGCGCGAGCTGGACCGGCTCGGCCGTCCGTGAGGCGCGGGTGACCCCCCGCGGGGGCGGCGCCCGGTCCGTCGCGGCGGCGGCCGCCTCCGTCGCGCTCCTGACCGCCCTCGCCCGGATCGCCGGGTTCGGACGCATCCTCGCCTTCAGCCAGACCGTCGGGGACAACTGCCTCGGCACGGCGTACACGACGGCCAACCAGGTGCCGAACGTCCTGTTCGAGGTCGTCGCCGGTGGCGCTCTCGCGGGTGTCCTCGTGCCCCTGCTGTCCACGCGCCTGGCCTCCGAGGACCCCGCCGAACGCGCCGCGGCGTCCCGGACGGCATCGGCCGCCCTGACCCTCAGCGTCCTGGCGCTCGTCGTGGTCGGTGCCGTCACGGCGCTGGCCGCCCGCCCCGTCATGGCCCTGCTGCTGGCCGACGGCTCCGACGCGCAGTGCGGCGGGTCGCTGCTGCGGCTGGCCACGGTGATGCTCTGGGTGTTCCTGCCGCAGGTCCCGCTCTACGCGGTCGCCGTCGTCCTCGCCGGCGTCCTGCAGGCCCAGCAGCGGTTCACCGCCCCGGCGGCCGCCCCGCTCGTCTCCAGCCTGGTCGTCGGGGCGACCTACCTGCTGTTCGGCGCCCTGGTCCCACCCGCCGTCGTCGAGGGTGACCTGGCCGGCGTCCCGGCCTCGGGCACCGCCGTCCTGGCCGGCGGCACGACCCTCGGGGTGCTGGCTCTCGCGCTGACCCACCTGCCCGCGCTGCGCGGCCCGGTGCGCTGGCGCCCGGCCCTGCGCCCGGCCGCCGGCGACGGCGCCCGGTTGCGCTCCCTGGCCCTGTCCGGCCTGGCGGTGCTCCTGGCCCAGCAGGTCGTCACGGTGGCCGTCACCGCCACCTCCAACGACGCCTCGGCCGGTGCGGTGAACCGCTGGAGCTACGCGTGGGCGCTGTTCCTGCTGCCGTACGCCGTGCTCGCGGTCCCGGTGGCGACGGCCGTCTTCCCGCGCCTGGCCCGGGCGGCCGACGCCGGCCGCGGCGAGCTCGCCGGCGTCCTCGCCCCCGCCGTCCGGGCGGTCCTGCTCGTCAGCTCCCTCGGCGGGGCCGTCCTGGCGGCCGTCGCGGTACCGGTGGCCGTCGTCTTCGTCCACGGCCGGGTCGGGTCCGGTCGCTCGGGCGACCTGGGCCTGGCCCTGGTCCTGTTCGCGCCCGGGCTGCTCGGGTACGGCCTGGTGGCGCTGCTCACCCGCGCCCTCTACGCGATCGGCGCCGGCCGCAGCGCGGCGGTCTCGACGGTCACCGGCTGGGTCGTGGTCCTGGCCGGCGTGCTGCTCCTGCCGCACGCGGTGCCCGCCGACCACGTGGTCTCGGCGCTGGCGCTCGCCCACGCCGCGGGGCTCACGGTCGCCGGGGGGCTGCTGCTGCGGCAGGTGCGCGGGCACGCCCCCGGCGCCCTCGACGGGCTGCCCCGCGTCGCGGTCGCCGCCGTGCTCGCGGCCCTCGCCGGGGGAGCGGCCGGCGCCCTCGTCGGCCTGGTCTGGCGGACGACGCACGTGGCGCTCGCCGTCGGTCAGGGGGTCCTGCTGGCCGCGCTCGCCGGGGCCGTCTGGCTCGTCGTCGCGCGCCTGGCGGCCCCCACCGACCTGCGCGCGCTGACCGGTACCGCCCGGCGGGTGGTCCGCCGGTGACCCGAGGAGGAGACGTGACCCCTGCGGCGCCCGAGGGCCCCGTCCTGTTCGTCCTGGGCAGCAGCGCCGGGGGCGTCGTCCGCCACGTCGGCGCGCTGGCCGCCCGGCTGCACGCCGACGGGGTCGACGTCCGCGTCGCCGGACCCGCCGGGACCCTGGCCCGCCTGCAGGCCCCCGTGCCCACGACGACCGTCGAGATCGGGGCCTCCCTCGACCCCGTGCGCGACCTGCGGGCCGCCGCCGCCCTGCGGCGCGCGCTCTCCCGCGTCCCGGGGGTCCTCGTGCACGCCCACGGGGTCCGGGCCGGCTTCGTCGCCGCCCTCGCCCTGGGCGGCACCGGCCGGCGGGTGCCCCTGGTCGTCACCCTGCACAACGCCGTCCTCGGGTCGGGCCCCCGGGCACGGCTGGGCACCGCCGTGCTCGGTGTCGTGTGCCGGCGGGCGGACGTGGTCCTGGGCGTCTGCGGGGACCTCGTCGCCCAGGCCCACCGCCTCGGCGCCGCCGTCGCCGACCGGGCGCTCGTGCCCGCCCCCGCGCTGCCCCCGGGGGACCCCGTCCGGGGCCGGGAGGCCCTGGGACCCGGGCCGGTCGTCCTGGCGGTGGCCCGGCTGGCGCCGCAGAAGGGGCTGGGCACGCTGCTCGAGGCCGCCGCCGGCACGGGCGCGCGCGTGGTGGTCGCGGGGGACGGCCCGCTGCGCGCCGAGCTGGCGGACAGGATCCGGGGCGGGGGCCTGCCCGTGCGCCTGCTCGGCCGTCGCGACGACGTGGCCGACCTGCTCGCCGCCGCCGACGTCGCCCTCAGCACGAGCGTCTGGGAGGGCCAGCCCGTGTTCGTGCAGGAGGCGCTGCGGGCCGGGGTGCCGCTCGTCGCCACCGACGCCGGCGGGACCCGCGAGGTGACGGGGGAGGCCGCCGTGCTCCTGCCCGTCGGGGACGCGGCCGGGCTCGCGGCCGCCGTGCGCCGGCTCGTGCAGGACCGCACCGAGCGCGAGGTGCGGGCCGAGCGCTCGCGCCAGCGCGCGGCGGGCCTGCCGACGCAGGAGGACGCGGTCGCCCAGGTCCGCCGGGTCCACCGGGCCGCGCGGGGCTGAGGGGCTCGCCGGGCAGCACGCCCCCCCCGGACCCTCCCGACGTCCGGTACGATCGAACCCCGTGGCGAACCGCAGCACCCCCGAGTCCCAGACCCAGCACGTCTTCGTCACCGGGGGGGTGGCCAGCTCCCTCGGGAAGGGTCTGACGGCCTCCAGCCTCGGTCGTCTGCTCCGGGCGCGCGGTCTGCGCGTGGCGATGCAGAAGCTCGACCCGTACCTCAACGTCGACCCCGGGACGATGAACCCGTTCCAGCACGGTGAGGTGTTCGTCACCGACGACGGCGCCGAGACCGACCTCGACATCGGCCACTACGAGCGCTTCCTCGACGTCCGCTTCGACGCCTCGGCGAACGTCACCACCGGTCAGGTGTACTCCGCGGTCATCGCCAAGGAGCGGCGCGGGGAGTACCTCGGCGACACCGTCCAGGTCATCCCGCACATCACCAACGAGATCGTCGACCGGATGCGCGCGCAGGCCCGCGACGACATCGACGTCATCATCACCGAGGTCGGCGGCACCGTCGGCGACATCGAGTCGCTGCCGTTCCTGGAGGCCGCCCGCCAGGTCCGCCAGCGCCTGGGTCGCGACAACGTGTTCTTCGTCCACGTCTCGCTCGTGCCGTACATCGGCCCCAGCGGTGAGCTGAAGACCAAGCCGACGCAGCACTCCGTCGCCCAGCTGCGCAACATCGGCATCCAGCCCGACGCCATCGTCTGCCGCGCCGACCGGGAGATCCCCGAGGGCGTCAAGCGCAAGATCGCCTCGATGTGCGACGTGGACGACGAGGCCGTGGTCGCCGCGATCGACGCCCCCTCGATCTACGACATCCCGAAGGTGCTCCACCGCGAGGGCCTGGACGCCTACCTCGTGCGGAAGCTGAACCTCAGCTTCCGCGACGTGGACTGGTCCACGTGGGACGACCTGCTGCGCCGCGTGCACAACCCGCGTCGCCGCGTCGAGATCGCCCTCGTGGGCAAGTACATCGACCTCCCCGACGCCTACCTGTCGGTGACCGAGGCGTTGCGCGCCGGGGGGTTCGCCGAAGACGCCAAGGTCGACGTCCGCTGGGTCGCCTCCGACGAGTGCGCCACCCCCGAAGGGGCGCAGAAGCAGCTGCACGGGGTGGACGCGGTCTGCGTCCCGGGTGGTTTCGGCGTGCGCGGCATCGAGGGCAAGCTCGGCGCCCTGCGCTGGACGCGGGAGAACGGCGTGCCGACCCTGGGGCTGTGCCTGGGCCTGCAGTGCATGGTCATCGAGTACGCCCGCAACGTGGCCGGTCTGGCCGACGCGAGCTCCACGGAGTTCGAACCCGACGCGCAGCACCCCGTCATCGCCACGATGGCCGAGCAGCGCGAGATCGTCTCCGGCGAGGGCGACATGGGCGGCACGATGCGCCTGGGGTCCTACGAGGCCGTCCTGCAGAGCGGTTCGGTCGTGGCCGCCACGTACGGCAGCGAACGCATCTCCGAACGCCACCGGCACCGTTACGAGGTGAACAACACCTACCGCGAGCAGCTGACGGCGCAGGGCCTGGTGTTCTCCGGCACGTCCCCGGACCGCGAACTCGTCGAGTTCGTCGAGCTGCCCGCCGACGTGCACCCGTACTACGTGGGCACCCAGGCCCACCCGGAGTTCAAGTCCCGTCCCACGCGCTCGCACCCGTTGTTCTCCGGCCTCGTCGCCGCCGCCCTGCGCCGCCAGCGCGAGGAGCAGCTCATCGACGTCGACCCCGAACCGGCCGACGTGGCCGGTGACGTGGCCGACGACGTGACGGGTGAGGAACTCTCGGACGTGACCTCGTGAGCTTCCCCGAGGAGCTCGGTGTCCCCGTCCTCGACGGGGCGGACCTCGCCGACGCCCCCGTGCAGCGGACGGTGTCCGAGAGCGAGACCGTCTTCCACGGCCGGGTCTGGGACGTCGTGCGCGAGCGGGTGGAGCTGCCGGACGGCGGGACCGTCGTGCGCGACCTGCAGCGCCACCCCGGCGCGGTGACCGTCCTGGCCCTCGACGAGGACGAGAACGTCCTGTTCGTCCGCCAGTACCGGCACCCCGTGCGCCGGGAGCTGTGGGAACTGCCGGCCGGTCTGCTCGACGTGGCGGGGGAGGAGCCCCTGCTCGCGGCGCAGCGGGAACTGGCCGAGGAGGCCGACCTGGTCGCCGCCGACTGGGCCGTCGTGGCGGACTGGTTCAACTCCCCGGGCGGCTCGAGCGAGGCCAACCGCATCTACCTGGCGCGCGGGCTGTCCGCGGTCCCCGAGGTCGAGCGGCACGTGCGCGAGGACGAGGAGAAGGACCTGGTGCCGGTGCGGGTCCCGCTCGCGCAGGCGGTCCGGGCCGTGCTGGAGGGCCGGCTGGCCAACCCGGGCAGCGTCATCGGCGTGCTCGCCCTGCAGGCCGCGAAGGCGGGCGGCTGGGCGGACCTGCGCCCGGCCGGCGCACCCTGGCCGACCGGGCTGGGCAGGTCCCGGGACTGACCCGGGGTCAGGACCCGCGGACGGTGGCGACGAAGCCGGTCACCTGCTGCTGCAGGAGACCGGCGACCTCCGACAGGCCGACGGAGCCGTAGCCGCCGGACACGGCGTCGGAGATGGCACCGACCTCGGCGTCCATCCCCTCGATGCGCCGGGCGACGCCCTCGATGACGGCCACGGCCTCCTCGGTGGCCTGCATGCTCGCCGCCACCTGCGCCGCGATGACGGCGTTGGACTGGGCGGCCTGCTCGGCCAGGCTCTTGACCTCCTCGGCCACGACCGCGAACCCGCGGCCGGCCTGCCCGGCGCGCTCGGCCTCGATGGTGGCGTTGAGGGACAGCAGCCGCGTCTGGGCGGCGACCTTCTCGATGAGCTGGACGGCTTCCTCGATGCGGGCCGAGGCGGTGCGCAGCGACTCGACGCTGGCGACGGCGCGCTGGACCTCCGTGACGGCGTCGCGCGCGGTCCGCGCCAGTTCCGCGGCGCTCGAGCCCGCGCTCGTGGCGCCGGCGGACACCTGTTCCGAGGCCGACAGCACGGTGCTCTCGAGCTCGTCGGCCAGTGCCAGCCGTGCGGTGGTCGCCCGGTCCAGCTCGGTCCCGGCGGCGGCGCTGGCCCGGCGGGCGGCGTCGATGACCCCGGCCCCGTGGCGGAACGCGCCCCGCGTGCCCCCCAGCAGGAAGCGGCGGTGGAAGCGGCCCTCGCTGGCCGACTCCAGGGTCGCGGAGGCGTCGCGGACGAAGGCGTCGGTCATGTCGAGCTGGTGGTTGAAGGCGCGCCGCAGGTCGACGAGCAGGTCGTCGTCGCCCAGGTGCGGCACGCGCGCCTCCAGGTCGCCGGCCGCGGCGCGGCTGGCGACGTCGACGAGGGCCCGCAGGACCTCGTGGTGGTCGGGCCCCGTGGTCCTGGGGGCGCGGCGCAGGGCGCGGAGGTTCACGCGGCGGCTCCTTCGGGGGTCAGCGACCACACGAACTCCTCGTAGGTCTGGCCCGCGGCCGCGAGCCGGTCGGCCAGCGCGGCGCGGGAGGCCCGGACCGCGTCGGCGGGCCGGGAGTGCTGGGCCTCCACGGCCAGGAGGTCGTCGTACAGGCGCCGCACCGCGGCCACGGCGGCCGGGTCGGGGACGCGGCGGTTGGAGTGGTAGCCGAGCAGCTTGCCCTGCGCGTCGACGCTGGGCGTGACGTGCGCCAGGACCCAGTAGTGCGCACCGTCGGCGGCGAGGTTGACGACGTAGGCGAACATCTCGCTGCCGCTGCGCAGGGTCTCCCAGAGCAGGTCGAAGACACCGCGGGGCATCCCCGGGTGCCGGATGACGTTGTGCGGCTGCCCGACCACCTCGGCCTCGGTCAGTGCCGACACCCGCAGGAAGACCTCGTTGGCGTAAGTGATGACACCCCGCGAGTCCGTCTTGGTGACGATGAGCTCGTCGTCACCGAAACGGCGCTCGACACCCGTGGGTGTGGTTCTGGATGCGCGCATGGAGTTCTCATCGGCCGCACGAGGGACGTGCTTGAGCCGAGCGTGACGACGACGGCACCCGCTGCTCCGCGTGGGTGCCACCGTCCGGACCCCGCGGTCCCCTAGGGTCGAGCCCGTGTCCGCCGCTCCCCCCGACGCGCGGCCGGTCCCGCCCGCCGGGCAGGAGCCGGCCGCCCTGCAGCGCGCGGTGCGCGACTACCTCGGGCACCTGCACGTCGAGCGGGGTCTGTCGGAGAACACCGTGGGCGCCTACCGGCGCGACCTGGCCCGCTACGTCCGGTTCCTGGCCGCCCGCGGCCTCCTCGAGCCCGGGGAGGTCGACGAGGCCACCGTCAGCGCCTTCGTCGTCGCGCTGCGCTCGGGGGAGGACGGCGGCGCCGCCCTCACGGCCAGCTCCGCGGCGCGGACCGCCTCGGCCGTGCGGGGCTGGCACCGCTTCCTGCACGCCGAGGGACGCAGCCTCGCCGACCCCGCCGTCCTGGTCCGCCCGCCGACCCCGCCGCGGCGGCTGCCGGCGGCCCTGACCGTGGAGGAGGTGGAGCGGTTGCTGGAGACCGCCGGTCTCGGTGGGGACGGACCGCAGGCCGCCGTCCCGCTGCGCGACCGGGCCCTCCTGGAGCTGCTGTACGGCTGCGGGGCCCGCATCAGCGAGGCCGTGGGCCTGGACGTCGACGACGTCTCCCCGCAGGTGCTGGGGGAGACGGGGGTGGTGCGGTTGCGCGGCAAGGGTTCCAAGGAGCGGATCGTCCCCGTGGGCTCGTACGCGCAGGCCGCGCTGGAACGCTACGTCGTCCGCTCCCGCCCGCACCTGGCCGCCCAGGGGCGCGGCACCCCGGCGCTGTTCCTCAACACCCGCGGCGGCCGGCTGTCCCGGCAGAGCGCCTGGGCGGTCCTGCGGTCCGCGGCCGGGCGGGCCGGGATCACGCGCGCCGTCTCGCCGCACACGTTGCGGCACTCCTTCGCCACGCACCTGCTGCGCGGCGGGGCCGACGTCCGCGTCGTGCAGGAGCTGCTGGGCCACGCCTCGGTGGCCACGACGCAGGTCTACACCCTGGTGACGGCGGACGACCTGCGCGAGGTCCACGCCGAGTCCCACCCGCGCGCCCTGCTCACCGGCCCCCGCAGCGGCCCGGCGGAGCCGGACGGCACCGACCCGTCGCCACCACCGGTGCGCGACGGCGACTAAGGTCGCGCCAGACCGACCGCCCCGTCCCTCCGACCGCCCGAGGAAGTGCCCGTCCCGTGACCAGCGAGTTCCCGCCGTCCGCCCCCGCCACGCCGCCCGCGCCCGGACCCTCCGTCTTCGGTCCCGGCGTCGACGCGTTCCGCGAGCGAGCGCAGCGGTCGGAGCCGCCGACGGACCGGCCCGCGCCCGGCGACCCGGCTCCCGGGCCGCAGCCCGACCGGGAGCCGGGACCGCGGGTGGGGCAGGCGGAGGTCGACCTCGGACCCTTGAACGGCCCCACGGGCCGCCCCGTCCCGGCCTTCCCCGTGCCGGCCCCCCTGGACCACCACGGCCCGGCCCGCGTCATCTCGATGTGCAACCAGAAGGGCGGCGTCGGCAAGACGACGACGACCATCAACCTCGGCGCGGCGCTCGCGGAGTACGGCCGGCGGGTGCTGCTCGTGGACTTCGACCCGCAGGGTGCGCTGTCCGCCGGGTTGGGCATCAACCCCCACGAGCTCGACAAGACGGTCTACCAGCTCCTCATGGAGCGCGGGACCGACGTGCGCGAGGTCATCCGCGAGACGGCGGTCGAGGGGCTCGACCTGCTGCCGGCCAACATCGACCTGTCCGCGGCCGAGGTCCAGCTCGTCGGGGAGGTGGCGCGCGAGAGCGTCCTGGCGCGCGCGCTGCGGCCGGCGCTGAGCGACTACGACGTCGTCCTCATCGACTGCCAGCCGTCGCTGGGCCTGCTGACGGTCAACGCGCTCACCGCCTCCCACGGCGTCCTGATCCCGCTGGAGTGCGAGTTCTTCGCCCTGCGCGGGGTGGCGCTGCTGGTGGAGACCATCGAGAAGGTGCAGGAGCGGCTCAACCCGGGGCTGGAGATCGACGGCATCCTCGCGACGATGTACGACGGCCGCACCCTGCACAGCCGCGAGGTGGTGACGCGCGTCGTGGACGCCTTCGGCGACGACGTGTTCCACACCGTGATCGGTCGGACGGTGAAGTTCCCGGACGCCACCGTCGCGGCCGAACCCATCACGTCCTACGCCGGCAACCACCCCGGTGCCGAGGCCTACCGCCAGCTCGCCCGCGAGCTCGTGGCCCGCGGGGACGCGGCCTGACACCCCGCCGCACAACGTTTCCCGCGTCCCGGAATGACGCCGGGTGAGGTGCGCAGGACGGGCCGTGACGATTCTCCGTCGGCGTGGAGCAGACGTCCCCGGGACCGCGCGGGGAGCCCTGCCCCGGGGGTGAGGACGGTCTAGGGTGCGGCTCGCGTGGCCGCTCGCCGAGCCGGCCCGGGGAGGGGCTGACCCGTGGGGGAACAGGCAGGGACGGACGTCGTGGGCGCGGGGTTCACGAGGTTCTCCGAGGAGCACGCGCAGGGGCAGCTGATCCCCCGCATCGTCGACGTCGCCCTGGCGCGCGCCGACGAGGTCGTGGTGGCCGACCCCGGCACGCGGCTGACCGGGGCCGGTCTCCTGCAGCGCGCGGACCTCGTGCGTGCGGCGGTGCTCGCGCACCACCGCGCCGAGGACCGGGACCCGCAGCAGGTGCCCGTCGCCGTCCTGCGCGGTCACGACGCGGGCGCCGTCGCGGCCGTCGTGGGCGTCATCGCCGCCGGTCACCCCGTCGTGGTCCTGGACCCCACGACCCCGGCCGTCCGCCTGCGCCACCACGTCGAGGCGGCGGGGGCCACGCTCGTCGTCAGCGACACCGAGCGGCGCGGTGCGGCGGCCCAGGTCGCGACGACCGTCGTGGACCCCGACTCCCACCTCGGGGCGGGTGACGGCTCCGACCACCTCACCGCCGCCTCGGCCCTGTCGGGGCGGACGGCCGCCCCCGACGACGTCGCCGTGATCGTCTACACCTCCGGGTCGACCGGCGAGCCCAAGGGCGTCGCCTGCGACCACCGCTCGATCCTGCACGACACCTGGGTCAACGCCGAGGCCACCGGCGCCTACCCCGCGGGCAGCGTCGTGGCCCACCTGCTGCCCATGGCCTTCAGCGCGGGCACGACGCCCACCCTGGCCGGTCTGCTCGCCGGCTCGCGCCTGGAGCTGTTCGACCCCCGTCGCCGGTCGGTGACCGAGCTGGGCCCCTTCCTGCGCGAGGTCGGGGCCGACGTCCTGCTGGCCTCCCCGGCCGTCCTGCGCGGTGTCGTGATGGCCCTGGGGCCGCAGGGCCGGCTCACCGGGCTGAGGACCGTCACGATGGCGGGGGAGACGGTGCACGGCGCCGAGCTCGCCGCCGTCCGGCGCGCCGTCGGTCCCGACTGCGTGCTGCGCAACCGCTACGGCTCCACCGAGACGTGGCTCATGAGCGAGTACGCGATCGGCGGGGACGACGAGGCGCCCGAGGGGGCGACGCCGGTCGGCTGGGCGGTCCCGGGCGCGCGCCTGCAGGTCGAGCGGTCGGACGGTTCGCTCGCCGACACCGGCACGGGCCGGGTCGTGCTGACCTCCCGCTGGCTGGGCGGGCGCTACTGGCGGGACCCGGTCAGGACCGCGGAGGTCTTCTGCGACAACCCCGACGGTTCGCGGACGTTCCGCACGAGCGACGTCGGCACGCTGGGCCCGGACGGGTGCCTGCGGCTGCTGGGCCGCAGCGACCACAGCGTGAAGGTCCGTGGCCTGCTCGTCGAACCCGGCGAGGTCGACGCCCTGCTGTTCGCCCAGCCCGACGTGCGCGAGGCGGTGGTCGTGGGGCGCCCGAACCCCCGGACCGGGCGGACGGGTCTCGTGGCCTACGTCGTGCCCGAGGGGCCGCGGCCGCAGGCGTCCGCCGTGCGTGCGGTCGTGCGCGAGAACCTGCCCTCGCACATGGTCCCCGAGCACGTCGTGTTTCTCCAGGCCCTGCCCCGCACCGAGCGCGGCAAGCTCGACCGCTCGCAGCTGCCGGAACCGCCGCGCAGCAGCGCGCCGTTCGAGGTGCCGCGCTCGGGCTGGGAGGACGTCGTCCACGAGCAGTTCTGCGCGGTCCTCGAACTCGAGGACCTCTCCGTCCACGACGACTTCTTCGAACTCGGCGGGGACTCCCTGGCGGCCGAGGCCCTCGTGAGCCGCGTGGCGGCCCTCGGAGCCGACGGGGTCGACACCACCGGCGGCACCTCCACCGTCGCCGCCGCGCCCACCGTGGCCTCCTTCGCCGCGGCGGTGCGCTCGCAGACCCGCAGCGCCCGGCCGACCCTCGTGCCCCTGCGGATCGGGGGGCGGGGGCGGCCGCTGTTCGTCGTCGCCGGCGCCGGCGGGGCCGCCCTCGCCCTGCGCACCCTCGCCCAGCGGCTGGTCCCCGGGTTCCCCGTCCTGGGGTTGCAGGCCAACGGGTTGGAGAACCGCGCCCTGCCGGACTGGTCGGTCGAACGGATGGCGCGCCGGAACGTGACCACGGTGCGCGAACAGCAACCGCAGGGGCCCTACCGGCTCGCCGGGCACTCCCTGGGCGCCCTGATCGCCCTGGAGATGGCCCAGCAGCTGCGGCGCTCGGGCGAGGACGTCGAACTCCTCGCGGTCCTCGACTCCTTCCCCCCCGACCCCGACCTCATGCCCGTCCCGCAGTTCCCCGGCCCGTACGCCAAGGTGAAGGAAACCCTGTCGCTGGCCCTCACCGGCATCAAGGCGCACCCCGGCCTCGGGCACTACGTGCGCTTCTTCCGGCAGGGGAACTTCCTGCAGCGCAGGTACACCACCGAGGCCTACCCCGGCCGCACCCTCGTCGTCGTGGCCGCCGACGACGTCGACGCGCCCGCGCGGACGCAGTGGGCGCCGCACCTGTCCGGCAGCTTCGACGTCGTCCCCGTGCCCGGGGAGCACATGTCGATCCTGCGCGACCCCCGGGTCCAGGCCGTCGCCGAGGCCCTCTCGCGCGAGATCGCCGCGGAGCGGGCGGACGTGCCCACGGGGCCGGGGGAACTCGCCGACCGCTGAGCGGACGCCGGGGGCTCACCCGAACCGCACACGGCGTCCCCACCGGTTCCGCTGCCCGGGTGAACGGGGTGTTCCGGATGGCGGAACCGATCGCCGAACGTCACCTGGACCGCGTGACCGGCTGGCACCGTCGACGCCATGCCCACCACCTCCCCGTCGCTCCCGCACGCCCGGGTGCCCCTCGTCCCCGGGGGTTCCGCGACCGGTTCTCCGGCCGGGTCCCGCCTGCCGGGCCCAGTCCGGGAGCGCCGCCCGGTGCTCACCGCCCTCGGCCTCGTCCTCGTCGTGGCCGGCGCGCTGGGCAGCGCCCTGGTGGTCCACCGCACCGGCGAGCGGGTCGACGTCCTGGTCGCGCGCCACGACATCGCCCCCGGCCAGCTCGTCACGGCCGCGGACCTGCGCACCGCCCGCGTCGCCGCCGACGGGGCCGCGGTCGTCCCCGCCGGCGCGCTGGGCGGCTTCGTCGGCACCCACGCCACGACCCGCATCCCCGCCGACACCCTCGTCAACCGGACGATGTTCCTCGCCGGCGGCACGGTCCCCACCGGGGCGGCCGTCGTCGGTGTCGTGGTGCGCCCCGAGCAGCGGCCCACGGCACCGCTCGTGGCCGGTGACGTCGTCCGCGCCTACCTCGTCGCCGCCGACGGGGTGAGCACCGTCAGCGGCCAGCCCGCCGGGACGGTCCTGCTCGACGCCGCCCGCGTCGTCGGCGGCGGCATGTCCGGCGACCCGGCGCCCGGCGCGCCGGACGTGACGGCCACCTCGAGCGCCGGGGACGTCTCGCTGCTGGTCCCCGAGACCGACGCCGCCTCCGTCGTGGCGGCCGCCGCGGCCGGTCAGGTCGCCCTCGTCCGCCTCGCCGGGGCCAGCGTCCCGTCCGTCGACCTGGCCGGGAGCTGACCCGTGGGCGTCGTGACCTTCCTGTCCGCCAAGGGGTCCCCGGGCGTGACGACGACCGCGCTGCTCGCGGCCGCGCTGTGGCCGCGCCCCGCGCTCCTGCTGGAGGCCGACCCCGCCGGGGGAGACGTCGCGGCCCGCGTCTCGGCCCCCGGCGGCGGGCTCCCGGACACCTCCCGCGGACTCCTCCCGCTGCTCTCGGCCGCCCGCCGCGGGCTGGACACCGCCGCCGTCCTGGACCAGGCGCAGCCGGTCGCCGGCGGCAGCCGCGTCGTCCTCGGCCTGACCGGCCCGGAGCAGGCGAGCGCCGCCGGCCGGGGGTGGACCGCCCTCGCCGCCGCCGTCGGCGGGTTCTGCGGCGGGTCGGCGCCGGGGGCGAGCGACGTCCTCGTCGACGCCGGCCGCGTCGGCGCCGCCCCCGTCCACCTGGACCTGCTGCGCACCAGCGACCTCGTCGTCCTCCTCGTCCGCGCCGACGCCGCGGCGGTCCTGCACGCGCGGGATCGGCTGCGCCTGCTCGGGACCGCCCTGCGCCGTCCCGACGGGCCGGCGCCCCGCACCGGCGTCGTCGTCGTCGGCGGCCCGGGCCGCAGCGCCCGCGACGAGGCCTGCACCCTCGACGTGCTGCGCGCCGCGGGGACCCGGGTCCAGGACCTGGGCCGCCTCCCGCACGACCCCGCCGGTGCGGGGGTGTTCGCCGGGGCGCCCGTGGCCCGTCCGGAGCGGACGGCGCTCGTCCGCGCCGGCCGCACCCTCGTGGCCCGTCTCGCCGCCGACCTGGTGAGCGACCTGCCCACCGGGCGGAGCGCCGCGTGAGCACTCCCCACCGCCTGGACCACGACCTCGTCCGCCACGTCCGGCAGGCCGTCGCCGACCGGCTCACCGCGTTCCGCCGCGGTGAGCACGCCGCCGGCCGCCCGCCGCTGTCGGCCGCCGACGAACGGCAGTTCGCCCGCTCCCTCGTCGTGCAGGTCCTGGAGGACCACGCCCGCGCCGAGCTCGCCGCCGGCCGCGAACCCCTCACGCCCGCCGGGGAGGAGGCCGTGGCCGCCGCCGTCGGCGCCGCGCTGTTCGGCGTGGGCCGCCTCCAGCCGCTGCTGGAGGACCCCGACGTGGAGAACGTGGACGTCAACGGGTGCGACCGCGTCTTCGTCAGCTACGCCGACGGCCGCGAGGAGGTGCACGACCCCGTCGCCGAGTCCGACGAGGACCTCGTCGAGCTCGTCCAGGTCCTGGCCGGGACCGTGGGCCTGGCCAGCCGGCCCTTCGACGCGGCGAACCCGCAGCTGGACCTGCGCCTGCCCGACGGGTCGCGCCTGTCGGCCGTCATGGGCGTGTGCCGCCGGCCCGCCCTCAGCATCCGTCGCGCGCGGCTGGCGAGCGCCACCCTCACCGACCTCGTGGCCTCCGGGACGATGACCGACGACCTCGCGCAGTTCCTGCGCGCCGCCGTCCGCGCCCGCAAGAACATCATGATCGCCGGGTCGACGAACTCGGGGAAGACGACCCTGCTGCGGGCGCTCGCGGCCGAGATCGGCCCGCACGAACGGCTCATCACCGTCGAGCGCGCCCTGGAACTCGGCCTCGACGCCCAGCCCGGGCACCCCAACGCCGTCGCCCTCGAGGAGCGGTTGCCCAACTCCGAGGGGCAGGGGGCGGTGAGCATGGCCGACCTCGTCCGCCGGTCCCTGCGCATGAACCCCAGCCGCGTCATCGTCGGCGAGGTCCTCGGCGACGAGATCGTCACCATGCTCAACGCCATGAGCCAGGGCAACGACGGCTCGCTGTCGACGATCCACGCCAACTCCTCCGCCGAGGTGTTCAACCGGATCGCGACCTACGCGCTGCAGGCGTCCGAGCGCCTGCCCGTGGAGGCCACCCACCTGCTCGTCGCGGGCGCCGTCGACTTCGTCGTCTTCCTGCACAAGCAGAACACCCACCACCTCGGCGGCGGGCTGCGCCGCGTCGTGGCGAGCGTGCGCGAGGTGACCGGGGTCGACGGCCGCGTGCTCAGTTCCGAGGTGTTCCTCGCCGGGGCGGACGGGACCGCCCGCGCGCACGCACCCCTGCAGCGCGCCGACGACCTCGCCGCCGCCGGTTACGTCGCTCCGGTCCTCGAGGGGTGGGCCTCGTGAGCGGGCTGCCCGCGACGGGGCTGCCCGCGCCCGAACTGCTCGTCGCCCTCACCGCGACCCTCGCCGGCGCCGGTGTCCTGCTCACCGTCCTGGGCCTGCGCGGTCGGGTCGGCGGTCCCAGCTCCCGGCCCGCCCGCCGGTGGGGGACCTCCGGGCGACAGGTGCTCCTCGCCGTCGGTGCCGGCCTCCTCACCCTCGTCCTGACGCGCTGGGTCGTCGCGGGCCTCGGTGTGGGGTTCCTCGTGGCCGGCTGGCACCGACTCCTCGGCGGCAGCGCGGCCGAGCAGCGCGGCACGGCCCGCATCGAGGCCCTCGCCACCTGGACGGAGTCGTTGCGCGACACCATCGCCGGCGCGATCGGCCTGGAGCAGGCGATCCCGGCCACCGCCGCCACGTCGGCCCCGGCGCTGCGCCCGGCGCTGAACCTGCTGGTCGACCGGCTCCGCGTCCGCGAACCCCTCCCGGAGGCGCTGCTGCGCTTCGCCGACGACGTCGAGGACCCCAGCGCCGACGTCGTCGTCGCCGCGCTCGTCCTCAACGCGCGCCTGCGCGGTCCGGGCCTGCGCGACGTGCTGAGCGCGCTCGCGGCCTCCACGCGCGAGGAGCTCGACGTCCGCCGCCGCATCGAGGCCAGCCGGCGCAGCATCCGCCGCAGCGTCCAGGTCGTGCTGCTCATCGTGCTCGGCGTCATGGGGCTGCTCGCGGTGTTCAACCGGGACTACGTCGCCCCCTACGGCTCGGTCGGCGGCCAGTTCGCGCTCCTGCTCGTGGCGGGTCTGCTCGTGGCCGGTCTGGCGTGGTTGCGCCGGCTCGCCCGCGTCGACCCGCACGACCGGTTCCTCGCCGTCCGCGCGGTGAGCCGGTGAGCGAGTTCCAGACCGCGCTGGTGACGGGGGCCCTCACCGCGACCGGTCTCGTCGTCCTGACCGCGGCCCTCGTCCCCAGGCGCGAATCCGTCGGTGCCCGGGTCGCGCGGTGGGACGACGCCCACCGCTCGGCCCACCGCCGGGTGCTGTCCGACGCCGAGGCCGCCGCCTCGACCGCACCCGACCGCGGGGTCTTCGGCCTCTCGGCCGTCCTGGGACGGTCGGTGGCGCGGCTGGGCGACCGCCTCGAGGTGGTGGCCGCCGACCGCGGCTGGCGGTTGCGTCGCACGCGCGCCGACCTCGCCGTCCTCGGCCGCGGCACGGGGGAGTTCCTGGCCACGAAGCTCCTCGCCGGGCTGCTCCTGCTGCTGCTCGTCCCGGTGTGCTGGGTCGTCCTGCGCGCCTGGGGGGTCCCGCTGCCGGGCGGGGTCCCGCTCGCCCTCGCGCTGCTGCTCGGGGCGGGCGGGTTCTGCGTGCCCGACCTGGCCCTGCGCGGTGAGGCGGCCCGCCGTCGCCGGGACTTCCGCCGCGTCGTCGGGGTGTTCTCCGACCTCGTCGCCATGAACCTCGCCGGGGGTCGCGGGTTGCCGGAGGCGCTGCTCGGTTCCGCGTCCGTCAGCGACTACTGGGCCCTCGTCCGGATCCGCCAGGCCCTCACCGGCGCCAGGCTCGCCGGCGGCACCCCGTGGCAGGCGCTGGGTGACCTCGGGAGCGAACTCGCCGTCCCCGAGCTCGTCGACCTCGCCGGGGCGCTGACCCTCGCCGCGGACGACGGCGCGACGATCCGCGGTTCCCTGTCCGCGCGAGCGGCGACCTTGCGGCGCAAGGACATGGCCGAGGTCGAGGGCGAGGCGGGGGAGAAGTCGCAGTCGATGCTGGTCGCCCAGCTCGTCCTGTGCACCGCGTTCATGGTGTTCCTCGCCTTCCCGGCCGTGCACAACCTGCTGGCCACCGCGTGAGCGCGGCCCGGTTCCGACCCGACCCGACCACCCCGAACCCCGGAGGAGAAACCCATGTCCCGCAGCACCCCGCACCCCACGGCGCGGTGGGCGCCCGCACCGTTGACAGCTCTGCTGGCCCGTGCGCGGCGCGCCGCCGCGGCCGGTCGCGACGCGGGGGCCTCGGCGCTGGAGTGGGCCGTCATCGCGGCCGTCGTCGTGGTGGCCGCCTCCCTCATCGGGGGCGCGGTCTACAAGATCGTGCAGGACAAGAGCCGGGAACTGCAGACGTGCGCGACCGTCGCGGTCGGCGGTTCGTGCAGCACGTGATGGACCGCGCCGGTGCGCGGGGGGACCGCGACCGCGGGTCGGCCGCGCTGGAGATGGCGTTCATCGCCCCCGTGTTCCTGCTCCTGGTGTTCTCCGGGATCCAGATCGGGTTGTGGGCCTACGGCCGGTCGGTGGCGCTGGCGGCCGCCCGCGAGGGCGTGGCCCAGCTGCGGGTCCTGCCCGACGAGCAGTTCGCCGCCGCAGCCGACCCGGTCGTGCGCGCCCACGTCGAGCAGTTCGCCGTCACCGTGGGCCGGGAGTCGCTGCTGGAGCCCCGCGCCACGACGGTCCGGACCCGCGACCGCGTCAGCGTCGCGGTCAGCGGACGCGTCGTGAGCCTCGTCCCCGGGCTGGACCTGCGCACGACCCAGCGCGCGTCCGGGACGGTCGAACGTTTCGCGGGTGCCCGGTGACCGGGCCCCGCCGCACGCGGGAGGACGGGTCGATCGCGCTGGAGTTCACCCTCCTCGCCCCCGCCCTGCTGCTCCTGCTCGCCTTCCTGCTGGCCTGCGCCCGCTACACCTCGGCCGGCGCGACCCTCGACGCCGGCGTCCGCGACGCGGCCCGCACGGCCACGACCTCCCGGTCGGCGGCCGAAGCCCAGCAGCGCGCCGCCGCGGTCGTGCACGCCGCGCTCGCCCCGGGAGCCTGCGCGGACTCCCTCGTCGTGGACCCGCTGCCGGAGTTCGTCGCGGGCCGGGCGGTGACGGTCACGGCACGCTGCACCGTGCCGGTGGGCGACCTCGGCCTTCCCGGGGTGCCCGGACACCTGAGCGTCACCAGCGCGTTCTCCTCCCCGCTGGACCCCAACCGGGAGCTGTCGTGAGGTGGTGGCGCGGGGACCTCCGGGGCGACCGCGGGTCGATCGCCCCGGCCGTGCCCGTCCTCGCCCTCGTCCTGCTGCTCCTGGCCGGGCTCGTCGTCGACGCGGGCCGACAGCTCGGCGCCCGGGCCCGGGCCGTCGCCTACGCCGAGGAGGCCGCGCGGGCCGGGGCTGCGGCCGTCGACCTCGACGCCCCCGACCTGCGGCTGCTGCCGGAGGACCAGGTGGCCGCGCGGGTCACGGCCTACTGCACCGCGGTGGCCGCCTCGGGCGCACCCGTCGTCGACGCCTCGTCCTGCTTCCGCGGCACGACGTCGGCCGGGGACCCCGCCGGGCGCCGGACGGTCGTGCGCACCCACGTCGACCTCGTCGTGCCCGCCTCGCTGCTGGGGATCGTCGGCGTCCGCGAACTGCGGGCCTCCGGCGACGGCAGCGCCCGCCCCTTCGAAGGAACCCGAGAGGAGGACGCCCGGTGAACCGCGTCCGACCCGACAGGCCCGGCGCGAGGACCCGGCCGGCCCCGCTGGTGCTCCCGGCGCTCGTCCTGGCCGCGCTCGTCCTGGCCGGGTGCGGGCAGCCCACCGACCTCGCCCCGCCCGCGGCCCCGGAGCCGGTGGCCCCGTCGAGTGCGTCCACCTCGTCCACCCTGTCGACCCCGTCGACCCCGTCGAGCCCGTCGACCCCACCGGCCACCACCCCACCCGGCGGGCCCGTCGAGGCGGTGCGCGAGCACCTGCGCCAGCAGGCCCTGGCCGTCAACGCCGGCACCGCCGATCCCGCGCAGGTCCCCGCGTTCGCGGCGACGCTCACCCCCGCCGCGCGGTCGTGGGCGCTGCCGCTGCTCGCGGCGAACCTCGGTGACCGGATGCCCGGCCCGTACCCCTCCGGCGTGCTCGGACAGCAGCCCGCCGGGCCCGACCGCGTCGACCTGCGCCTGTGCCTGCAGGACCGCGGCTGGCAGGTCGAGGCCGCCACCGGGACCCCGGTGAACGCCCCGCACTTCGGCACCGCGACGGCCGTCGTCGTCCGCGGCGACGGGCGCTGGCTCGTCGACGACCTCACGGCCGACGGCGGCACCTGCTCGGCCGACGACGTCACCGTGGAGCGGTTCTGATGCGCCTGCGCGCGCTCGTCGTGCCCCTCCTGGTGCTCGTCACGGCCCTGGCCGCACCGGAGGGGGCCAGGGCGGCCGAGGCGGGTGCGGCCCGACCGCGCTCGGCCGGGGGCGACGTCCACGGCACCGCCGGGTCGTGCGCGCTGTGGTCGAGCGCCGCGGGTGCGTACGGCATGCGCTGCGCCGGCGGCGGGACCGCCCGCAGCTACGCCGAGCTCCTCGCCGGGGCGCCGGTGCCCACGTGCTGGTTGCTGCCCGCCGGTGGCGAGCACGACCTCACCCCGGCCGACGCCCGTCCCGCGGACCTGGGGCCCGTCCCGACCGTGCAGCCTCCTGCGGTCCCCGCCCCACCCCCGGCACCGGAACCGCCCGCACCCCCCGTGGACGACCCCGCGGGAAGTCCCACCGGGAGTCCCGAGGGTGCCCCCACACCGCCGCCGGGGGTGGCGCCGACGGCGGTCCCCGCGGTGGAACCCCCGCCGCCCGTCGACCTGCCCGAGCAGTTCCTGCGCGTGTGCCTCAGCCCCGCACCCGACGCGCGGACCCTGGCCCCCGCCTGGGACACGACCCTGCTCACCTCGACCGTGACCCTGCTGCGCCGCGACCCGCGGCGGCCGCCGTTCTGGTGGGAGCTCACGACCGGGCAGCGGCGGTACCTGACCCGCGCCGAGGCCCGCGGCGGCATCGTCGAGGGGACCCTCGTGACCACGCCCTCGCGCACCCCGCGCATCGGCCAGACCGTCGCGTTCTCCGCCGCGGCCGCGACGGCCCCGACGATCGCGTTGGGCCGTAGCCGGATGCGGGGGGTCCTCACCTCCCTGGAGGTGCGGCCCGGTGAACCCGGACGGCGTCCGGTCACGTGCGCCGGGCCCGGGCGGGAACTGCGAGCGGGGGAGGGCGGGCGCACCGGGCCGGACGTCTGCTCGTTCCGCTACGGACGCACGTCGGCGGCCGGGACGGGGCAGACCCCGGACACCTACGCCGTCACCGGCACCGAGACGTGGCGCATCGAGGCCAGCGCCGACGACGGCGCGACGTGGGAGGTCCTGCGGGAGGTCACCCGCCCGGTGCGCGTCGACCTGCGCGTCACCGAGGTCCAGACCCTCGTCGTTCCCCTCAGCCCCGCCCGACCGGAGGGAACCCCGTGACCTCGACCACCCCCGTGCCCGGACGCGTGCCCGGACGCGTGTCCCGGCCCGTCGACCGGTTGCCGCGCGCCGCGCTCAGCCGCCGCGCCCGCGCCGGCGAACTGCTCCGCGGGACCGGCGCCCTCGCCGTCCTCCTGGCCGTCCTGGCCGGTGTGCCGTGGGCTCTCGTCGCCCTCGTCGGGAACCCGCTGCCCACCAGCGCGCCGCAGCGCAGCTGGCTGGACGCGGAACTGTCGACGACGGCCCTGCTCGACGTCCTCGCCGTCGTGCTCTGGCTGCTGTGGCTCCACTTCGGGGTCCGCGTCCTGCTCGAGCTGCACGCCTGGGCCACGGGGGCACCCGCCGCGCGGCGGGTCCCGCCGGGACCGACGTCGCTGCTCGCCCGGCGCCTGGTCGCCTCCGCCCTGCTCGTCGCCGCGGGTGGAGCGCCGGTCGCGGCACCGGCCGTGGCGCTCGAGCCGGTCCCCGTCCCCGCGGCGACCGCCAGCCCCGACCCCGGCTGGGCCGGTGGGCACGAGGCCGGCGCCGCACGGCCGGCCCCGGAAGTCACCGGCGGGCCGGAGGTGGCCGGGTCGGTGGACCCCGCGTGGCCGGCCGTCCCGGCCGGCGTGGTCGACGGGCAGCCGGACCCGGACGAGGCGGGCGCGGGGGACCGCGAGGCGGGACTCGTCACCTACGTCGTCCAGCCGCCCCGCGGCGGTCACCACGACTGCCTGTGGGACATCGCCGAGCGGACCCTCGGCGACCCGCTGCGCCACCGCGAGGTCTTCGAGCTCAACCGCGACCGCGTGCAGGCCGACGGGTCGCGCCTGGTGGACGCCGACCTCGTCCGCCCCGGCTGGACGCTGCTCCTGCCCGCCGACGCCGTGGTCGGCGCCCCGTCCCCGCCCGGCGCGTGAGGGACGCCCCCGCCGGTGGTCGCTACCGTGTGCGCGTGAGCGCTCCCGTCCCGACCCCCGCGGCGGACGTGAACCCGCTGACCGGCCGTCGGGGGTTCACGGTCTCGCTGCCGAACTTCTCCGGCCCCTTCGACCTGCTGCTCGGCCTCATCACCAAGCACCAGCTCGACGTCACCGAGGTCGCGCTGGCGACGGTGACCGACGAGTTCATCGCCCACATCCGCGCCGCCCGGCGCGCCGCGCAGGACGGCGGCGAGGACTGGGACCTGGACGAGGCCAGCGAGTTCCTGCTCGTGGCCGCGACCCTGCTCGACCTCAAGGCGGCCCGGCTGCTGCCGGCGGCCGAGGTGGAGGACGCCGAGGACCTCGCGCTGCTGGAGGCGCGGGACCTGCTGTTCGCGCGGTTGCTGCAGTACCGCGCCTACAAGCAGGTGGCGGCGCTGCTGGGCGACCGGTTCGCGCAGGCCTCCCGTCGGGTACCGCGGGCCGTGGCGCTCGAACCGCACTTCGAGAAGCTGCTGCCCGAACTCGTCCTCACCGTCAGCCCCGAGCAGTTCGCCGCCGTCGCGGCCCGGGCGCTCACGCCCAAACCCGTTCCCGTCGTCGGGCTCGACCACCTGCACACCAGCGCGGTGAGCATCCGCGAGCAAGCCGTCCTCATGGTGGACCGCTTGCGGCGCAACGGTACCGTCACGTTCGCCGAACTGGTGGCCGACGCCGGCGAGGGTGAGCTGGGGACCCTCGTGATCGTCGCGCGGTTCCTCGCGGTGCTGGAACTGTTCCGCGAGCGCCGGGTGCGGCTGGAACAACCCGAGGCGCTGGGGACGCTGACGGTGCGGTGGGACGCCGGCGCCGAGGCGAACCGGGGGGTGGGAGCGGCGTCCGCGCCGTCCGGTCTGGACGAGTTCGAGGGAACGGGTCAGGAGGGGAGCGCGTCGTGACCGACGTCACGCAGGAGACCGGCGAGAGCACGCTCGAGGACGGGAGCGCCGTCGAGGAGGACGCCGGTCGCCGGGTGCGGGCCGCGATCGAGGCCGTGCTCATGGTGGCCGACGAGCCCGTCGCCGTCCCCGCGCTGGCGCGGGCGACCGGTGAGCAGCCCGACGAGGTGGACCTGCTGATGCGCGAGCTGGCGGGGGAGTACGCCGAGCAGGGCCGGGGTTTCGAGCTGCGCGAGGTCACCGGCGGCTGGCGGATGTACTCCCGGGCCGAGCACGCCGACGTCGTGGAGGCCTTCCTGCTCGACGGGCAGACCGCCAAGCTCACCCAGGCCGCGCTGGAGACCCTCGCGATCGTCGCCTACCGCCAGCCCGTCAGCCGCGCCCGCGTCTCGGCCGTCCGCGGGGTGAGCGTCGACGGCGTCATGCGCACGCTGCTCACCCGCGGCCTCGTCAGCGAGGCCGGTGTCGAGGCGACCTCCGGGGCGACGCTGTACCGGACCACCGGGGAGTTCCTGCAGCGGATGGGGCTCGACAGCCTCGACGACCTGCCCCCGCTGGCGCCGTTCCTGCCCGAGGAGGTCTCGCCGGACGACCTCGAACCCGCCGAGGTGCTCGCCGAGCCCCTCGCCGAGCCCCTCGCCCAGCCCCTCGCCCAGCCCGTGCCCGGACCCGCGGCCGAGCCCGAGCGGGTGGTCGAACCCGTCGCCGCGGTGGGGGATGATGGAGGGTCGGCGGACGCAGCGTCCAGCCGCTCAGCAGGGCAGCACGCAGACACCGGACCCCGGCAGCAGGAGGAGCAGTCATGAGCCCGCAGGGACCCCGCGGCGGCCGAGGGCAGGGCCGCCCCCAGCGACCCGCGACGGGTCGCGGCAAGGGGCCCCAGCCCGGCGGCAAGGCCGGTGGCAAGGCCGGTGGCAAGACCGGTGGCAAGACCGGTGGCGCCCAGGGCGGCAAGCCGCGCACCGGTGGTGCCGTCAACCGCCGCGGGGCCGCGCAGCGCATGACGGACAGGATCGCGCCCGCGCCGCAGCCCCCGCGCCGCGGCCCGGCGCCCGTCCGGCGTCCGGGGGCCGACGTCCACGACCCCGAGGGCGTGCGCCTGCAGAAGGTGCTCGCCCAGGCCGGTGCCGGTTCCCGGCGCGCGTGCGAGGAGATGATCGCGGCCGGCCGGGTCACCGTCGACGGCGAGGTCGTCACCGAGCTCGGCGTCCGCATCGACCCCGCGCGCCAGGTCGTGCACGTCGACGGGATGCGCTTCAGCATCGACGACGAGCTCGTCTACATCATGGTCAACAAGCCCAAGGGCGTCGTGTCGACCATGTACGACGAGCAGGACCGGCTGAACCTGGCCGACATGGTCGGCCCGCGCGAGCAGCGCCTCTTCCACGTCGGCCGGCTCGACCTCGACACCGAGGGCCTCATCCTGCTGACGAACGACGGGGCGCTCACGCACCGCCTGCAGCACCCGTCGTTCGGCGTGCAGAAGACCTACCTCGCCGAGGTCCGCGGGCCGGTCAAGCGCGACCTGGGCCGCAACCTGCGCGCCGGGGTCGAGCTGGAGGACGGCCCCGTCTCGGTCGACTCCTTCAAGCTCGTGGACTCCAAGCCCGGGTACGCGCTCGTCGAGGTCGTGCTGCACGAGGGCCGCAAGCACGTCGTGCGCCGCCTCCTGGAGGCCGAGGGGTACCCCGTCCTCAAGCTCGTCCGCGTGCAGATGGGGCCGATCGTCCTGGGCGACCTCAAACCCGGCAAGAACCGCCGCCTGACGCGGGGCGAGGTCCAGCAGCTCATGTCGGTCGCGGGGCTGTGAGCACCGGGGCGAACGGGGAGCCGCCCGCGGTGGGTACCCTGCCGCGGGTGTCGGTGAGGGCGGTTCGCGGAGCGGTGCAGGTCGACGTCGACGAGCGCGAGGAGGTGCTGGCGCGCACCCGGGACCTCGTCTCGGAGGTCATCAGCGCGAACGAGCTGACCCTCGACGACTTCATCAGCGTGATCTTCACCTCCACGGCCGACCTCGTCTCGGAGTTCCCCGCGGTCGCGGCGCGCGAGCTCGGCATGGGTGACGTGCCGCTGATGTGCGCGCGGGAGCTGGAGATCGAGGGGTCCATGCCGCGGGTGATCCGCCTCATGGCCCACGTCGAGACCTCCCGCACGCGGGCGCAGGTCAAGCACGTCTACCTCAACGGGGCGCAGGCCCTGCGCCGCGACATCGCGCAGTAGTCCTCGACGGGACCCCGACCAGTGACCCTCGACGCGGCGGCCCCCGCCCGCACGACCGGCACCGTCCGCGTCGTGGGGACGGGGCTGCTCGGCACGTCCGCGGCCCTGGCGCTGACCCTGCGCCGCGTCGACGTCGTCCTCGCCGACCCCTCCCCGACGGCGGTGGCGCTCGCCCGCGACCTGGGGGCCGGTCGTCTCGCCGGGCCGGACGACGACCCCGCCCTGGTGCTCGTGGCCTGCCCGCCGGACGTCGTCGCCGACGTGGTGGCCGACGAGCTCGCGCGCTTCCCCCGCGCCGTCGTCACCGACGTCGCCAGCGTCAAGGGCGGACCGCTCGCCACGTTGCGCGCCCGGGGGGCGGACCTGACCCGCTACGTCGGCTCCCACCCCATGGCCGGCCGCGAGCGCTCGGGGGCCGTGGCCGCCCGCACCGACCTCTTCGCGGGCCGGCCCTGGGTCATCGCCGCCACCGAGGTGACGGGACCGGCTGCGCTGCAGGCGGTCCGTGACCTCGCTGCCGACTGCGGCGGGGCCCCCGTGACGATGGCGGCCCGCGAGCACGACGAGGCCGTCGCCCTCGTCTCGCACGCCCCGCAGGTCGCCGCGAGCCTGGTCGCCGCGCGGTTGCGGGACGCGGCGGAACCGGCCGTGGCCCTGGCCGGTCAGGGCCTGCGCGACGTGACCCGCATCGCGGCCAGCGACCCCGCCCTGTGGGCGCAGATCCTCGCCGGCAACGCCGCACCGGTCGCCGACGTCCTCGAGGCCCTGCGCACCGACCTCGACGAGGTGATCACCGCGCTGCGCTCCCTGGCCGCCGACCCCGTCGCCCCCGGTGCCCGCGCGCGCCTGGCCCGCGCCATCGCCGACGGCGGCGTCGGCCGGGACCGCATCCCCGGCAAGCACGGCAGCGCCCCGACGCTGTACCGCACGGTCGTGGTCGTCGTCCCGGACCGTCCCGGCGCGCTGGGGCGGCTCCTGACCGACGTGGGGGAGGCCGGGGTGAACCTGGAGGACCTGCGCCTGGAGCACTCCGAGGGGCAGGCCGTGGCGCTGGCGAGCATCGACGTCGTGCCCGCGTCGGGCGAACCGCTCGTGGACGCGCTGCGGGTCCGCGGCTGGACGGTCCCGGGCTGAGCTCCGGTGCGGGGCGGGGGTGCTGCGTCGACTAACCTCGTCCGGTGTCCTCCACCCCCGCCGCCCGTGGTCCCGTCGCGCCCCCGACCGCCGACCGGGAGGTGCCCGTGGTGACCACCGCGCTCGTCGTCGCCGTCGACGGCCCCTCCGGCAGCGGGAAGTCCAGCGTGAGCCGGGCGACCGCCGCGTCGCTGGGCCTCGCCTTCCTGGACACCGGGGCCATGTACCGCGCCGTCACCTGGGCCGTGCTCGAGGCCGGGGTGGACCTCAGCGACGCCGCGGCCGTCGCCGCGCACGTGCGGACCGTGGCGCTCGTGGTGGGGACCGACCCGCAGGCGCCGACCGTCGCGACCGTCGTCGACGGCGCCGAGGTCGACCTCACCGACGCGGTCCGCACGCCGCGCGTGACGGCGAACGTCAGCGCGGTGGCGGCCGTCCCGGCGGTCCGGCAGGACCTCGTGCTGCGCCAGCGGGCCCTCATCGAGGCGGCCTGCCTCGCGCCCGGACCGGGCCGCGAGCCCGGGGTCGTGGCCGAGGGCCGGGACATCACGACCGTCGTCGCGCCCGACGCCGACGTGCGGGTCCTGCTGACGGCCGAGGAGTCCGTCCGGCTGGCCCGCCGCGCCCGCCAGGACCTCGGCACCGCGGACACCGAGGCGCTGGAGGCCACCCGCCGCGGGGTCGTCGAGCGCGACCGCCTCGACGCGCGGACCACGGCCTTCACGACGGCGGCCGACGGGGTCGTGACGGTGGACTCCACGACGCTGGACTTCGACGGGACGGTCGCGGCCGTGCTCGAGGTCGTCGGGCGCCGGGTGCGCGCGGGAGGTCACGCGTGAGGTTCCGCCCCCACTCCGCCCCCTCCGGCGGTTCGCTGCCGGGGGAGCCGTTCGCCTGGACCCGCGGGCTCGGCAAGCTCCTCGCGCACGGCGTCTGGAACTCCCGGGTGCTCGGCGCGCAGAACGTGCCGACGACCGGCCCGGTCCTCTTCGCCGCCAACCACGCCTCGATCATGGACGGGCCGCTGCTGTTCGGCGTCACCCCGCGACCGGCGCACTTCCTCGTCAAGAGCGAGATGTTCGCCGGGTCCCTGCCCAACCGCGTGGTGGGCTGGTCGCTGCTGCAGGCCGGGCAGATCCCCATCGACCGCACCCGCGGCGACCGCGACGCGCTGCAGTCGGTCCTCGCCGTCCTCGCGGCCGGCGGCGCCGCGGGCGTCTTCCCCGAGGGCACCCGCGGGCGGGGCGACGCGGCGAGCGTGCGCTCCGGCATCGCGTGGATCGCGCTGCAGTCCGGTGCCCCCGTGGTGCCCGTCGCGTGCCTCGGCGCGCACCTGCCCGGCGAACCCCGCCGGTCGGTGCCGCCGGTGCGGCGCCGGCTGACGTTCTGCTTCGGCGAACCCTTCACGGTGGTCAAGGAACCCGGTGTCCCCGGCCGGGTGGCGCTGGCCGCCGCCGTCGAGCAGGTCCGCGTCAAGCTGTCCGGTCACGTGCTGGACTCCTTGCAGCGCACCGGTGTCCAACTTCCCGATGACGACGCCGCCGACGAGCTCGGGCTCGGCGAGATGGCGTCCGACGACGTGCCAGGAGGCACCCGGTGACCCCCACCGACGACCAGCCAGAACCCTTCGAGACCACGACCGACGACACCGTGGAGGACTCCGGGGAGAACGTCGGGCAGGCGCTGCGCGTCGGCCTCGACGAGTACGACCTGTCCGAGGAGGACGTCGCCCTCCTCGACGCCGACGGCCTGCCGCTGGAGGACGAGACCCCGGACGGGCCGCTGCCCGTGCTGGCCGTCGTGGGCCGCCCGAACGTCGGCAAGTCGACGCTCGTGAACCGCATCATCGGCCGCCGCGAAGCCGTGGTGGAGGACGTCCCCGGCGTCACGCGCGACCGGGTGGCGTACCCGGCGAACTGGGCCGGGCGCGACTTCACCCTCGTCGACACCGGGGGCTGGGAGGCCAAGGCCGAGGGGCTGAACCTCGCCGTGGCCGACCAGGCCGAGCTGGCCATCGAGTTGGCCGACGCCGTGATGTTCGTCGTCGACGCGACCGTCGGCGCCACTGCCAGCGACGAGCAGGTCGTCCGGCTGCTGCGCCGGTCGGGGCGTCCGGTCGTGCTGGTCGCCAACAAGGTCGACGGCCCGCGCCAGGAGGCCGACGCCACCGAGCTGTGGTCCCTCGGCCTGGGGGAGCCGTTCCCCGTCTCGGCCCTGCACGGGCGCGGCACCGGTGACGTCCTCGACGCCGCGGTGGAGGTCCTGCCCGTGGTCTCGGCCGTCGGCGGCGGTTACGCCCAGCAGGGCGGCCCGCGCCGCGTGGCACTGCTGGGGCGGCCCAACGTCGGCAAGAGCTCGATGCTCAACAAGCTCGCCGGCTCCGAACGGGTGGTCGTGCACCCCACGGCCGGGACGACGCGCGACCCGGTCGACGAGCTCATCGAGCTCGGCGGCCGCACCTGGCGCTTCGTGGACACCGCCGGCATCCGTCGCCGCGTCCACCTCACCAAGGGCGCGGACTTCTACGCCTCGCTGCGCACGCAGACGGCGCTGGAGAAGGCCGAGGTCGCCGTGGTGCTCGTGGACGCCAGCGTCCCGATCGCCGAGCAGGACATCCGCATCATCTCCACCGTCGTGGAGTCCGGTCGCGCCCTCGTGGTGGCCTACAACAAGTGGGACCTCACCGACGAGGAGCGCCGGCACTACCTCGAGCGCGAGATCGAGAAGGAGCTCGTCCAGATCCCCTGGGCCCCGCGGGTCAACGTGTCGGCGCAGACGGGCCGGCACATGGACAAGCTCGTCCCGGCGATCGACACGGCGCTGGAGTCCTGGGAGACGCGCATCCCCACCGGCCGCCTCAACGCGTTCCTCGGCTCGATCGTCGCCGCGCACCCGCACCCGGTGCGCGGGGGCAAGCAGCCGCGCATCCTCTTCGGCACCCAGGCCTCCACCCGGCCGCCGCGCTTCGTCGTCTTCGCCAGCGGGTTCCTCGAGGCCGGGTACCGCCGGTTCATCGAGCGCCGACTGCGCGAGGAGTTCGGCTTCGTGGGCTCGCCGATCGAGCTGAGCGTGCGGGTGCGGGAGAAGCGCAAGCGATGAGGTAGGGTTCTACCCGGCTCGCTCGTTGAGGGCGGGTCGATTCGGGCTGTGGCGCAGCTTGGTAGCGCACTTGACTGGGGGTCAAGGGGTCGCAGGTTCAAATCCTGTCAGCCCGACCGGATCGCAGAGCGGGTGTCCACCGACAGGTGGGCACCCGCTCCGTCGTTCCCACGGGCCCCGCGTCCGCGGGCCGGGACCTAGGGCCCTGTCCCGGGGGCGCCGACCGGGTCAACCTCGGGGCATGCACTGCTCGAGCGCGCTGCCGCCGCGGGACTGCCGCCGGCTGCTGGGGTCGTCCGGGAACGGCAGAGCCGTCTTCACGGAGGCCGCGCTGCCCGCCGTCCTGCCCACGGAGTACGTCGTCTGGGGCGACAGGGTCTGGTTCCCCGTGCCGGTGGGCAGCTCGCTGCGCCACCACGTCGACGGCGCGGTCCTGGCGTACCACGTCGACCACGTCGAGCCGTCGGAACGGTCCGGGTGGAGCGTCACCGTGGTGGGCCCCTGCCGCACCGTGCCCCGGCCGCACAGCCCCACCGCGGCGTGCCGGCTGGTGGAGGGGACCGACCACCGGTTGCTGGCGCTGGACATGGCGCACTTCACGGGCCGGGAGCTGGGACGGGCGGAGCTGCCCGGCCCCGCCCGCGCCCCCGGGGACCCCCTGGACGCGCTGCGGCCCGCCTGAGGGCGGACGCACCCGACGACCCCACGACCCCACGACCCCACGACCCCACGACCCCACGACCCCACGACCCCACGACCCCACGACCCGACGACCCGACGACCCACGCAGGAGGAGCACGTGCAGGAGGACCGGTTCGGGCGAGGGGCGCTCCGCGCGCAGGTGCGGGGGCTGGCACCGTGGTGGGCCGGTCCTGGCCCGGCCCACCGGGCACCGGCCGCGTCGTGGTGGGGGTGAGCGCGGTGCCGGTGCCGCCGGACCCGCAGCGGCTCGACGCCGGCCGGTGCCGGCACCTGCTCGGCCCCGGCGGTGTGGGGCGCGTGGTCTTCACCGCCGGCTCCCTGCCGGCCGTGGCGACCACGAACTACGCCGTCCACGGCGGCCGCCTGTGGTTCCGCACGGCGGCGGGCACCGCGCTGGCGCGGTCGGTGACGAACGCGGTCGTCGCCGTCAACGTCGACGCGTCGGGTCCCGCGTCGGGGGAGGCGGGCGCGCTCGCGGACGGCGGGGGGTGGACGGTCACGGTCACGGGCCGGTGCCGGGCGCTGGACGACCCGCCGGAGGCGGTCCGCGGCGCGCTCGACGCCTGGGCGCCCGGGGTCCGGGAGCAGTTCTTCTGCGTCGACCTCGCCCTGCTGAGCGGGCAGCGCACGCCCGCGCGAGCGCCTGCGCCGCCCTTCTGAGGCCCCTGCGGCCGGCCGGCCGCCGCCGCGTCCGCCCCGGGCCTAGGCTGCCGGGGGCACCGATCGGAGGGACCCACCGCCATGACCACCGTCAGGGTGTTCCTGCTCGACGACCACGCCGTGGTCCGGGCGGGGTTGCGCGCCGTCCTGGAGGCCGACCCCGGGCTGGAGGTCGTGGGGGAGGCGGGGACCGTGGCCGCGGCGGTGGAGGGGATCACCCGGACGCGACCCGACGTCGCGGTCCTGGACGGCCGGTTGCCGGACGGTTCCGGCATCGACGTCTGCCGCCGGGTCCACCTGCTCTCCCCGGGGACGCGCACGCTCGTCCTGACCTCCTACGACGACGACGAGGCCCTGCTGGCGGCCGCCCTCGCCGGAGCGTCGGGGTACCTGCTCAAGGAGATCGGGACGACCGACCTGGTGGGCTCGGTGCGCGCCGTGCACGCCGGTGCCAGCCTGCTCGACCCGGCGGTCGTGGAAGCGGTCCGACGGCGGGTGGAGGACCCGTTGGCGGCCGACCCGCGGCTGGCCGGTCTCACCCCGCAGGAGCGGCGGGTGCTGAAGCTGCTGAGCGAGGGGTGGACCAACCGCCGGATCGGGGCGGAACTGCACCTGGCCGAGAAGACCGTCAAGAACTACGTGTCCAACGTCCTGGCGAAGCTGCAGCTCAGCAGCCGGACGCAGGCCGCGCTGTTCACCACCGCCCACGGACGGGGTTGACGTGCCGGCCGCCGCCCGTCCGGGCCGGCCGGCCGGGACGTTGGACCCTGGTGCGCGCGGGCTCCCCCCGGCAGGTTGACGCGGGTGAGACCGCCGCAACCCGGGGACCTCCCCGTCAGCACCACGTCGACCGCCTCCACCTCCCGGGCCACCCCCTGGCCCGACCCCGGGGACGTCCACCCCCCGACCACCGACGACGCCCTGGCACCGGGGGGTCTGCCCGAGGACGAGCTGGCGGCGCTGGACGCCTGGTGGCGCGCCGCGAACTACCTGACGATCGGCCAGATCTACCTGCAGGACAACCCCTTGCTGCGCCGGCCGTTGCGGGCCGAGGACGTCAAGCCCCGGCTGCTGGGTCACTGGGGGACGAGCACCGGCCTGTCCTTCGTCTACGCCCACCTGTCCCGGCTGGTCCGGCGGACGGGGCAGCAGGCGGTGTACCTGGCCGGCCCGGGCCACGGGGGTCCCGCGCTGGTGGCGGCGAGCTGGCTGGAGGGCACGTACGACCGGTTCTTCCCCGCCGTCACCCAGGACGCCGAGGGGATGCGGCGGTTGTTCCGGCAGTTCTCCTCCCCGGGCGGCATCCCCTCCCACGCCTCGGTCACGACCCCGGGGTCGCTGCACGAGGGCGGGGAACTGGGGTACGTCCTCGTCCACGCCTTCGGCGCGGTCATGGACAACCCCGACCTGCTGGCCCTGGCCGTCGTGGGCGACGGCGAGGCCGAGACCGCCCCGCTGGAGGGGGCGTGGAAGGGGATCTCCTTCCTCAACCCCGCGCGCGACGGGGCGGTCCTGCCCGTGCTGGACCTCAACGGCTGGAAGATCTCCGGGCCCACGGTCCTGGCCCGCAAGGACCCCGCGCTCGTGCGCTCGCTGCTGCAGGGGCACGGCTACCACGTCCTGGAGGTCACCGGTGAGGACCTGCCCGGGATGCACCACCGGTTCGCCGGTGCCCTCGCCGAGGCCCACCACCGGATCCGCGCCATCCAGCACGCCGCCCGCACGGGGCAGGCCCCCGACGGCGTGCCCGCCTGGCCGGTCGTCGTGCTGCGGTCGCCGAAGGGCTGGACGGGACCGCGCACGGTCGACGGGGTCCAGGTCGAAGGGACCTGGCGGGCCCACCAGGTCCCGTTGTCCGGGGTGAAGGAGAACCCCGCGCACCTGCGGCTGCTGGAGGAGTGGATGCGGTCCTACCGCCCGGAGGAGCTCTTCGACGCCGACGGCCGGCCCACGGCGCTCGTGCGGGCCAACGACCCGCAGGAGGCGCTGCGGGTGTCGGCGAGCCCGCACGCCAACGGTGGGCTCCTCGCCCGTGACCTCGTGCTGCCGCCGACGGGGGACTACGCCGTGGAGGTCCCGCGGCCGGGCGCCGTCCGCGCCGAGTCCACCCGGCGGCTGGGGGAGTACCTGCGCGACGTCTACCGCGCCAACCCGACGACCTTCCGCCTGTTCTGCCCCGACGAGACGGGCAGCAACCGCCTCGGTGCGGTGTTCGAGGCGAGCGACCGCACCTGGATGGAGCAGACCGTCCCCGGCGACGTCGCGCTGTCGCCGTCGGGGCGGGTGGTGGAGGTCCTGTCCGAGCACAACTGCCACGGTTGGCTGGAGGGGTACACCCTGACCGGCCGGCACGGGGTGTTCGCCACCTACGAGGCGTTCGCCATGGTCAGCGCCTCCCAGACCGTCCAGCACGGCAAGTGGCTGGAGGAGGCCGAGAAGCTGCCGTGGCGGGCGCCGGTCCCGAGCCTGAACGTCCTGCTCACGTCCACGGCCTGGCGCAACGACCACAACGGCTTCAGCCACCAGGGACCGGGTCTCATCCAGACGGCCCTCACGCAGCGCGCCGGGGTCTCCCGCGTCTACCTGCCACCGGACGCGAACTGCCTGCTCGAGGTCGCCGACCACTGCCTGCGCACCCGGTCGCGGATCAACCTCGTCGTCATCGACAAGCAGCCCCAGCTGCAGTACCTCTCGGCGTCCGAGGCAGCCGAGCACGTCTCCCGTGGAGCCGGTGCCTGGGACTGGGCCGGGACCGACGACGGGTCGGCCGACCCCGACGTGGTGCTGGCGTGCGCCGGGGACGTGGTGACGATGGAGACCGTCGCCGCTGCGCAGATCCTCGCCGAGCGGTTGCCCCGGCTGCGGGTGCGGGTCGTGAACGTGGTCGACCTCATGCGGCTGCACCGCCCCGTCGACCACCCGCACGGGATGGACGAGTTCACCTTCCGGGAACTCTTCACCGACCACGTCGACGTGGTGTTCGCGTTCCACGGTTTTCCCGGGGCGATCCACCAGATCGTGCACGGTCGTCCCGCGGCCGGGCGGTTCCACGTCCGGGGTTTCGTGGAGGAGGGCACGACCACCACGCCCTTCGACATGGTCGTCCTCAACCGTGCATCCCGTTACCACCTCGTCCTGGACGCGTTGAACAACGCGTCCAGGGCGCCTGCGGGCGCCGACGACCTGCGTCGCTGGTGCCTGGCCCAGCTCGAACGGCACGAGACCCACGTCGTGGAGCACCTCGAGGACCTCCCCGAGGTGCGGGACTGGACGGTGCCGCTGCGCGGCAACGCCTCCTGAGAACCCGGGGACCTTGGTCCCTGGGCTCGCCGGCTGCGGTCGGGCAGGGTCGAGGACGTGGACGCCCTCACCTTCGCCCGGCTGCAGTTCGGGACCCTCACCCTGTACCACTTCTTCTTCGTCCCGCTGACGATGGGGCTGGTGCCGCTCGTGGCGGGTTTCCAGAGCGCCTGGCACCGCAGCGGCGACGAGAAGTGGCTGCGGTTGACCAAGCACTTCGGCAAGCTCTTCCTCATCACCTTCACGGTCGGCCTGGTGACCGGCATCGTGCAGGAGTTCCAGTTCGGCATGAACTGGAGCGAGTACTCCCGGTTCGTCGGTGACGTCTTCGGCGCACCCCTGGCCATCGAGGGCATGGCCGCGTTCTTCGTGGAGTCCACGTTCCTGGGGCTGTGGGTCTTCGGCTGGGACCGGCTGCCCCGTCCGGTGCACCTCGCGTGCATCTGGGTGGTCGCGTTGGGCACGTGGGCCTCGGCGTACTTCATCCTGGCCGCGAACTCCTTCATGCAGCACCCGGTCGGGGTGACCTACGACGCCACGAGGGGCCGGGCCCAGCTCACCGACATCGTCGCCCTGCTGACGAACTCCACGACGCTGGCGGCGTTCCCGCACGTCGTCACCGGCGCGCTCGTCCTGGCCTCGACGGCCGTCGCCGCGCTCGGGCTGTGGTCGGCGGCCCGGGCGCGGCGGCGGGCCGACGACCGGGAGGCACAGGCCTTCCGGTCCGCCGCCCGGGTCGCGATGGTCGTGCTGCTGGTCTCCGGCGTCGGGGTCGCGGTCTCCGGCGACGCCCAGGCGCGCCTGATGTTCCAGCAGCAGCCGATGAAGATGGCGGCCGCGGAAGCCCTGTGCGAGAGCGAGGACGGTGCCGGGTTCAGCCTCTTCGCCGTCGGCGACGTGGCGAACTCCTGCGACGTCAAGCAGGTGACGGTCCCCGGGCTGACGGCGTTCCTGGCGACGAACTCCTTCTCGGGGCACCTCGAGGGGGTGAACGACCTCCAGCGCAGCTACGCCGAGCGCTACGGCGCGGGCGACTACGTGCCGGTGCTGCCGGTGACCTACTGGTCGTTCCGCCTGATGATCGGGTTCGGCGCGTTCAGCGCGGTGCTGGCGGTCCTCGGGTTGTGGGCCACCCGGGCAGGGCGGGTCCCGCTGTCGCGTCGCGGGGCCCGGCTGGCGCTGCTGACCGTCCCGATGCCGTTCCTGGCGAACTCGTTCGGCTGGATCTTCACCGAGATGGGGCGCCAGCCGTGGGTCGTGGCGCCCAACCCGACAGGACTGGACGCGGTCCGGATGCTGACCCGTGACGGGGTGTCCCCGGTCGGGACGGCGACGGTCCTCACCTCGCTGACCGTGTTCACGCTCCTGTACGGCGTGCTGGCCGTCGTGTGGTTCACGCTGGTCCGCCGGTACGCCGCGCTGCCCCTGCCCGACGTCGACGCCGCCGCCATCGGCCCGGCCGCCGACGACGACGCCCCGCTCGCCTTCACCTACTGATCACGGAGCCCGTCTCGTGGAACTCACCACCGTCTGGTTCATCCTCATCGCCGTCCTGTGGACCGGGTACCTGGTCCTGGAGGGTTTCGACTTCGGCGTCGGCATGCTCCTGGCGCCGCTGTCGCGCGACGACACCGAACGCCGGACCCTGCTGGCCACGATCGGGCCGGTGTGGGACGGCAACGAGGTCTGGCTGCTGGTCGCCGGCGGCGCGACCTTCGCCGCGTTCCCGGAGTGGTACGCCTCGATGTTCTCCGGCTTCTACCTCGCCCTGCTGCTCGTCCTCGTCGCGCTCATCCTTCGCGCGGTGGCCTTCGAGTTCCGCGGCAAGGTCGACGACCCGGTGTGGCGGGCCCGCTGGGACCGGTGCATCGCGGTCGGCTCCTGGGTGCCGTCCCTGATCTGGGGGGTCGCCTTCGCGAACCTCGTGCAGGGCGTGCCGATGGACGCCGAGCACCGGTTCACCGGGACGCTGCTGACCCTGCTGAACCCCTACGCCCTCCTCGGCGGGCTCGCCCTGCTCACGGTGTTCCTGGCCCACGGGGCGAGCTTCCTCGCGCTGCGGACGCTGGGGCAGGTGCGCGAGCGCGCCGCCCGGGCCGGGGACGTGCTCACGCCGGTGGCGCTGCTCGTGGCCGGCTCGTGGGCGGTGCTGACGCAGCTGCTGCACGGCCGGACCTGGACGTGGGCCGCGGTGGCCGTCGCCGCCGGCGCGCTGGCCGGTGCGGTGGTGGCGGGGCGCCGCCGGGCGGAGGGTCGCGCCTTCGCGGCAACCGCCGTCGCGATCGTCGCCGTCGTCGTGCTGGTCTTCGGCAGCCTCTTCCCGGACGTGATGCCGGCCAGCACCGACCCGGCGCACGGCCTGACGGTGACGAACGCGAGCTCCGGGCACTACACCCTGGTGGTCATGACCTGGGTAGCGGCCGTCCTGACCCCCCTGGTCCTGCTGTACCAGGGCTGGACGTACTGGGTCTTCCGCCGCCGGATCGGCGTGCACCACGTCCCGGCGTCGACCGGGCTGCCCGCGGCGCGGGCGACGAGCGGTCGCTGAGGTCCCGCCCCACCGCGGGGCCAGACCCCGGTGTGCTTCGATGCGCCTGTCGAGCACCCGGCAGGGGCCCGGGGCCGAGGGGACGGGATGACTTCGAAGACACCGCAGACACCGCAGACGCCGCGGACTCCGCAGGACCGCCGCACCGGGGGCGAGCAGACCGTGACGTTCCCGCAGGTGGCGCGGCTCGAGCTCGACGACCTGCTGCAGCAGCTCATCGACCGCGCGCAGGACGTCCTGGCCACCCAGGGGCGCTTGCAGGGGCTGCTGGCCGCGACCCGCGCGATCAGCTCCGACCTGGACCTGCCCACCCTGCTGCGGCGCATCACCCAGGCCGCGTGCGAGCTGCTCGGAGCCCGCTACGGCGCCCTGGGGGTGGTGGGTGAGGACGGGGGGCTGAGCCGGTTCATCACCGTCGGGGTCGAGGAGGAGACCGCCCGCGGCATCGGCCGCCTCCCCCGGGGCGAGGGGGTGCTCGGCGAACTGGTCCGCCACCCCGAGCCGCTGCGGCTGCCGGACCTGTCCCAGCACCCCGCGGCGGCGGGCCTGCCGCCGGGGCACCCGCCCATGCGGTCCTTCCTCGGGGTGCCCGTCCGCGTGCGCGACGCGGTCTTCGGCAACCTCTACCTGAGCGAGAAGACCGCCGGGGGGCAGGCAGGGGGGCAGCGCGCCGACTTCACGGCCGAGGACGAGGAGCTGCTGGTCGCGCTGGCCTCGGCGGCGGGCGTCGCGATCGAGAACGCGCGGCTGTTCGACGTCGCCGAGCGCCGGCAGCGGTGGCTGAGCGCGTCGGCGGACATCGTCCGCGACCTGGTGGGGGAGGACGTCTCCCCCCTGCACGCCGTCGCCGCGCGCGCGGCCGCCGCGGCCGAGGCGGACCTGGCGGTGGTGGTGCAGACGGACGCCCGGGACGACCTGCGCGTGGTCGCGGCGGTGGGCGCCGGCGGCGAGGCGCTGCGCGGGGCCCGGTGGGTGGTCCCGGACGGCCCGGCCGCCGCGGTCCTGTCCGGGTGCGAGGACGGCGTCGTCGCCGAGGCCGCCGTCGCGGGCCTGGGCGCCACGACGCCCGGCGTGCCCGACGGCACGGCGCTCGTGGTCCGTGTCGCCCCCGGCGCCGGGGTGGACCGGCGCTTCCTGTGCCTGTCCCGCGGCCGCGGCGGCCGGGCGTTCGACGGGCAGGACCTGGCGATGGCCGCCGACTTCGCGATCCACGTGGGGCTCGCGGTGGAACTGGGGCGGGCCCAGGCGGACCGTCGCCGGGTGAGCATGCTGGACGACCGCGACCGCATCGCGCGCGACCTGCACGACCAGGTCATCCAGCAGCTGTTCGCCGGGGGCCTGCGCATGTCGGCGCTGGCGGCCCGCACCCGGGAGCCGGGGACGGCCGCGGCGCTGCGCGAGCTCATCGACGACGGCGACGACACGATCCGGACGATCCGCGGGACGATCTTCCAGCTGAAGGACTCCGAGCAGGACACGGACGCCTGCGTGCTCCTGCGCGACCTGGCGCTGGAGTTCTCCGACGTCCTCGGTCTGGAGCCCGTCCTCACCCACGACGGGCTCCGGCCCCTGCCGGTCCCGCACGAGGTCGCCGACCACCTGGGCGCGGCGCTGCGCGAGGTCCTGTCGAACTGCGCCCGCCACGCGGCGGCCGACCGGGTCCGGATCCACTCCGCGGTCCGCGCCGGGGAGCTGTCGGTGACGGTGACCGACGACGGCGTCGGCATCGGTCCGACCACGAGGCGCAGCGGCCTGGAGAACCTGCGCGTGCGCGCCGAGGACCTCGGGGGCCGCTGCGTCGTGACGTCCCCCGCCGGGGACGGGCGGGGCACCAGCGTCGAGTGGGTCGTGCCCCTGCCGGGGTGAGGGGGCCGGCGCCGCGAACTCGGGGACCCGGGGGCGGTTCCCGTCACGTCGGGGTCCCGCCGCCTCCGCCGGCGACGCGCAGCGGCCACCAGGACGGGGCCAGCTGGGCGCAGGAGGTCAGGAAGGAGTCGAGGTCGCGCTGCTCGTGCGCCAGCCACACGGACAGCGCGCCCACGGTCCCCTCCGCGACGTACCGGGCCACGAGCTGCGGGTCGGTGACGGGGGAGGGGACGGCGCCCCGTTCGAGCAGCAGCAGGACCGACGCCGCGAAGTGGTCGGCCAGGAGCGTGCGCAACGTCCCGTCGGCGGGGCTGGCCAGGCTGCGCAGGTACACGGACCGGTGCCGTTCCAGGTGCTCCAGGACCTCCCGCGTCGTCGCGCCCACGGCGGCCGTCCAGTCCCGTGCGGCCGGGCCACCGAGGTGCCGTTCGCGGGCGTCGTCGAGCTCGTCGCGCAGGACGGAGCGCAACAGCGCCGAGGGGGAGTCGCTGTGCTCGTAGAACGTGGAGCGGTGGACACCCGCGCAGCGGGCGACCTCGCTGACCGAGAGGGTTTCCGGTGCGTTGTCCGCCGCCAGCTCCAGCACCGCTGCCGAGAGGCGTTCGAGGCTCCGTCGCGCCCTCGCGTCCATGTCCGGACCCTACCGCCGGCACGGACGGGTCCCGGCCGTTCGGCCGCGGCGGTCCCCACCCCGGTCCCCGGGCCGTGGGCGCTGAGTAGGGTCACCGCATGCCCAGCGCGCCGCCGCCCGACGGTCCCTTCGTGGCCGTCGACGACGCCTGCAAGACGTACGGCACGGGCCCGGACGCCGTCCGGGCGCTCGCCCACGTCGACCTGCAGGTGCCCCGCGGGCGGTTCGTGAGCGTCATCGGGCCCTCCGGCTGCGGCAAGTCGACCCTGCTGCGCCTCATCGCCGGGCTCGAGGCGCCCGACGCGGGCCAGGTCCGGATCTGCGGCCGGACCACGGCGCAGGCCCGGGCGCGCAAGACGATCGGCTTCGTCCCGCAGGTCCCGGCCCTGCTGCCCTGGCTCGACGTGCTCGGCAACGTCCGCGTCCTGGAGAAGGTGAACCGCGGCGCCGGGCGCCGCAGGGCGCAGCGGGGTCTGGCGTCCGACCCCGTCGAGCTGCTGACCCGGCTGGGCCTGGGCGACGTGCTGACCCGCCGGCCCGGGCAGCTCTCGGGCGGGATGCAGCAGCGCACGGCGCTGGCCCGGGCCTTCGCCCTCGAACCGGACGTGCTCCTCATGGACGAGCCGTTCTCCGCGCTCGACGAGTTCACCCGCGAGTCCGCCCAGCTGCAGCTGCTCGACGTGTGGCAGGAGCTGCGGACGACGGTCGTGTTCGTCACGCACTCCATCGCCGAGGCGGTCCTGCTGTCGGACACCGTCGTCGTCATGGCCGCGGCCCCGGGGCGCGTCGCGGGGGCGGTGGACGTCGACCTGGACCGGCCCCGCCACCACGGCCAGCTCGACACGGCCGCGATGCACGAGCACGAGCACCGCGTCCGGGCGCTGCTGGAGACGGCCTGGGACCCGGTGTCCGGGGCCCCCACCCCCGCGGGCCGGGGGGTGGCGTGAGGCGGTTGGCCGCGACCGTGCACCCCCGGACCTGGCTGCCCACGGTCCTGGCGGTCGTCGTGGTCGGGGCGCTGTGGACGTGGGTCGCGCGCGAGAACCCCTACGTGCTGCCGACGGTGTCCAGCGTCGGCCGGCAGTTCCTCGACCAGCCGGACCTCTACGTCTCCAACGCGTGGACGACGCTGCAGGAGGCGCTGCTCGGGTTGGCGGCCGGCGGGGTCCCGGCCGTCCTGCTGGCGGTGCTCGTGGGGGAGTTCGCCCTCGTGCGCCGGGCCGTCACCCCGCTGGCCGTCGTCCTCACCGTCACCCCGGTCGTGGCCATCGCGCCCGCGCTGGTCGTCGCCTTCGGGTTCGGCCTGACCCCGAAAGTCGTCGTGACCGGGCTCATCACGTTCTTCCCCGTCCTCATGAACACCGCCACCGGGTTGCGCTCGGTCGACCGGCACGTCCTGCAGGTGTTCCGCACCGTGGACGCCTCCCGCCTCGACGTGCTCGTGCGGTTGCGGTTCCCCAGCGCCCTGCCCTACGTGTTCTCCGCGCTGCGCGTCGTGTTCCCGCTGTCCCTCGTCGGCGCCGTCGTCGCGGAGTTCGCGGCCGCCGGGGCCCGGTCGGGGCTGGGGACGCTCATCAGCGTCGCCAGCTCGAACTCCCAGCTCGACCGCGTGTTCGCCGCCATCGCGTGCCTGGCCCTCATGGGGTCGCTCCTGCTGCTGGTCGTCACCGCCGTCGAACGCCGGGTCCTGTCCTGGCACGAGTCCCAGAACCGCTGACCCCCAGACACCGCCCAGGAGCCGCCGTGAACACCACCCGCACCGCCCTCGCCGTCGGCGCGGCCGCCGCCCTCCTCCTCGCCGGGTGCGGTGGACCGGAGGAGGGACCCGCGGGTGGTTCCACCCCCACGGGCAGCCGGGGCTCGGCCGTCACGCCCGAACGCTGCCGGCAGAACGAGGCGGCGGGGAAGGTCACCTACGTCACGGGGTTCCAGTACCAGGCCTCGGCGAGCATCCTCGACCCGATCGCGGCGAAGGCCCTCGGGTACTTCGACGACGTCTGCCTCGACGTGGAGATCCAGCCGGGCACCGGGGAGACCGCGCAGAACGCGCAACTCGTCGCCGCCGGCACCGCGCAGCTGTCCTCCATCGCCGGCAACGGCGACGTCCTCGTCAACGTCGCCAACGGCCTCGACGTGCAGGCCGTCGCGATGTTCGGCCACGTCCCGGTCGCCACGCTCATGACGGAGCCGGGCATCACCGACCTCACGCAGCTCGAGGGCAAGACGCTGGGGCACAAGGGCGCGCTGCCCGTCACGATCGAGGCCATGCTCCGCGCGGCGGGCGTGGACGTCGCGAAGATCGACCAGGTGAAGGTCGGGTACGACCCGACCGTCCTCGTGCGCGGGCAGGTGCAGGCGCTCACGGGGTACAAGTCCAACGAACCCCTCACCCTGGCGGCCGAGGGTGAGGAGATCACCGAGTGGAACCCCGAGGACTACGGGGTCCCCGGGTCCATGGCCACGACGATCGTCGACCCGGAGTTCCTCTCCGGGCACCGCAGCGCCGTCGAGGACTTCCTGCGTGCCCAGCTGCGCGCCTACACCCACTGCGAGCAGCACGCCGACGAGTGCGTCGCCGACGCCGCGGAGCTGTCCCAGGCCGGGTACGACAGCGAGCACAACGCCCAGGTGTGGCGGACGGAGACGGAGCTCGTCGACTCCTCCCTGCCGGACGGGCAGGTGCTGGGTCGGATCGACGACGCCGCGGTCCGCACCGAGGGGGAGTTCCTCGTGCAGATGGGCCAGATCCCCGCCGTCCCGGACCTGTCGCAGGTCGTCGTCCCGGACCTGGTCCCCTCGCTGTACTCGGGCGGGCAGCTCGTCTGGCCGGTCCCGTGAGCAAGGAGTTCGGCACGTTCCTGCCCATCGGCAACGGCGGCTGGATCATGTCCGAGACCGCCCCCCACCCGCAGGCCACCTACGCGGACAACCGGCAGGCGGCGCTCGCCGCCGAGCGCGTCGGCCTGGACTTCGTCATGTCGATGGCCAAGTGGCGCGGGTACGGCGGCCGCACCGACCACTGGGGCCAGACCCTGGAGTCGATGACCATGACGGCCGCGCTCGCCGAGGCCACCGAGCGCGTGCAGGTGTGGGCCACGGTGCACACGAACCTGTTCCACCCCGCGCTGGTGGCGAAGATGTTCGCGACGCTGGACCAGGTCTCCGGCGGGCGGTGCGGCATGAACGTCGTCGTGGGCGCCTACGAGCACGAGTTCTCCCAGATGGGGCAGTGGCGCGAGGACTTCACCCACGACGACCGCTACCGGTACACCGAGGAGTGGATCCGGCTCGTCGACCGGCTCTGGACGCAGGACTCGGTCACCCACCGCGGGGAGTTCTTCACCCTCGACGACTGCCAGTCCCGGCCGCACCCCTCGCGCCGCCCGACCCTCATCGCCGCCGGCAGTTCCCCGGCGGGGCTGCGGTTCCAGGCCGCCCACTGCGACGGCTCCTTCCTCACCGCCCCGGACCTGGCCGGGCTGCGCCGCGCCAACGACGAGGTCAAGGCGCTGGCCGCCGACCAGGGCCGCAGCCTGCGCACGTACGCCATGCTGACCGTCGTCCTGGAGGAGACCGACGCGGCGGCCCACGCCGCCTTCGCCGAGTACGGCCGCGGGTACGACCGCGAGGCGATCACCGCCATGAAGCTGTCCTGGGGCCTGCCGCTGGAACGGGCGATGTCCATGACGGCCGGTGACGAGGCCCACGAGGCGTTCCAGACGGCCGTCGTCGTCGGCGGGCCCGACAGCGTCACCGAGCAGGTCCTCGAGCACGTCGGGCAGACCGGGCTCGACGGGGTCATGCTCGTCTTCCCGGACTACCTGCGCGACCTGCCCGTCTTCGGCGAGCTCGTCCTGCCGCGGCTGCGGGCGCAGACGTGAGCGACCCGCGACGCGTTCGCGGGGGATGTCCCCGGCCGGACGGACCCGGCCCCCGGCGCGGGTGGCGCTCGCGGACCCGACCGGCGACCGCTGCGGGCCCGGCGCGCGAATCCCGGGGGCGGGCGGGCCCGGGCCGGACCTAGAATCGGCGGGTCATGTCCCGCACCCCGCAGCGTTCCCGCAGCTCCTCCCGCTCGTCCTCCTCCCGCGGGCGCTCCGGTCGTCCCGGCGGAGGCCGTCCCGGTCCGCAGGCCCGGGCCCTGCCGGACGACCCCCGCGCGCGGGCGCTGGCCGAACGGCTGGGGGGCGTCTCGCTGCGCGACGAGGACCGGCTGCGGCGCCGGCTCGCGGCGCTGGCCCGTCGTCCCCCCGAGGCGTTCGCCGCCGACCTGGACCAGCTGGAGGCGCTGACCACGGCCGCCGAGGCGCGCACGGCGCGACGGGCGGCGTCCGTGCCGGCGCTGGAGTACCCCGAGCAGCTGCCCGTCAGCCAGGCCAAGGACGACATCGCCCGCGCCCTCGCCGAGCACCAGGTGATCGTGGTGGCGGGGGAGACCGGGTCGGGCAAGACCACCCAGCTCCCGAAGATCGCCCTGGAGGTCGGGCGGGGAGTCCGCGGCCGGATCGGGCACACCCAGCCGCGCCGCATCGCCGCCCGGGCCGTCGCCGAGCGCGTCGCCGAGGAACTGCGCACCGAGCTCGGCGGCACCGTCGGGTACGCCGTGCGGTTCACCGACACGGTCGGCGAGGACAGCCTCGTCAAGGTCATGACGGACGGGATCCTGCTGGCGGAGATCCAGCGCGACCCCGAACTCCTGCAGTACGACACCCTCATCGTCGACGAGGCGCACGAGCGCAGCCTCACCATCGACTTCCTCCTGGGCTACCTGGCCCAGCTCCTGCCGCGCCGCCCCGACCTCAAGCTCGTCATCACCTCGGCGACCATCGACCCGCAGCGGTTCTCCCGGCACTTCGGCGGGGCGCCGGTCCTGGAGGTCTCCGGCCGCACCTACCCGGTGCAGGTCCGCTACCGGCCGCTGCTGGCCGCGGAACTGGCCGAGGAACTCCTCGGGGACCTCGGGAGCGAGGACGAGGGGGACGGCGACTCCCTCGACGACCGGGACGACCTGACCGCCCTCGTCGGCGACGACCGCGACCAGACCGAGGGCATCCTCGACGCCGTCCGGGAACTGGCCGCCGAGGGGCCCGGTGACGTCCTCGTGTTCCTGCCCGGGGAGCGGGAGATCCGGGACACCGCCGACGCCCTCGCCGACCTGGTGAAGACCCGGGAGCTGCGCGGGACGGAGATCCTGCCGCTGTTCGCGCGGTTGTCCGCCGAGGAGCAGCACCGGGTGTTCCGTACGAGCGGGAACCGCCGGATCGTGCTGGCCACCAACGTGGCCGAGACCTCGCTGACGGTGCCCGGGATCCGGTACGTCGTGGACGCCGGGACCGCGCGCATCTCCCGGTACAGCCACCGCACGAAGGTGCAGCGCCTGCCGGTCGAACGCATCTCGCAGGCCTCGGCGAACCAGCGCGCCGGCCGGTGCGGGCGCGTCGCCGACGGCATCTGCATCCGGCTGTACTCCCAGGCCGACTACGAGTCCCGACCGGAGTTCACGGACCCGGAGATCCTGCGCACCAACCTCGCCGCCGTCATCCTGCAGATGACCTCCCTGGGCCTGGGCGACATCGCGCGCTTCCCGTTCGTCGAACCCCCCGAGCCGCGCGCCGTCGCCGACGGCCTCGCGCTGCTGGCCGAACTCGGGGCGCTGGAACCGGCGCGGCCCGCCGACCGCGGGGTGCCCCGGCTGACGCGCACGGGCCGCGACCTCGCCCGGCTGCCGATCGACCCGCGGCTGGGCCGCATGGTGCTGGAGGGGCAGCGCAACGGCTGCCTGCGCGACGTCCTCGTCGTCGTCGCGGCGCTGTCGGTGCAGGACCCGCGCGAACGCCCGCTGGAGCAGCGTGAGCGGGCCGCGCAGCTGCACGCGCGCTTCCGGGACGAGACCTCCGACTTCCTCACCTACCTGAACCTGTGGTCCTACCTGCAGCACCTGCAGCGAGAGCTGTCCAGCTCGGCGTTCCGCCGCCGGGTGAAGGCCGAGCTGCTGCACTTCCTGCGCCTGCGGGAGTGGCAGGACACGTTCTCCCAGCTGCGCCGGGTGGTGCGGGACCTGCAGTTCGAGGTCGAACGGCCCGCACCGGCCGAGCTCGCCGAGGGCGAGGTGTTCCCCGACCCCGGGTACGACGCCGACGCCGTGCACCGCTCGCTGCTGGCGGGGCTGCTCGGCAACGTCGGGCTCAAGGACGTCCGTGAGGACAAGGGCGGGCGCCGCGATCAGCGGCGGACGCAGACGGAGTACTCGGGTGCCCGGGGGGCGAAGTTCGCGCTCTCCCCGGGATCGGCCCTGGGCCGCAAGAACCCCGACTGGGTCGTCGCCGCCGAACTCGTCGAGACGTCGCGGTTGTGGGCGCGCGTCGTGGGGGGCATCGACCCGCGGTGGATCGAACCGCTGGCCGAGCACGTCGTCAAGCGCACGTACTCCGAGCCCCGGTGGTCCCGCAAGCGCGCGGCCGTCGTCGCCACGGAACGCGTGACCCTCTACGGCGTGCCCGTCGTCGCGGGCCGCACCGTCGCCTACGGCGGGATCGACCCGGAACTGTCGCGGGACCTCTTCCTGCGGCACGCCCTCGTCGAGGGGGACTTCGAGACGCGGCACGCCTTCTTCCACCGCAACCGGGAACTCCTCGCCGAGGCCGAGGAGCTGGAGCACCGCGCGCGGCGGCGCGACATCGTCGTCGACGACGAGGTGCTGTTCACGTTCTACGACGCGCGGGTGCCCGCCGACGTCGTCTCCGGCCGCCACTTCGACGCCTGGTGGAAGCAGGCGCGGCGCGAGGACCCCGAGCTGCTGACGTTCGACCCGGCGATGCTCGTCACCGAGGACGACGCGGTGAGCGAGGAGCAGTTCCCGCTGACCTGGCGCCAGGGCGACCTGGACCTGGTGCTGGACTACGTCTTCGACCCCGGCTCGGCGGCCGACGGGCTGACCGTCGAGGTGCCCGTCGAGGTCGTCAACCGCTTCGACGACCGCGACCTGCTGTGGCAGGTGCCGGGGTTCCGGCACGACCTCGTGACGGCGATGATCCGCTCGCTGCCCAAGGAGCTGCGCCGCAACCTCGCCCCGGCGCCGGACAAGGCCACCCGGTTCCTGGAACGGGTCAGCCCGCGGCGGGAGGAGTTCTGGGCGGCCTTCGAGCGGGAACTGCCCGCGCTCGGCGACGGCACGGAGATCTACGAGCAGGACGTGGACTGGACCAGGGTGCCCGCGCACCTGCGGCCCACGTTCCGCGTGCGCGGGGCGGACGGGTCGGTCATCGCGGCCGGTGCGGACTTCCCCCGGCTGCGGGCGCAGCTGGAGGAGACCGTCGCCCAGACGCTGACGGCGGCCGCCGACGACGTGCAGCGCACGGGCGCGACGTCGTGGGACGACCTGCCCGACCCGGTGCCGGCCACGCACACGAGCGTCGTGCGCGGCACCGACGTCACGTCCTTCCCGGCCCTCGTCGACGAGGGGGGGACCGTCGCGCTGCGGACGTTCCCGACGCAGGCCGCTGCGCGGACGGCCCACCGCGACGGGGTCCTGCGGCTGCTGCTGCTAGCCCTGCCCTCGCCCGCGCGCGCCGTGCAGGACGGGCTCGCCAACGACGCCAGGCTGCTGCTGGCCCGTGCCCCGCACGGGGACGCGAACGCCGTCGTGGCCGACGCCGCGCACGCCGCGGCGGCGCAGCTGCTCGAGGAGGCGCACGGGACGGACGTGCGGACGCGGGAGGCGTTCGCGGCGCTCGTCGCGACCGCGCGCCCCCGCTTCACCGGGCTGACCGCCACGACGGTGGACCGGACCCTGCGCGTGCTGCGGACGGCGGCCGCGGTCGAGCGGAACATCTCGCGCACGAGCAGCCTGGCCCTCGTGCCGTCGCTGGCCGACGTCCGCGAGCAGTTCACGGAGCTCGTCCACGCGGGGTTCGTGGCGCAGACGGGCCTGGACCGGCTGCCGGACCTGCTGCGGTACCTGCAGGGCATCGACCGGCGCCTGGCGACCATGCCGGACAACCCCCAGCGCGACCGCGTGCGGATGGCGGAGTTCACCCGCGTGCGCGACCAGTGGCGCGCCGCCGTCCGGCGCAGCGGGGAACGCTCCGGCGGGCAGGTCCCGCCCGAGCTCGCGCGGCTGCGCTGGACCCTGGAGGAACTGCGCCTGCAGAAGTTCGCCCAAGGGGTCCCGACGGCCCACCCGGTGAGCGACGAGCGCGTCCTCAAGGCCCTCGCGGAGTTCGGCTAGGCCCCGCACCGAGCGCGGGCAGCGCTGCAGCACCGCCACCGGGACCGACCCGCCGGCTGGGGGGCCGTAGGCTGCAGGTCCCCGTCGGGGGCAGGGAACAGCGGGTGATCGAGGGGCGGGGTCGGCGTGGCGACGGCGCAGGGTCAGGTCGTCAGCAACCGCGTCCTCACCGTCCCGAACGCGCTGAGCTTCCTGCGGCTCCTCCTGGTCCCGGTCTTCGCGGTGCTCATCGTGCAGCGCCAGGACGGGTGGGCGCTGCTCGTCCTGGCGGTCAGCGGAGCCAGCGACTACCTCGACGGCCACCTGGCCCGGCGCTGGAACCAGGTCACGCGCCTGGGGCAGGTGCTGGACCCCTTCGCCGACCGCCTCTACATCCTCACCACGCTGCTGGGCCTGGCCTACCGCGGGCTCGTCCCCTGGTGGCTCGTCGTCGTCCTCGTCGCCCGCGACCTGACGATGGTCGCGACGCTGCCCGTGCTGGCCCGGCTCGGCCACAGCGCGCTGCCGGTCCACTTCCTCGGCAAGGCCGGCACGTTCTGCCTGCTCTACGCCTTCCCCCTCCTGCTGCTCGAGCAGGTGTCCACCACGCTGTCCCTGCCCGCCGGTGCCCTGGGCTGGGCCTTCGCGCTGTGGGGGACCGGCCTGTACTGGTGGGCGGGCATCCTCTACGTCCAGCAGGTCGTGCAGCTGTGGCGGGCCGAGCACCGGTGACCCCCCTGCGTCCCCTGGTGCGCTCGCTGCTGCGCCCGGCGCCGCGACCGGTCGACCCGCACCGCGACCCCGCGGCCAGCACCCGCCTGCTCACCGAGGTGATGGAGCGCCCGCTCGACCCGGGGTACGCGGCCGCGGCCCGCCGGCGCGCCGGGACCGGCCGTCCCCCGACCCGCGCGACGCGCACCGCCACGGTCCTGGCCCTGCTCGCCGTCGGGGTCCTGCTCGCCGTCGCGGGCTCGCGCGCCGCCGGACCCGCCGCCGACCGCGGCCGCACCCAGCTCGTGGAGCGCATCGAGGACGGCACCGCCCGCGCCGACGACCTCGCCGACCGCGCCGCCGCGCTGCAGGACGGCAACGCCCGGCTCGCCGCCTCCCTCGGCGGTGCGCCGGCCGCCTCCGCCGACGCCGCGGCCTCCGCGCTCGAGGTCGCCGCCGCCGCGACCCCGGTGACCGGTCCCGGGCTGCGCGTCGTCCTCGACGACGCCCCGACCCCCGAGGCCGGCGCGGGCGCGACGTCGGGCCGCGTCGTCGACCGCGACGTCCAGCTCGTCGTCAACGGCCTGTGGGCGGCCGGGGCCGAGGCCGTGGCCGTCAACGGGCAGCGCCTGGGGGCGCTGTCGTCCGTCCGGGCCGCGGGGGAGGCGATCCTCGTCGACTACCGCCCCCTGACCCCGCCGTACACCGTCTCCGCCGTCGGGGACCCGGCCGCGCTGCAGACGGCGTTCGCCGCCTCCGTGGCCGGGCGCTACCTGCAGGTGCTGCGCGACAACTACGGCGTGCGCACCGAGGTCGGCACGGCCGACGCGCTCGAGCTGCCCGCCGCGCGGCTGGACCTGCGCTCCGCCCGGGCCGGCGCGGTGGGCCAGTAGGGTTGCGCCACGTGATCGCAGCGGTCGGACTCGTCGTCGGCGTCGTCCTGGGGGTGCTCCTGCACCCCGAGGTCCCCGTCGCCCTGCAGCCCTACCTGCCGATCGCCGTCGTCGCCGCGCTCGACGCCGTCTTCGGCGGTCTGCGCGCCGTGCTCGACGGCATCTTCGACGACAAGGTCTTCGTCGTGTCCTTCCTGTCCAACGCCGTCGTCGCGGCGCTCGTCGTCTACCTCGGCGACCAGCTCGGCGTCGGGTCCCAGCTGTCCACCGGGGTCGTCGTCGTGCTCGGCGTCCGGATCTTCTCCAACGTCGCCGCCATCCGCCGGCACCTGTTCAACGCCTGATGAGCGAACGCCCGACGAGCGCGACCCCCGTCCCCGGCCCCTGGCGCCGGTTGCGGCGGGCCGCCGCCCCGCGGGCCACCCGCGCTCAGGTGCTGGCCGGGGTGCTCTGCGCCGCCCTGGGCTTCGGGGTCGTGGTGCAGGTCCGCCAGACGGACACCTCGGGCCTGGCGGACCTGCGCGAGAGCGACCTCGTCCGCATCCTCGACGACACGACCGAGCGCGGGGACCGGCTCGCCGCGGAGGTCCAGGAGCTGGAGGCCACCCGGCGGGAGCTGACCGAGGGTTCCGACCGCGCGGCCGCCGCCGAGCAGGCCGCGGCCGCCCGGGCCCGGGAGTACGGCCTGCTCGCCGGCACGCTGCCGGCCCACGGCCCCGGCATCGTCGCGACGATCACCGACCCCGGGTCGGCGCTGCGCTCCACGAACCTCATCCAGCTCGTGCAGGAGCTGCGCGACTCCGGGGCCGAGGGCATCCAGGTCGGGGGAACCCGCGTCGTCGCCCAGACGGCCTTCGCCGACGGCTCCGGGGGCGTCCTCGTCGACGGCCGCCCGGAGCGGTCCCCGTACGTCGTGACGGTCATCGGCGACCCCTCCACGCTCGCCACCGCGCTGGACATCCCCGGCGGGGTGCGCGAGACGCTGCGCTCGGCCGGGGCCGACCTGGACGTGCAGCAGCGGCCGGGGGAGGACGGCGTGTCGCTGACCGCCTTGCACGCCGTCTCGGCGCCTCAGTACGCTCGCCCGGCGTCGCCGCAGCAGTGACCCGCGGACGCACCACCGCCCCGTGAGGAGTCCCGCGACCCATGTCGAACGTCCCCGCCGACCTGCGCTACACCAGCGAGCACGAGTGGGTGCGCGTGGAGGCCGACGGCTCCGTCCGCGTCGGGATCACCGACCACGCCCAGGACCAGCTCGGGGACGTCGTCTACGTCTCCCTGCCCGCCGAGGGCGAGCAGGTGAGCGCCGGTGGCGCGGTCGGCGAGGTGGAGTCGACCAAGAGCGTCAGCGAGATCACCGCACCGGTCTCGGGCACGGTGTCGGGCCACAACCCGGGTCTGGAGACGCGTCCGGACCTCGTCAACACCGACCCCTACGGCGAGGGCTGGATGTTCACCATCACCCCCGCCGACCCGTCGGAGGTCGGCGGGCTGCTCGACGCGGAGGCGTACACCGCCCACGCCGGCTGACCGGCCCCTCCGGCCCCGGGACCACCCCGTCCACCCGGTCGCCGGAACGGGCCGACACGCGGGCTGACCTGCGGGTCGGTCCCGGCTACTGTGGTTCCCGAAGATCCGAGCGTGACCGTCCGCCTGCACCCGGTGGTCACGTGCTCTGCCAGCGAGAGGTGGTGTCGATGTCCGCGCCGGGCTCTGAGCCGACCAACGAGCCGACGGGTTCGGAGGAGGGGGCCCCTCCCGGACGTCCGGGGCAGGAGCGGCCCGTGGACTCCACGATGTCCTTCGCCGGGCTCGCCGTCCCGGAGGTCCACGAGAGCGCCGAGCGCGGGCTCACGGCCGACGACACCGAGGCCATCGACGCCCTCCCCGCCGGCTCGGCGCTCCTCGTCGTGCGCCGGGGCCCGAACGCCGGCTCGCGGTTCTTGCTCGACGCCGAGCGCACCTCCGCCGGCCGGCACCAGACGAGCGACATCTTCCTCGACGACGTCACGGTCTCCCGCCGGCACGCCGAGTTCCTCCGGGCCCCGGACCCGGTGACGGGCCCGGGCTTCCGGGTCCGCGACGTCGGCAGCCTCAACGGCACCTACGTCAACCGGGAGCGGATCGACGACGTGCTGCTCGCCGTCGGCGACGAGGTCCAGATCGGCAAGTACCGCCTCGAGTACCACTCGAGCCCGCAGGTGCGTCCGTGAGCGCTGCGGGAGCGCGGTCGCTCGACCCGAGCCAACCCCGGATGACCATCGGGGAGGTCATGGCGATCCTGTCGCCGGACTTCTCCGACCTGACGATCTCGAAGATCCGCTTCCTCGAGGAGCAGGGCCTCGTCGAACCCGGGCGCACCCCGTCCGGGTACCGGAAGTTCTCCTCCGACGACGTGGACCGGTTGCGGTACGTGCTGTCGGCCCAGCGGGACCACTACCTGCCGCTGAAGGTCATCCGCGAGCACCTCGAGGCCGTGGACCGCGGCCTGGAGCTCCCCGACCCCTCCGACCCCTCCCCGCGGGTCCCGGGCACCGAGCCGCCCGCCACGACGGGGGTCGAGCGCTTCGACGGCCGCGCCGCGGGTCTGCGGCTCACGCGCGGTGAGCTGCTGCGCGAGTCCGGCGTCGAGCCCGAGCTGCTCGACGCGCTGGAGGGGTTCGGGGTCCTGTCCCCGGCCCCGGGTGGTCCCTGGTACGACGGCGAGGCCCTCGAGGTGCTGCGCGCCGCGGCCGCGCTCGCCGCGCACGGCATCGAGGCCCGGCACCTGCGGGTGTTCCGCACCGCGGCCGACCGCGAGGTCGCCCTGGCCGACCAGGTCGCGGCGCCGCGGCAGCGGACCGGCCAGCGCGATCAGGTGGCGCGCGAGGTCGCCGCGGCCTGCCTGCGGCTGCACACGGCCCTCGTCGCGGGTGCCCTCGGGCGCACCGTCCGCTGAGCGCGTTCCGGCGGGGTGCCGGACGCGTGCGGGGGGTACGGTGAAGGGGTGCGAGCGCTCGATGTCGTCGGTGTCAGGGTCGAGATGCCCTCCAACAACCCGATCGTCCTGCTGCGGGAACGCGACGGCGACCGGTACCTGCCGATTTGGATCGGTGCGCCCGAGGCCAGCGCCATCGCCTTCGCCCAGCAGGGCGTCGTCCCGCCCCGGCCGTTGACCCACGACCTGCTCAAGGACGTCATCGAGGCCGTCGGCCGCCGGGTCGAGGAGGTCCGGATCGTCGCGGTCAAGGACAACGTCTACTACGCCGAGCTGGCCTTCGACGGTGGGCTCACGGTCGGTTCGCGGACCTCCGACGCCATCGCGCTGGCGCTGCGCGTGGGGTGCCCGATCGTCGGCGACGACGGCGTGCTGGACTCCGGGGGCGTGCCCGTCCCCGACGAGGACGAGGACGAGGTGGAGAAGTTCCGCGAGTTCCTCGACCACATCACCCCCGAGGACTTCGAGTCCGGCTCGGAGGAGCGCTGACGGGTGCGCGTGGCCTGTCCCGGTCACAGAACGGTCACGGGACACGCCGCGCCGCGCGCCTCGTTGACGCTCCGGGGGTGCTCTTCTACGGTCGGTGTGCAGAACGCTCCCGCACGAATCCTCGTCGGGTGGCGATGACGAGGAGGCTGGCGTGAGCAGTGGCGACGCAGTCGCGGGGTCGTCGCGGAAGGTGTCCCGACCCGTGCGTGCACAAGGTCTCCTCTTCGCCGAGGACCTGCCCGATCTCGACGACGAGGTCGGGTACCGCGGGCAGACGGCCTGCAAGGCCGCCGGCATCACCTACCGCCAGCTCGACTACTGGGCCCGCACCGGGCTCGTCGAACCCAGCGTCCGCGGGGCCTCCGGCTCCGGGTCCCAGCGCCTGTACGGCTTCCGGGACATCCTGGTCCTCAAGGTCGTGAAGCGGCTCCTGGACACCGGCGTCTCGCTGCACCAGATCCGCGTCGCCGTGACCCACCTGCGCGAGCGCGGGGTCGACGACCTCGCGCAGATCACGCTCATGTCCGACGGCGCCAGCGTCTACGAGTGCACCTCGGCGGACGAGGTGATAGATCTCGTCCAGGGCGGGCAGGGTGTCTTCGGCATCGCCGTCGGCCGGGTGTGGCGCGAGGTGGAGGGTGAACTGGCCTCGCTGCCCAGCGAACGCCTCGCCGAGCACGACCAGCCCGGCACCGACGCACCCGACCCGTCCGTGGTCCTGGCCGACGAACTCTCGCGCCGGCGTTCCGCCCGCGAAGCCGGCTGACCCCAGCGCCCGTCACCACCCGCGGGGCGGGTGCGGTGACGGAGGGCGGGGTCCTCGTCCTCCGGTCGGCCCCCGGCCCTCAGTCCAGCAGCTCGGCCCGCGGCAGCGCCTGCAGCGCGAAGGGGTCGGTCACCCAGTCGTGGGCGTCCGGCAACCAGATCACAGCGGCCAGCAGCGATCCCGCCCACGTGCTGAGCAGCTCGTCGAGCCCGACGCGCCAGGAGTGCTGGTAGCTCTCACCGTCCTCGACGAGGACGAGCTGTTCCACGACCGCGCGCCCGGAACCGAGGCGGACGGCGATGCACTCCTCGTCGCGGGCGAACATCGGCAGCAGGGCCGGCGGGGCCGCCAGCCCCGGCCCCTGACCGGTGGCGCGGGCGACGGCGTCCTCCAGGCGCAGCGGCACCCAGCCGCCGGGGCCGACGGTGGGGGAACTGGTCCGGAACGTCGTCCGGACGGGATCGACCCCGTCGACGGCTCGCCACCACGCCCGGGCGGCTCGCGGGACGAGCAGGCCCAGCTGGCGCTCGACCGCGTCGAGCTGGGCGTCGTCGACCCCCGGGCGCAGTCGCGTCGCGATGTCGGCGTCCGACCGGCTCCACCGGGTCCGCAGTTCCCCCACCAGGGCGGTGATGCGCTCCACCTCGGGGTCGGCCGCGACGGTGCGGCGACCGGCCGGGGTCGCGGCGCGGACCGGTCGGACGACGCGCGCGGGAACGTCAGCGCGGGCGGACCCGGTCAGGGGGGTGTTGGACGACGTCACGAGACCTCCTAGGACCCGCGGCGTGCACGGGGAGAGCGGCGGCGGCACCGATCGGGACCATGGTGCGCACGACCTGATCACAGAAGATAGGCCCCGCGCACCCTCCCTGCACCTCGAGACGTCCCCGGGCCGGGTCAGGTTCCCGGGTCAGGTTCCCCCTCAGGGGGTGAGCACCCGGTCGAGCAGGGTCTCGAACTGCGCGGCGAGCGCCTTGGCGGTCCGAGGCTTCAACGTGTGCAGCGCGACCCCCGCGCCCTGGGACTGCGGGACGGACACGCGGTCCGGCAGCGGGTCCAGCACGAGGTCGCCGAACAGCTCCCGCAGTTCCTCCAGGCGGAAGCGCTGCTCCCCCGAGCGCTGGGTGAAGCGGTTGACGACGATGCCGACGACCCGGGGCGCGGAGCGCAGCGACCGCACCTCGCGCAGCGTGCGGTCCACGGCGGCGACCGAGAAGCGGCTGGCGTCGGAGACCACGAGGACGGCGTCCGCGGCGCGCCACGCCGAGCGCGTGAGGCCGTTGAGCGAGGGTGGGGTGTCCAGGATCGCGAGGTCGTGGTCGTCGAGCTTGCGCAGCGCGCGCCGCAGGGCCTTGAGCTCCTCCTCGTCGGCGTCGGGGGTGTCCCGGCGCGCGGAGGAGGCGGACCCGCTGACGACGTCGAGCAGCCCCGGGTGGTCGTCGACCCAGCCGCTGGGTGCGACCGCGTCCTCGGCGACGCGGCGCTTGGGGGACTCCAGGACCGCGGCGAGGTCGTGGTCCCGGTGGGCACTCACGTCCAGGCCCGACGTCGCGTCCGCCTGCGGGTCGAGGTCGACCACGAGGGTGCTGGTCCCGCGGCTGAGGGCGGCCGACGCGAGACCGAGCACGACCGAGGTCTTCCCGACACCGCCCTTGGCACTGCAGACGGCGAGGGTGATCACGGGCACAACCTAGCGCCGAGGCGGCCTCCGCGCCCCGCGTCGAGGACCGCGTAGACTCCCCGTGAGCCGATCACCCCGCGAGGGAGAGACCCCGACCCGTCCGGGCCGGGGCGCCGAAGGGGCAACATCCCCGGAACCTCTCAGGCGGAAGGACTTCGTGGGGCAGGCCGCTCTGGAACGCGCCGTCCGCGGCGGGTGACAGACGGGGAGGTCCGTCCGAGCACCGCCAGACCTCCGGAGCGTCCATGACCTCGCCGTCCCTGCCCGCGTCCACCGAGCTGCCCGAGTTCACCCCCGAACCCGCCGCCCTGCCGTTCAGCGCCCGCCACATCGGGCCCGGTGCGGCGGCCGTGGCCCGCATGCTCGACGTCGTGGGGTTGTCCTCCCTCGACGAGCTCGTCGACCGGGCGGTCCCCGCGGGCATCCGCGACGGCGTCCTCGACCTGCCCGAGGCGCTCGACGAGACGTCGGTGACGGCGGCCCTGCGGGCCCTCGCCGGCCGCAACCGCGTCGTGCCCTCCCTCATCGGGCTCGGCTACCACGGCACCCGCACACCCGCCGTCGTGCGCCGCAACGTCCTGGAGGACCCCGCCTGGTACACGGCGTACACGCCGTACCAGCCCGAGATCTCCCAGGGCCGCCTCGAGGCCCTGCTGAACTTCCAGACCGCGGTCACCGACCTCACCGGCCTGGACATCGCCAACGCCTCCCTGCTCGACGAGGGCACCGCCGCGGCCGAGGCCGTGACGCTGGCCCGGCGCACCTCCAAGGCGCCGGAGGGGGCCGTGTTCGCCGTCGACGCCGACGTCCTGCCGCAGACGCTCGCGGTGCTGCGCACCCGCGCCGTGCCGCTGGGCATCGAGCTGGCGCTCGTCGACCTCGACGCGCCCGACCCGCTCGCCGGGGTCGGTGACGTGTTCGGGCTCCTCGTGCAGTACCCGGGCACCTCGGGCCGGGTCCGCGACCTGGCGGCCGTCGTCGCCGACGCGAAGGCCCGCGGTGCCGTCACCGTCGCCGCGGCCGACCTGCTCGCCCTCACCGTCCTCGTCCCGCCGGCCGAGTTCGGCGTCGACGTGGCCGTCGGGTCCAGCCAGCGCTTCGGCGTCCCCATGGGGGCGGGGGGGCCGCACGCGGCGTACATGGCCGTCCGCAAGGGCCTGGAACGGTCCCTGCCCGGGCGCCTCGTCGGCGTCTCCGTCGACGCCGACGGGAACGCGGCCTACCGCCTGGCGCTGCAGACGCGCGAGCAGCACATCCGCCGCGACAAGGCGACGTCGAACATCTGCACCGCCCAGGTGCTGCTGGCCGTCATGGCCGGGTGCTACGCCGTCTGGCACGGCCCGGACGGCCTGCGCGCCATCGGTCTGCAGGTGGCCCGCCGCGCCGCGGCCCTCGCGCAGCAGCTGCGCGACGGTGGCGTCGAGGTCGTGCACGCGGAGTTCTTCGACACCGTCCTGGCGCGCGTGCCCGGCCGGGCGGACGAGGTGGTCGCCGCCGCCCTGGAGGCGGGCGTGAACCTGCGCCGCGTCGACGCCGACCACGTCGGGATCACCGTCGACGAGACGACCTCGGAGGCGCACGTCGCCGCGGCCCTGCGCGGTTTCGGGCTCGCCGTGGCCGAGGTGGCCGCCGAACCCGCCCTGCCCGCACCCCTGCGCCGCACGTCGGGGTTCCTCACCCACCCGGTGTTCTCCCAGCACCGGTCCGAGACGGCCATGCTGCGCTACCTCAGCCGGCTGTCCGACGCCGACTACGCCCTCGACCGCGGCGCGATCCCGCTGGGCTCGTGCACGATGAAGCTCAACGCGACGACCGAGCTGGAGCCGATCTCCTGGCCCGAGTTCGCCGACCTGCACCCGTACGCGCCCGCCGACCAGCTCGCGGGCACCGCCGAACTCGTCGCCGACCTCGAGCGCTGGCTCGCCGAGGTGACCGGTTACGACGCGGTCTCGCTGCAGCCCAACGCCGGTTCGCAGGGCGAGTTCGCCGGGCTCCTGGCGATCCGCGCCTACCACGTGGCGCAGGGGCGCCGCGAGCGCACGATCTGCCTCATCCCGAGCTCGGCGCACGGCACGAACGCCGCCAGCGCGGTCATGGCCGGGTTGAAGGTCGTCGTCGTGGCGTGCGACGAGGCCGGCGACGTCGACCTCGACGACCTGCGCGCCAAGGTCTCCCAGCACGCCGACGACCTCGCCGCGCTCATGGTCACCTACCCCTCGACCCACGGGGTCTACGAGGAGTCGATCCGCGAGGTCTGCGCCCTCGTCCACGACGCCGGCGGTCAGGTCTACGTCGACGGCGCGAACCTCAACGCCCTCGTCGGCCTGGCCCGTCCCGGGAAGTTCGGCGCCGACGTCTCGCACCTGAACCTGCACAAGACGTTCTGCATCCCCCACGGCGGCGGCGGCCCGGGCGTCGGCCCGGTCGCGGTCCGCTCCCACCTCGCGCCGTTCCTGCCCTCGACCGCCCCGGACGCGGGTGGCGTCGGGATGGTCTCGGCCGCCCCGTTCGGGTCCGCGGGGATCCTGCCGATCCCGTGGGCGTACCTGCGGCTCATGGGCCCGGACGGCCTGCGCGCCGCGACCGTCCAGGCGGTGCTGTCCGCGAACTACGTCGCGACCCGGCTGTCCGGGGCGTTCCCGGTCCTGTACCGGGGCCCGGGCGGGCTCGTCGCCCACGAGTGCATCCTCGACCTGCGCCCCCTGACGAAGGCCACCGGCGTCACGGTCGACGACGTCGCGAAGCGGCTCATCGACCACGGGTTCCACGCCCCGACCATGTCCTTCCCCGTCGCGGGCACGCTCATGGTCGAACCCACCGAGAGCGAGGACCTGGCCGAGCTGGACCGGTTCTGCGACGCGATGCTCGCCATCGCCGCCGAGGTGCAGGACGTCGCCGACGGCCGCTGGGCCGTGGAGGACTCCCCGCTGCGGCACGCCCCGCACACGGCGGCCTCCCTGGTGGGGGAGTGGGACCACCCCTACACGCGGGCCGAGGCCGTCTACCCCGCCGGGATGGACCCGCGCACGAAGTACTGGCCGCCGGTGCGCCGCATCGACGGGGCGGCCGGGGACCGCAACCTCGTGTGCTCCTGCCCGCCGCTGTCGGAGTACGGAGGGGCGCGTGGGTAGGATCACCGCCAGGGGGTGATCACCGTGGAGTTCCTCGACGCCGTGCTCGACCGCAGCTGGTTGCTGTGGATCGCGGCGGCGCTCGTCCTGGGGATCCTCGAGATCACCGCGATCGACCTGGTCTTCGCCATGCTCGCCGGCGGTGCCCTCGCAGGCGCCGCCGCCGACGCGCTCGGCCTGGGTTTCGTCGGGCAGGTGCTCGTGTCGGCCGCCGTCGCCGGGCTGCTCATCGGGACCATCCGGCCCGTCCTGCTGCGCCGGCTGCGGATGCCACCGGTCGGCACGACGAACTCCGCCGCGCTCGTCGGGCGGCCCGCGATCGTCCTCGCCGACGTCACCGTCCGCGGCGGGCAGGTCAAGCTCGCCGGTGAGACGTGGTCGGCGCGTTCGGCGGGTCCGGCCTTCGCGGCGGGGGTCGACGTCGTGGTCACCGCGATCGACGGCGCCACCGCCGTCGTCGGACCCCTGCCCGCAGCCCCACCGCCGACGGCCGTCCCGGAGGAACCCTGATGGACAACGTCGTGACCCTCATCGTCCTGGTGCTCGTCGTCCTGTTCGTGGTGACGATCGTCATCCGGACGATCCGCATCGTCCCGCAGGCCACGGCCGTGATCGTCGAACGGCTCGGGCGCTACTCACGCACCCTGGACGCCGGTCTGCACTTCCTCGTGCCGTTCATCGACAAGGTGCGCGCGAACGTCGACCTGCGCGAGCAGGTCGTCTCGTTCCCGCCGCAGCCGGTCATCACGTCCGACAACCTCGTCGTGAGCATCGACACGGTCATCTACTACCAGCCGACCGACCCGAAGTCGGCGACGTACGAGATCGCGAACTACATCCAGGGCATCGAGCAGCTCACGGTGACGACCCTGCGCAACGTCATCGGCTCGCTCGACCTCGAGCAGACGCTGACCAGCCGCGACCAGATCAACGGCCAGCTGCGCGGGGTCCTCGACGACGCCACCGGCCGCTGGGGGATCCGCGTCAACCGCGTGGAGCTCAAGGCGATCGACCCGCCGGCGAGCGTGCAGGACTCGATGGAGAAGCAGATGCGCGCCGAACGCGACCGGCGCGCCGCGATCTTGAACGCCGAGGGCCTGAAGCAGTCGCAGATCCTCACCGCCGAGGGCGAGAAGCAGTCCCAGATCCTGCGGGCCGAGGGTCAGGCGCAGGCCGCGATCCTGAAGTCCCAGGGCGAGGCGAAGGCCATCACCCAGGTGTTCGACGCCATCCACCGCGGCGACCCCGACCCCAAGCTGCTGGCCTACCAGTACCTGCAGACGCTGCCGCAGATCGCCCGCGGTGACGCGAACAAGGTCTGGATCGTCCCCAGCGAGCTCAACGACGCCCTCAAGGGGTTCGGCTCGATGTTCTCCGCCCACGGCGGTGCCGACGGGGGTGCCGGGGGTGCCGGGGGTGACGGGGACGCGCCGCGCCGCCGCGCCGACCGCGAGGACGCACCGCACGACACCGGTCTGCCCGACGTCGTGCTGGAGGACCCGGCCGAAGCCCTCAAGCGGGCCCGCGAGGAGGCCGCCGGCGCCACCCGCGACGCCGAGGGCGCCACTCGGCTCGGCAAGGACGAGTAGCCCGCCGCTGCGCCTCCGTCCCCTGCGGCCCGCGGTCGGCCGTCTCAGCCACCGAAGACGTCGCGGACGGCGGCACGGCGCAGGCGCTCCAGCGTGGCCGTCTGCCGTTGCGCGCGCTCGATCAGCACGTCCAGCGCCACCGGGTCGAGCCGGGACGCCGCCGGGCCGCCGGCGTCGGCCAGCTCCCGCAGGCTGCGCCAGCCGGCGGCCTTGCCCTCCACCCCCAGCAGCAGCCCCTCCAGCTCGACCACCGCGCGCAACGGGGACCGCCGCACGAACCGGCCGTTGGGCTTGAGCGCGACCAGCGCCTCCACGGCGCGGGCCGCCAGCTCCAGGTGCCGCCGCCGCCGGACGCCCAGGACCCGCACCCACCGCAGCAGCTCGCGCCGGTCCGCGACGACCTCGGTGTGCAGGTCCGCCAGGACCCGGCCCGTCCCCGTCCCCGCGTGCGCTCGCGCCGCCCGCGCCAGGCGCGCCCGTCCGGCGCTCGCCCCGGCGAGGTGGTCGCCGAGGTAGACGGTCAGCAGGGTGTGAGGTCCGGGCGCGTCCACGCAGGACGACTACCCGGGCTGCGGGCGGGGCAACCCCCTCGGCGTGCACGCGCCCGGTCCGGGCACCCGTTCCGGGGTGCCGAGGGGCGGGTCCGTCGTCAGAGTGTGGACGTGGTGACCCCTGACGAGCTGCCGGAGCGGTCCCCGCGCACCCGGCGCTGGCTGTTCGCCGACCAGCTCGGCCCGCACTTCCTCGACGCCCCCCGCCAGCCGGTGCTGCTCGTGGAGTCCGTGGACGTCTTCCGCCGGGGCCGCTTCCACCGCCGCAAGGCCCACCTCGTCCTGTCCGCGCTGCGGCACCGGGCCGCCGAGCTGGGGGACCAGGCCGTCCTCGTGCGCGCCCGCACCTACCGCGAGGGGCTGGCGGAGTGCGGGGAACCCGTCAGCGTGTGCGACCCCACCTCCTACGCCGCGCGCCGCCTCGTCCGACGCCTGGACGACGTCGAGGTCCTCGCCTCGCGCGGGTTCGTCGTCTCGGAGGGGCAGTTCGCGCACTGGGCCGGCCGGCGCGGCGGGAAGCGCCTGCTCATGGAGGACTTCTACCGCGACGTGCGGCGCCACCACGGGCTGCTCATGGACGGTGACAAGCCCCTCGGCGGGTCCTGGAACTACGACCACGACAACCGGCAGGGGCCGCCGAAGGAGCGGACGGCGCTCGACGTCCGCGAACCCTGGTGGCCCACCGAGGACGAGATCGACGAGGAGGTCCGCGCGGACCTGGACCGCTGGGAGCGCGAGGAGGGCGTGGAGTTCACCGGCGCCGACGGGCCGCGGCGGTTCGCCGTCACCCGCCGGGAGGCGCTGAGCGGCCTGCGCCGGTTCCTCACCGACCGGCTGGAGCAGTTCGGCGTCTACGAGGACGCGATGATGGCCCAGGACCCGTGGATGTCGCACTCGTTGCTGTCGGTGCCGATGAACCTCGGCCTGCTCGACCCCGTCGAGGTCGCCCGCAGGGCCCAGGAGCACGGCCGTGAGCACGACGTCCGGCTCGCCTCGGTGGAGGGTTTCGTCCGGCAGGTCGTGGGCTGGCGCTCCTACACCTGGCACCTGTACTGGCACCTGGGGGAGGACTACAAGCAGCGCAACGCGTTGGACGCCCGGACGGAGCTGCCGCGGTGGTTCGCCGACCTCGACGCGGACGCCGTGACGGCGAACTGCCTGCACCACGTCCTGGCCGGGGTCCGCGACGAGGGGTGGGCGCACCACATCCCGCGGCTCATGGTGCTGGGCAACTGGGGCCTGCAGCGCGGGTACCACCCGGCCGACCTCGCGGACTGGTTCTGGCGGAACTTCGTCGACGGCTACGACTGGGTCATGACGACGAACGTGGTCGGCATGTCCCAGCACGCCGACCACGGGGTGCTGGCCACGAAGCCCTACGCCTCCGGGGGCGCCTACATCGACCGGATGAGCGACTTCTGCGGGGGCTGTCGCTACGATCCGAAGGTGCGGGTCGGTGAGGACGCCTGCCCGTTCACCGCCGGCTACTGGAACTTCCTGGCCGGGCACCGCGAGCAGCTCGAGGGGAACCGGCGGATGACGCAGGCCCTGCGCGGCCTGGACCGGCTGCGCGACCTCGACGGGGTGCTGCACCAGGAGAGCGAGAGAGGGAGTGCTCCACCGTGACCGACCGCGCTGATCGAACGGACCGGGTGGCCGGACTGCTCGCCGGGACCTCGTACGTCCTGCTGACGACGTTCCGCCGGGACGGCCGGCTCGTGCCCACCCCCGTGTGGGTGGCCCCCCTCGGGGACGGCCGGCTCGTGCTCGTGACCCGGGACGACACCGGCAAGGTCAAGCGCGTCCGCCGCGACGGCCACGTCCTGCTGGCGCCGTGCAGTCAGCGGGGCAAGCCCTTCGGCCGTCCCGTCGACGGGACCGCCGAGGTCCTGCCCGACGAGCGGCTGCCCGAGGTCGAACGCGTCCTGGCCGGCAAGTACGGCCTGCAGTTCCGGCTGTTCGACGCGGTGGAGGAGCTGGCGCAGCGCCGGGGACGGGTCAGGGGCCGGCGCGTCGCGGTGGCCCTGACCGTCGAGCCCTAACCGGCGCGCAGGTCCAGCTCGAAGCAGACGTCCTCACCGAGCAGGTGGCGGCGGGCGGGCGGGCGCAGGCAGTCCTGCAGCGGTTCGACGTCCGGCAGGGCCAGACCGCGCCGCCCACCGCGACCGACGACGAGCGGGGCGACCGTGAGGAAGAGGCGGTCGACGAGCCCGGCGTCGACCCACCGGCTCACGGTGGTGCCGCCACCCTCGACCAGGAGCCGGCGCAACCCCCGCTCGCGCAGCAGGTCCAGCACCGCGACCGGGTCCCGGGCGAGGTCGCCGCGCACGTGCACCGTCGCCGGGTCGGTCAGCACGGCGCGGTCGCGCAGGCTGCTGCGGGGGTCCAGGACCACCCGCACGGGGTTCGGCCCGGGAACGGCCCGGACGGTCAGCTGGGGGTCGTCCGAGTCCACCGTCCCCGGCCCCACGACGACGGCGTCCACGAGCGCGCGCAACCGGTGCAGGTGCTCCCGGTCGGCCTCACCGGTGACGAAGTTGGAGTCGCCGGAGGCCGTGGCGATGCAGCCGTCCAGGCTCTGACCGAGCTGCGCGACGACGCCGCGGCGTCCGGCCAGCAGCAGCGGGGCGTAGCGGTCCACGAGTTCCCCGCCGGCCCGGACGCGCAGACCCGCGGCCACCAGCAGCGGGTCCTCCTCCCGGGCCAGCTCCAGCAGCGCGGCCCAGTCGTCCAGGCCCGTCGAGGAGCCGGTGGACCCCGCCCGCCCCGCTGCGGGCCGCGCCTCGATGCTCACGACTCAGCCCACCCCGGGCAGGCGGTGCCCCATCCGGTCCCGCTTGGTGCGCAGGTAGCGCAGGTTGTCGCTCGTCGGGGCCACGGGTAGGTCGCGCCGGCGCACGACCGGCACGCCGTGCGCCTGGAGAGCCTCGACCTTGACCGGGTTGTGCGTCATCAGCTCGACGTCGCGCACCCCGAGGTCGCGCAGCACGGCCACGGCCCCGGTGTAGTCGCGGGCGTCCACCGGCAGCCCCAGGTCGAGGTTCGCCTCGACGGTGTCGCGGCCCTGCTCCTGGAGGGCGTAGGCCGCGATCTTCTCCGCCAGCCCGATGCCCCGCCCCTCCTGGCCGCGCAGGTACAGGACGATCCCGCGGCCCTCGGCCGAGATCGCGTCGAGGGCGGCGTGCAGCTGCGGACCGCAGTCGCAGCGCAGCGACCCCAGCACGTCGCCGGTCATGCACTCGGAGTGCATCCGCACGAGCACGTCGTGCCCGTCGCCGACCTCCCCGGTCAGGAGCGCGAGGTGCTCGACCCCGTCCGCCTGCCGGTACGCCACGGCGCGGAACGTGCCCGAGGTCGTGGGCAGCGTCGCCTCCCCGACCCGGACCACCGGCAACGACGGGTGCTGCTGACCCAGCAGCTCGCTGCCGGGCTCCTGGAGCTCTGTCACGTGCGTTCCCTCCGTCAGGTCGCGGTCGCGACCCTCACCTGGCGCTTGACCCGCGCCAGCATCCCGGTCATGCCCCGCATCCGGAGCGGGCTGACCGCCCTGTCCAGTCCCAGCCGGTGGCACACGTCCCCGGGCAGGTCCAGGACGACCTGCGCCGGCAGACCCTCCAGCCCCTCCTGCAGCACACCCGCGAAACCGCGCGTCGTCGGCGCCTCCGGGGGCGCGGACACGTGCAGGTGGACCGAGGAGGACTCGTCGACCTCCACGGAGACGAACACCGGTGACTGGCACTCGTCGACGCGTTCCATCTTCTCGAGGTGGCCCTCGAACTGCGGCGGGAGGGGTTTGAGGCCCTGGCTGAACTCCAGCAGCAGCTGCAGGCGCTCGGTCTCCGGCAGCGCCTGGAAGTCCTCGATGACCTCGGCCATCGAGGGGGGCAGCCCGGCGGTCGGGATCGGGTCCAGGTCCTCGGACGCGGCGCCGCTCACGCGGACGTTCCCGCGGAACCCTTCTCGGGCCCCTTCGCGATCGGGACGCGCACCGCGTTGCCCCACTCGGTCCAGGAACCGTCGTAGTTGCGGACGGAGCCGAAACCGAGCAGCTGGGAGAGCACGAACCACGTGTGGCTCGAGCGTTCCCCGATGCGGCAGTAGGCGATGACGTCGTCGTCCGGGGACAGGCCCTTCTCGTCCCGGTAGATCGCCTCGAGGTCCTCGCGCGACTTGAACGTGCCGTCCTCGGCGGCCGCGCGCGCCCACGGCACGCTGTCGGCACCGGGGATGTGCCCCCCGCGGACCGTCCCCTCCTCGGGGTAGTCGGGCATGTGGGTGCGTTCGCCGGTGTACTCCTGCGGGGAGCGGACGTCGACCAGCTTGCCGCCGCCGGGCGCCTGCACGTGGGTGAGCACGTCCTCCTTGAACGCGCGGATCGCCGCGTCCGCACGCTCCACGACGGGGTACTGCGTCGTGGGGCGCCGGGTCGCCTCCGTCGTCGTCTCGCGGCCCTCGGCGATCCACTTGGCGCGCCCGCCGTCGAGCAGGCGCACGTCGGGGTGGCCGAACAGCGTGAACACCCACAGGGCGTAGGCGGCCCACCAGTTGTTCTTGTCGCCGTAGATCACGACGGTGTCGTCGCGGGAGACGCCCTTGGCCGCCATGAGGCGGGCGAACCCCTCGCCGTCGACGTAGTCGCGCGTCACGGGGTCGTTGAGCTCGGTGTGCCAGTCGACCTTGACCGAACCCGGGACGTGCCCGGTGTCCCACAGCAGGACGTCCTCGTCGCTCTCGACGACCACGAGCCCGTCCTCACCGAGGTGCTCGGCCAGCCAGGCCGTCGTCACCAGCTTCTCCGGGTGCGCGTACGCGGCGAGCTTGGCGTCGGTGTCCAGCGGCGTGCTCACGGTCGATCCTCCTGCGACTCGGCGGGCGGCGGCGGTCCGGCCACCGCAGCTCCTGGTTCAACCCAGGAGGTCCGGTCTTCGTTCCCGCCGCCGGTGATCCTGGCACACCCGTCCGGCGCGGACGGCGGGCGCTCACTAGTCTGGGCGTTCGTGACCGGTTCCCCCCCGCGGCCCGAGGCCGGACTGGACTCCCTGGCCGACCGCAACCCCCGGGTGCCGCCCGAGCAGCTGGTCGCCGAGCTGGTCCCGCCGCCGCGCTTCGCCGACGTGCGGTTCTCCACCTACGTGCCCTCCCCGGAGCACCCCTCCCAGGCCGAGGCCGTCGCCGGGATGTCCGGGTTCGGCGACGCCGTGGTGCGCCAGGACTCCGCCCGCAAGGGCCTGTTCCGTCGCCGCAGCGCGCCCTCGGGCCCGCCCGGCATCTACCTCGACGGCGGGTTCGGCGTCGGCAAGACCCACCTGCTGTCCTCCCTGTACCACCAGGTCGTCACCGAAGGGGGCCGCAAGGCCGCCTACGGCACCTTCGTCGAGTACACGAACCTCGTCGGGGCGCTCGGCTTCCTGCCCGCCGTCGACGCGCTCGCCCCGCACCACCTCGTCTGCATCGACGAGTTCGAGCTCGACGACCCCGGCGACACGGTGCTCATGTCCCGCCTCATGCGCGAGCTCGTCGACCGCGGCGTGAAGCTGGCCGCGACCTCCAACACGCTGCCCGGGGCGCTGGGGGAGGGCCGCTTCGCCGCGCAGGACTTCCAGCGCGAGATCCAGGCGCTCGCCGGCCAGTTCGCCGTCCAGCGCGTCGACGGGGAGGACTACCGCCACCGCGGGCTGCCCGCCGCCCCCGCCCCGCTGCCGGACGAGGAGGTCCGCCGCGTCGCCGCCGGCCGCGGCGGGGCGACGTTCGACACGTTCGCGCGCGTCCTGGCCCACCTGGCCGAGGTCCACCCCAGCCGCTACGGCGCCATGGTCGGGTCGACGTCCGCGGTGTGCCTGCAGGGCGTGAGCACCGTGAGCGACCAGATGGTCGGCCTGCGCCTGGTCGTCCTGGCCGACCGCCTCTACGACCGCGACATCCCCGTCGTCGCCTCCGGCGTCCCCTTCGACGCCGTGTTCACCGAGGAGCTCCTCGGCGGGGGCTACCGCAAGAAGTACCTGCGCGCCGTGTCGCGGCTCTCTGCGCTGGCCCGGGACGGGGCGGCGCTCGCGGGGTGAGGCCGCCGCCTCAGACGGGTTCGCCGGACGCGCGCCGCGGACCGGGGGAGCGGTTCGTCGCGCGCCACCACACGAGGGCCGCGACCCACACGAGGAGGAACAGGCCGGCCACGGCGTACCCGACGTGCTCGGTGTCCAGGCCCGAGACCCAGGTCGTCACCGCGTCGGCGAGCCCGAGCTCCTCGTGCAGGACGCTCGTGAGCTGGACGGTGCCGATGCCGAGGGCGACGGCGACCGAGACGCCGGTCACGACGCCGTTGTAGGCCAGGCGCCGCAACGGGTTCGCCAGCGCCCAGTCGTAGGCGAGGTTCATGAAGGCCCCGTCGAGGGTGTCGAACAGGCTCATCCCGGCGGTGAACAGCACGGGCAGCACCAGCACCGCGTACCAGGGCAGCGTCACGGCCGCCGTGCCCGCCAGGACCAGGAGGGCGACCTCGGTGGCGGTGTCGAACCCCAGCCCCATGAGCAGCCCGGCCGGGTAGATCTGCCGGGGGGACCGGATCTTGCGGGTGAACCGCCGCAGGACCCGCGCCAGCGCGCCGTCGAGGGCGAGGCGCTGCTGCAGGGCCGCGTCGTCGAGCTCACCGCGCCGGCGCCGCCGCGCGGTCCGCAGGATGCCGGCGAGGGAGACGAGGTTCACCAGTCCGATCACCCACAGGAACACGCCCGCGGCCGAGGTGCCGAAGACCCCGAGCGCGTCGTGGGCCGCGGACCCGTCGCTGACGAGCGAGGAGGCGAACCGGGCGCCCGTCGCGACCAGGAGGGCCATCGCGAACACGACGGTCGAGTGCCCCAGGGAGAACCAGAACCCCACCGACAGGGGGCGCTGGCCGTCGCCGGTCAGCTTGCGGGTCGTCCCGTCGATCACCGCGATGTGGTCGGCGTCGAAGGCGTGCCGGACGCCGAAGACGTAGGCCGTCAGACCCAGGCCCCAGCCGAACACCTGCTCACCGACCGAGTACCCGTGCGGGACGACGAACAGGCCCAGCACGCCCCACCCGAGCACGTGCAGCGCCAGCACGACGCCGAGCAGTCGCAGCAGCCTGCGCGAGTCGTCGCGGGTCCAGCGCACGGGAGGGGCTCCAGCCTGTTGCGGGTCGTTGGCAACAGCGCAGACTAGTCCCACTCCGTCGGCAGCGTGGGATCGCGGTGGTGGGCGAGCAACCGCTCCAGCTCCCAGCGGTTGACCCGGCGCCCGGACAGCTCCGGCAGCTCCTCGAGGCCGAACCAGCCGACCTCCAGCGTCTCCAGCTCGCTCGGGGCGACGCGCTCGCCGGTGACCCGGCACAGGAAGTACAGGTGGAAGACGCTGACGGGCAGGGGCGGATGCTTGCCGCGGACCTCGCGCTCCCACACCCCGACGACCTTCACGGCCTCCACGGGCCAGCCGGTCTCCTCCAGCACCTCCCGCTCGGCGGCCGGACCCGGCCGGTCCCCGGGGTCGGCCCACCCGCCGGGCAACGACCACAGCCCGTCGCTGCGCTCGCGCAGCAGCAGGAACCGCTCGCTCGCGTCGAGGACGCCGGCGCGGACGTCGACCTTGGGGGTGGCGTACCCCGCGTCGGCGTCCAGCACCGCGCGCAGGACCTCCCGCGGGCTCGTCGAGGCCGCCGCGAGCAGGTCGGCCGCCAGTTCGGTGAGCTCGCGGTAGCGCGCCGCGTCGTAGTCCTTCGCCGGGTCCCCGGCGGCGTACGTCAGGCCGTCCTGGGCCAGCGCCGCGATGCGCACCGCGGCCCGGCGCACCAGGTCGGCCGGTGCGTCGGGCCCGCTCACGCGACGCGCAGGACGACGACACCCTCCGAGGCCGTCCGCACGCCCTCGCCGAGCAGTTCGGGCCCGGGCCCCTCGGTCCACGCCGCGACGACCTCGACCGGCGTGCCCGCGACGTCGACGTCCGCACCGCCGCCCAGGGTCACCACGACCCGGTGGTCACCGCGGTGCAGGACGAGGGCGTTGCCCGCCACGTCCACCCGCACCGCCCGCAGGTCCGCGTCGGCCAGGGCCGGGACGGAGCGCCGCAGACCCGTCAGCGTCCGGTACCAGGCGAGCATCCGGGCGTGCCCGTCGCGCCCGACCTCGTCCCAGCGCAGGACCGAGGCCTCGCGCGTCGCGGGGTCCTGCGGGTCCGGCACGTCCTCGGCGTCCCAGCCGTGCTGCCCGAACTCCCCGCGGCGGCCCTCGCTCACGGCCCTGCCCAGCTCGGGGTCGGGGAAGCTCGTGAAGAACTGCCACTTCGTCGAGGCGTTCCACTCCTCGCCCATGAACACCATGGGGGTGAACGGGCCGAGCAGGTAGAGGGCGGCGCCGGCGGCCTGCCGGGCGGGGGGCAGCAGGTGCCCGATGCGGTCGCCGACGGCGCGGTTGCCCACCTGGTCGTGCGTCTGCAGGTACCCCAGGAACGCCGTTCCCGGCACCGCGGCGCGGTCGACCCTCTTCCCCCACTCCCGCCCGCGGAAGGAGGAGAACCGCTCGGCGTGGAAGAACGCCTCCTCGAACGTGGTCGCCACCACCTCGGGGTCGCCGAAGTCGGCGTAGTAGCCCTGCCGCTCACCCGTCAGCCAGGCGTGCAGCGCGTGGTGGACGTCGTCGTCCCACTGGGCGCTCATGCCGCGCCCGCCCTGCGCGGTGGGGGTCACCATGACGGCGTCGTTGAGGTCGGACTCGGCGACCAGGCCCAGGGGGCGCCCGAGCCGGGTGGACAGTTCAGCGGTCTCGTCCGCCAGCTGCTGCAGCACGTGCTGCTCGGAGTCGTCGACGAGGGCGTGGACCGCGTCCAGCCGCAGCGCGTCGACGTGGAAGTCCCGGAACCAGCGCAGGGCGTTGTCGCAGATCCACCGCCGGACCTCGACCGAGCCCGTGTCGTCGAGGTTCACCGCAGCACCCCACGGGGTGTCGTGCTTGTCGGTGAAGTACGGACCGAACTCACCCAGGTAGTTCCCGCTGGGCCCCAGGTGGTTGTAGACGCAGTCGAGCGCGACCGCGAGACCCTTCGCGTGGCAGGCGTCCACGAACGCCGCGAAACCCTCCGGGCCGCCGTACTCGTGCTGCACGGCGTACGGGGCGACACCGTCGTACCCCCAGTTCCACGCACCGTCCCACGCCGAGACGGGCAGGACCTCCACGACGTCGACGCCGAGGTCGACGAGGTGGTCGAGGCGCTCGGTGGCCGCGGCGAAGGTGCCCTCGGGGGTGAACGTCCCCACGTGCAGCTCGTAGAACACGGCCCCGTGCACGTCCCTGCCGGCCCAGTCGCCGTCGGTCCAGGTGAACGTCGAGGGGTCCACGACCGCGCTCGCCGCGTGCACGCCCCCGGGCTGCCAGCCCGTGCGCGGGTCGGGGCGCTCGTCCCCGCCGTCGAGGCGGAACGCGTACCGCGCCCCGTGGGCCGCGTCGGCCTCGGCCGACCACCAGCCCTCCCGGGGGGAGCCGGTGCGCTCCATGGCCACCGCCGTCCCGTCGAGGACGAGTTCCACCTCACGCGCGCGCGGCGCCCACACTCCGAACTGCATGGCCACAGCCTGTCCGAAGTGCGGGCGCCCGGCGACCGGAGGGGGTCAGCCGTGGCGGACCAGCAACGCCACCGGCAGGTCGGTGAGCAGGTCGGCGATCCGCACCGAGCCGCCGTCGACGACGGTGTCGCCCGCCAGCACGTTGCGCCAGCGGCCCTCGGGCAGCGTCAGCGTGTGCTCCCCCCACCCGCCGTTGCGCTGCAACGACACCGGCAGCCGCGTGGCGACGGCGACGACGCGGGGGGCGTCGACCGCGCCGCGCGCGAAGGCGAGGGCGTTCCCGCTGGAGGTCGGCACGGGGGAGTAGTCCCCGCGCGCGAACACCGCGGGGTGCTCGCGCCGAACCCGCAGGGCGCGGGAGACGGCGAGCAGCTTCTCGTCGTCCAGGTCCGCCGGTGCCGACCCGCCGTCCAGGGCCGACAGGCGCCGGCGCCGGTCCGCGTAGTCGACGGGCCGGCGGTTGTCCGGGTCCACGAGGGAGAGGTCGACGACCTCCGAACCCTGGTAGACGTCGGGGACGCCCGGCATGAGCAGCTGCACGAACTTCTGGCCCAGCACCGCGACGCGGGCCGCCTCCCCGGTGAGGGCGACGAACTCGCCCACCGCGGTGCGCACCGCCTCGTCGGCCAGGACACCGGTCGCGAACTTCTCCACCGCGGCTTCGTACGCCTCGTCCGGGGAGGTCCACGTCGTGTGGTCCTTGGCCTCGCGGGTGGCCTTCTGCAGGTAGGCCAGCAACCGGTCGGCGGCGATCGGCCCATCGGACCCCCAGGTCCCGAAGACCGTCTGCCACACCAGGAGCTCGGTGCGGGCGTCGAGGTCGGCGTCGCGGTGCCCGGCGGCCAGGTCCCGCCACGAGGTCAGGGCGGTGGCCCACTCCTCGGCGAACTCCGAGAGCACCGACAGCCGGGCCCGGACGTCCTCGCTGCGCTTGGTGTCGTGCGTGGACAGCGTCGTCATCGTGGTCGGCCAGTCCCGCGCCAGGCGCGCTGCGTAGGCGTGGAACTCCTCGGGGGAGACGCCGAACCGCGTCGGGTCACCGCCGACCTCGTTGAGCGAGCTCAGCCGGAACCAGCGGTAGAACGCGGTGTCCTCGATGCCCTTGGCCATGACCGGTCCGCAGGTCTGCTGGAAGCGGACGACGAACTCCGCGGCGCGCGCGTCCTCCTGCCCGACCCGGCCCAGGGCCAGGTCCACGACGACCGCGAGGGTGTCGTGCCGTTCGGCGGGCAGTCGGGTGCGGGCCGTGGCCGCGGCGTGGTCGAGGACGTCGACGGCGTCCTGCGGGGCCCTCTCACCGGGCACCACGTAGGCCCGGTACTGCTCGACGGCCACCAGCAGTTCCACGACGGCCTCGTGCAGCCCGCGGCGGGTGTGGTCGCGCAGGTTCACGTCGTCGTGGCAGATGCCCGCCAGCAGTTCCACCAGGCGGTGGACCTCGGCGTACAGGCCGTTCTCGACGACCTCGCGCTTGGCCTCCTCCACGAGCGCCGGGAACGGGGTGGCCGTCCCGGTGGCCGCCGCGTAGGCCGTGGACAGGGGCTCGGCACCGGCGGGGTCCAGGAACACCCCGCCCACGCGTTGCAGGGCGTCGTAGCCGGTCGTGCCCGCGCAGGCCCACTCCTCGGGCAGCAGCTCGTCACCTTCGAGGATCTTCTCCACGACGACCCAGGCGCTGGCGTCCTGCTCGTCGGACCCGGTGCGGGTGGCGGCGGCCAGGCGGTCCAGGTACCCCCGCGGGTCGGCCAGGCCGTCCGGGTGGTCGATGCGCAGACCCTGCAGGGAACCGTCGTGGACGAGCTCCAGCAGCAGGCGGTGCGTCGCATCGAAGACCTCGGGGTCCTCCACCCGCACGGCGGCGAGGGTGTCGACGTCGAAGAACCGCCGGTAGTTCAGCTCCTCGTCGGCGACCCGCCAGTGCGCCAGCCGGTACCACTGGCGGTTCACCAGCTGCTCCAGCGGGAGGTCCTCCGTCCCCGGCCGCACCGGGAACACGTGGTCGTAGTAGCGCAGGACGGGTTCGTCGCCCGAGCGGTCCAGGGACAGCTCCCCGGCCGCGAGCACCTGCCCGATCCGCCGGCCGAGCACGGCCATGAGGATCGCGCGGTCCGGCACGGACCAGTCCACGTCGAACCAGGACGCGAACGGCGACCCCGGGCCCTCGCGCAACACCGACCACAGCTGGGCGTTGTCGCTCGCCGGCGTCGGGACCGCCACGTGGTTGGGCACGACGTCGGCGACGGCGCCCAGACCGTTCTCCCGCAACCGCCGGCTGAGGCGGTCGAACGCCGGGCGCCCCCCGGCCTCGGGGTTCAGCCGCGAGTGGTCCACGACGTCGTACCCGTGCGTCGAGCCCTGCGCGGGGGCCAGCACCGGGGACAGGTAGGCGTGCGAGACCCCCAGGGCAGCGAGGTGGTCGGCCTGGGCGGCGGCGTCGTCGAAGGTGAACGCGGGCTGGATCTGCAGGCGGTAGGTGCTGGTGGGCACCACCGCGGGACGGTAGGTCACTTGTCTCCCAGAGGTCCACGGGCCAGGACGAGGACGGAGCGCGAGGCCACCGGGAGCTTGGCCCCCGGGGAGAACGCCGACTCCTCGGTGAAGATGGAGATGATGCCGACCTGGTCGTCGGCGGTGTCCAGGCGCGGGCGCCAGTCGTCGCCGTAGGCCTTCTCCGGCAGGGTGAACTCGACGGTCTCGTGCCAGGGGTTGTAGAGCACGAGGAACGAGTCGCCGGTGATGCGCTCACCCCGGCGGTCCGGCTCGGGGATGGCCTCGCCGTTGAGGAAGACCATCACCGTCCGGTTGGAGGCGTCGCCCCAGTCGGCGTCGGTCATCTCGTGGCCCTCGTTGGAGAACCACTCGATGTCCCCGACCTCGGACTCACCGCCGTGCCCGGCCTCGCCGGCGAAGAAGCGGCGGCGCTGGAACGCCGGCTCCTCCCGCCGCAGCGCCACGACGCGACGGCTGAACTCCAGCAGCTCGCGCTGGGGCGCGCTCAGGTCCCAGTCGACCCAGGAGAGCTCGTTGTCCTGGCAGTAGACGTTGTTGTTCCCGCGCTGGGTCCGGCCGAGCTCGTCACCGTGCAGGATCATCGGCACGCCCTGGGACATGAGCAGCGTCGTCAGCAGGTTGCGGTGCTGGCGGGCCCGCAGGGCGACGATCTCCGCGTCCTCCGTCTCACCCTCGACGCCGCAGTTCCAGGAGCGGTTGTGGCTCTCGCCGTCCGCTCCGCCCTCGCCGTTGGCGTCGTTGTGCTTGTCGTTGTACGAGACGAGGTCGCGCATGGTGAAGCCGTCGTGGGCGGTGATGAAGTTGATGCTGGCGATGGGTTTGCGGCCCGAGTGCGCGTACAGGTCCGAGGAGCCGCTGATGCGGCTGGCGAACTCGCCGAGGGTCTTGGGCTCACCCCGCCAGAAGTCGCGCACCGTGTCCCGGTAGCGCCCGTTCCACTCCGTCCACAGCGGGGGGAACCCGCCGACCTGGTAACCGCCGTCACCGACGTCCCACGGTTCGGCGATGAGCTTGACCTGGCTGACGATCGGGTCCTGCTGGACGAGGTCGAAGAACGCGCTCAGGCGGTCCACCTCGTGGAACTGGCGGGCCAGGGTGGCGGCGAGGTCGAAGCGGAACCCGTCGACGTGCATCTCCGTCACCCAGTACCGCAACGAGTCCATGATGAGCTGCAGGACGTGCGGGGACCGCATGAGCAGGGAGTTGCCCGTGCCCGTGGTGTCGAAGTAGTGCTTCTTGTCCTCGTCGACGAGGCGGTAGTACGCCTGGTTGTCGATGCCGCGGAAGCACAGCGTCGGCCCCATGTGGTTGCCCTCGGCGGTGTGGTTGTAGACGACGTCGAGGATGACCTCGATGTTCGCCTCGTGCAGCGCCCGCACCATCGACTTGAACTCCTGCACCTGCTGACCCTGCTGGCCGGTGGAGGAGTAGGCGTTGTGCGGGGCGAAGAACCCGATCGTGTTGTAGCCCCAGTAGTTCGTCAGACCCTTGTCCACGAGGTGGGTGTCCTGGACGAACTGGTGCACCGGCATGAGCTCGACGGCGGTGACGCCCAGGGAGACGAGGTGGTCGATGACGGCCGGGTGGGCCATCGCGGCGTAGGTCCCGCGGATCTCCTCGGGCACGTCCGGGTGCAGCATCGTCAGGCCCTTGACGTGCGCCTCGTAGATGACGGACTCGTGGTACTCGTGCCCGGGGCGGCGGTCGTTGCCCCAGTCGAAGTACGGGTTGACCACGACCGACAGCATGGTGTGGCCGAGGGAGTCGTCGTCGTTGACCTCACCGGGCCGGTCGAAGTGGTAGCTGAACAGCGACTCGTCGCCGTCGACCTGCCCCTCGATGGCCTTGGCGTACGGGTCGAGCAGGAGCTTCTCGGGCTGGCAGCGCGCACCGCTCTCGGGGTGGAACGGGCCGTGCACGCGGTAGCCGTAGCGCTGGCCGGGCTGGACGGCCGGCAGGTAGGCGTGCCACACGAACCCGTCCATCTCGGGCAGGTCCAGGCGCTGCTCGGTCCCGTCCGCGTCGATGAGGCACAGCTCGACCCGTTCGGCGACCTCGGAGAAGAGGGCGAAGTTCGTCCCTGCGCCGTCGTACGTGGCGCCCAGGGGGTAGGGCCGTCCGGGCCAGATCTGCATCGGGGGGGTCCCTCCAGCGGTCTCGAAGGTGGTCGGTGGCAGGTGCTCGTCGTGCGGGTGGTGCCGGGCCATCATGTCGGTTGCGGGCGCCCGGCACCTCCCGGAACCGCTCGGCGCCGGGGGGATCGGTCCCGGAGTGGCGACGGAACCGGCCCCCCGCCGCCGGGTACGGTGGCCGGGTGCCCGAGGACCCCTCCCCTCCGGGTGGGGGCTGCCGGGACGGGGAGAGCGAGCGCAGGAGCGACAGCGACGAGGAGAACATGGACGTGGCCCGCTCCGAGGACGCGACGGGGACCCGGGGCGCCGTCGACGCCGGGGACGGGCCCGCCCCGGGGGTGACCGTCCGCGTGCGCCCGTCGGCGCCGCCGGTGCTGCGGGTGCTGGGCCGGGTCTGGCGGGACCTGCGGGCGCTGGCGAGCGGCACCGTCGAGGCCTGCATGCGGTTCCGCGTCACGGGCCTGGCCGCCGAGGGCGGGTTCTTCGCGCTGCTCTCCCTGCCGCCGCTCGTCTTCGGGCTCGTGGCGAGCCTGGGGTACCTGGGGCGGTGGCTGGGGGCCGAGGACGTCGAGGCCGCCCGGGCGCAGCTGACGCGCCTGACCGAGGCGTTCTTCACCTCCCAGGCCATCTCCGACGTCATCCTCCCGACGTTCGACTCCGTCACGACCGGGGGACGGGCCGACCTGACGGTCCTGGCCTTCGCCGTCAGCGTCTGGTCGGGTTCGCGCGCGCTCAACGTCTACGTCGACACCATCGCCATCATGTACGGGCTCGGTGGCCACCGCGGCATCGTCCGCACCCGGTTGCTCTCGCTGTCGACCTACCTGGTCGCGCTGCTCGTGGGCGTCGTCGTCGTCCCGCTCGTCCTCATCGGCCCGCAGCTGCTGGGGCAGTGGCTGCCCCTGCACCTGCGCTGGCTCACCGCCCTGTACTGGCCGGTCGTCCTCGTCCTGTCCGTCTTCTGCCTGGCGACGCTGTACCACCTGGCGACGCCCGTGCGCTCGCGCTGGTGGCGGGACGTGCCCGGGGCGCTGCTGGCCCTGCTGGGGTGGCTGGCCATCTCCTGGGTGCTGCGCCGGGCGCTGTCGTTCTCCGTCGCGGGCGCCTCGACGTCGATCTACGGTCCGCTGGCCGCCCCCATCGTCGTGCTCATCTGGTTCTACTTCCTGGCCATCACGGTGCTCATCGGCGCGGCCCTGAACTCGGCCGTCGACCGGGTCTGGCCGGACCCGACCAAGGCCGCCGCCCGCCAGGACGCCCGCCTGCAGGCGGCCGAGCGGCGGCGCTGGGTCCCCTGACCGGGTGCGGAGCGCCGGTGCCGTGTCGTCGGTGATCACCCGGTGGGTGAGACTGGCCGGGTGGACCTGAACCGCATCACCTCCGCCGGCCGTCGCCGCGCCCGCGACCTGGCAGCCCGGGCGCGGCTGAGCAGCCACCGCCTGGCGACCTACCGCCCGCGCAGCGAGCTGGTCCTGCCCGTGACGGACGTGCCGCGGGCGGCGGTGCCGGCCGTGGACGCCCACAACCACCTCGGCCGCTGGCTGACCGGCGGGCACGCCTGGCTGGTCCCCGACGTCGGGGCGCTGCTGGCCCGCATGGACGAGCTGAACATCGCGGCGGTGGTCAACCTCGACGGCCTGCCCGGTGACCTGGAGGCCAACCTGGACCGGTACGACCGCGCCCACCCCGGCCGGTTCGCGACCTTCGCGCACGTGGAGTGGCGGCGGATCGCCCAGGGCCCGGCGGGGGTGGCGACCATGGTCGGGCAGGTGGAGGCCGCGGCTCGCGCGGGCGCGGCCGGCCTGAAGGTGTGGAAGGACCTGGGTCTGCTGGTGCGGGACGCCGGGGGTGCCCTGGTGCGCCCGCACGACCCGCGGCTGTCCGACGTGTTCGAGGCCGCCGGGGAGGCCGGGCTGCCCGTGCTGGTCCACGTCGGCGACCCGCCGGCGTTCTTCCGGCCCGTCGACCGGCGCAACGAGCGGCTGGAGGAGCTGACCCTGCACCCGGACTGGAGCTGGCACGACAAGGGCGTGCCCACCCACCCCGAGCTGCAGGACGCCTTCGACGCCCTCGTCGGCGCGCACCCGGGCACGACGTTCATCGGCGCCCACGTCGCGGGCTGGGCGGAGAACCTGCAGTGGGTCTCCGAGGCGCTGGACCGGCACCCGAACCTGGTCGTGGACACCGGGGCCCGGCTGGCCGAGCTGGGCCGGCAGCCGCGGGCGGCGGCGGCCCTGCTGGCCCGCCACCCCGACCGGGTGCTGTGGGGCAGCGACAGCTTCCCCTTCGACACCGAGGCCGTGCGGCGCTGGTTCCGCGTCCTGGAGACGGCGGACGAGGCCTTCGACTACGGCCCCGAACCGGACCAGGGCCGCTGGACGGTCTCCGGGCTGGACCTGGACGCCGACCAGCTCGCGGCCCTGTACTCCGGCAACGCCCGCCGGGTCGTCCCGGCCCTGCGCGGCTGAGGGGGCGGCTCCTCAGCCGTCCTGCCCGCCGGGGACCGCGGCCGGGTCCGCGGTGCCGTCCTCGAGGTCGCCCGCGAGCTCGTCCACCAGGCCCGCCGGCAGGGGCCGCCCCGCCACCCGGGCCAGGACGGCCAGGTGCCGGTGGGCCAGCCGCCGGGCGTCGAACCGGCGCGCGAACTCCGGCCCCCGGGCGGCGGCGGCGCGCAGCGGTCGCGGATCGCTCAGGTGCGCGGCCAGCGCCTCGGTGAGCGCCTCGACGGACTCCGGCGGTACGAGCCGGCCCAGGTCGCCCTCGGCCAGCAGCATCCGCGTGCCCACCGAGCAGTCGGTGGCCACCACGGGCGTGCCCAGTGCGAGGGACTCCAGCAGCGTCAGGGGCATGGCCTCCGTCCGGGAGCTGCAGACGTAGAGGTCGGCCCCCGACAGCACCAGGTCGGGACGGTCGGTGAAGCCGGGCAGGTGCACGTGGTCGGCGCCGAGCTCGGTCACCAGAGCCTCCAGCTCGGCGCGGCCCGCACCTTCACCGGCGATGGTCAGCTCGTGCTCCAGGCCCCGTGCCCGCACCGCGGCCGAGGCGCGCACCAGCAGGTCGAACCCCTTGTGCGGGGTCAGCCGGCCCAGGGAGACCACCTGCGGGACCGTGGAGCTCCGCGGGGGCTGCCCGGCCACCCGCGAGCGCAGGGCGTCGACGTCGATGCCGTTGACGACGACGTGGGTGCGCTCGGCCGGCTGGCCGTTGGCGACGATCCCCGGCACCAGGCCGGGGGAGACGCAGACGGTGGCGTCGGCGTGCGCGTCGGCCAGCCGGGTCACCCGGCGCAGGTGCGGGGGGACCCACGCCGCGACGGCCTCGTCGAGGTCGCCCTGGGCCAGGACGACGAACGGCCGTCGGGTCAGCCGGGCCGCGATCCAGCCCGCGAGCACGCCGTGACCGATCTCCGACCCCGAGACCACGACGTCGTGGTGGCGGGCCTGCGCGACCAGGCGGCGCAGCCCCCGCGGGAGGCGGCGCACACCGGGCTCGGTGGCATCGGCCCCCAGGACGAGGGGCACCGAGGGGTCGGGGGTGGCCGTCGGGGTCCCGGAGACGTCCTCGAGGGCGAAGACGGTCGTCGCGACCCCGTCGGCTACGAACCTGCGCGCCAGCTCCAGGACCACCCGCAGACCGCCGTTCTCGCGCAGGTGCCCCTGCACGAAGAGGACACGCAGGTCACCACGACGTCGGGACACGGGGCGGGGAACCGGAGGCACGGGCACCACGGTACGGACATCGGCGGCGCCGCACGGGCTCACCGCGGATTGGTCAGCCGTCCCGCCGCAGGTGGTCCACCCGTGCGGGGGACGCCTGGACGCGTGCTGGGGGCGAGGTGCGGTGAGGGGGCGCGCAGACGTGCAAGAGGGCCCGGGACCATCGCTGGTCTCGGGCCCTCTGGTGGGGTGGTGGGCGATACTGGGATCGAACCAGTGACCTCTTCCGTGTCAGGGAAGCGCGCTACCGCTGCGCCAATCGCCCTCGTCCTCCGCGCCGGGAGCTACCCGGTGCCGAGTGGAGGTGGAGACGGGATTCGAACCCGTGTGGACGGCTTTGCAGGCCGCTGCCTAACCTCTCGGCCACTCCACCGTGAGGCTCGCGCCCCGCAAGCCGAACCCCCGAGCGGACGACCGGACTCGAACCGGCGACCCTAACCTTGGCAAGGTTATGCGCTACCAACTGCGCTACGTCCGCGTGCTTCCGGTTCCCCTGCCGTTCCCGGCCGGTTCCCCGTGGCGTTGAAAACATTAGCCGACATCGTGGGCTCGGCCAAATCACCCCCGCCGCAGCACGGTCCGGGCGGGGGGAGGCGTCGTGCGGCAGGTCGTCCCGGGGCGCCGGGCCTCAGGAGACGAGGCGGGCGATGAGGTCGTCCAGGTCCAGGTGCCGGCTCTCGCGGCCCGGCGGGACCAGGGCGTCGGCCCGCCGCAGGAAGCGGCGCACGTCGGCCCCGTCGGCCTCGAGCTCGGCGTTGCCGTCCGGCGACGACAGCCGCAGGACGATGCGCGGGCGCCCGTCGGCCGCGTCGGTGCACGGGCGCACCTGCACGTCCCCGTCCCCCGTCGGACCGGTGAGGCCCTCGCGCAGCAGGTCGCGGGCGAAGACCCACTCCACGTCGGCGTCACCGCCGCGGAAGACGGCGTGGATCGCGTAGGGGTCGTCGGCGCCGTAGCGGAGGCTGGCCGGGACCGGCAGGCCGGGGCCACCGGTCGTCCGGAGCCGCAGGGAGACGTCGACGTCGACCTCGGTCTTGCGGTGCGGCAGTGCAGGCACGTCGACCTCCGTGTGCTCTTGGCCGCTGACGGGCTCCAGCGACCGTGCTGACCAGTTTCCCACCAAGTGCGCCGTCGAAACACTCGAACGACGCAACTGGGACGTCGGCGCGTCGTCGGGGGTTCCCCCGCGGTTCGACGGGGGGTCCCGCGCCCAGTGGTGTGACACGGCTCACGGCCGTGGCGGGCAGAACCTCCCCGGGTGCCGGGAGCGTCCGAGCCGGCCCGGTCGTTGGGACCGGCGTCGGGACTGCTGCGGGGACCGGGCCGGGAGGTCGGCCCCCGGCGCCGGCACGGACGTCGAGCGGGACGGGGAGGTACGGGTGGGGGCGGTGCGCGCGCGGGACCACGGGGCCGGTGCCGGCGGGGAGGACGACACCCTGCCGGGCCCCCGGCTGCCCGACCCACCGCACGCGCCGCAGGCCGTGCAGCGCCCCGTGGACGCCCGTGCGGTGGGGCCGGACGCGGCCGCGGAGGCGGCCCGCAGCGCCCGTCGGCACCGCACCCACCGGTTGCGGGCCTCCCTGCACGCGCGGCGCGAGGTCATCCGCGCCGACGTCCGGCGCAACCGGCTGTACCGAGCGGGCGTCGGAGCCGTCGGCACCGCCGTGGTGGTCGTGGGGCTGGCGCTCGTCCCCCTGCCCGGCCCGGGGTGGCTCGTCGTCTTCACGGGACTGGCGGTGCTCGGCAGCGAGTTCTCCTCCGCCCAGCGGCTCAAGCACTTCGGCGAGCGCCAGGTGCACCGCTGGGCGCGGTGGGTCCTGGCGCGGTCGCTGACCACGCGCGCCGCGCTCGGGGCCGGGACCGTCGCCGTCGTCGCCGCCGCGGTGTGGGGCTGGCTCGCGTGGCAGGGGCTGCCCGCGTGGACGCCCGAGGTCGTGACGGCCCAGCTGCAGCGGGTCCCCGGCCTGCGGCAGGGGTGAGCGCACCCGCGCCGGGACGACCGGTCGTGACCAGCCCCGCGGGTCCGGTATGGTTCTCGAGCCGGTCGCGTTCAGCGCGACGACCGGGCGATTAGCTCAGTGGTAGAGCACTTCGTTCACACCGAAGGGGTCACTGGTTCGAACCCAGTATCGCCCACCCAGCACACTCGTGGGGTGTCCGTCACCGGAGCCCTGCGCGAGATCCACCTCTTCCCCGTGAAGTCCGCCGGGGGGATCTCCCCGGACGCGGCCCGCGTCGGTCTCGACGGTCTCGACGGCGACCGCTCCCACGCCGTCGTCGACGACCTCGGTCGCGTGCTGGCCGCCAAGCGCACCCCCGGGCTGCGGGAGCTGCGCGTGCGCGGCGACGGCTCCGGGCCCCCCGTCCTCCTGGTGCCCGGCGACGAGGACCTCGCCACCTTCCTCGGCGTCCCCGGAGCGCACCTCGCCCCCGTCCCCGGGGGGGCGCGGCAGGTCGAGGCCGTCCACGTGGTGACCCTCCGGCAGCGCGCCGACCCGGTCGCGGGGGACACCTCCCGGGCGAACCTGGTCCTCGACCTCGACCTCGACCTCGGCTCCGACCCCGACCTCGGTCTGGCGCCCGGGGGACGACTGCGGGTGGGGGCGGCGCTGCTGGAGGTCGTCGGGGTGCCGCGGCACTGCGGCGGGGTCTTCGCGCGGGTCGTGGAGCCGGGCGCCCTGCGGGTCGGCGACGTCGTCGAAACGGGGGTGGGACCGGCCCGCAGCACGCACGGCTAGAGTCGCCGGAGTCCATCCCCGACCCCCGGAGGCCCGCGGTGCCCGCCCAGCTGTCCATCACCCGTACCGGCGCCGGCGGCGAGGAGACCGGGGCGAGCACGCAGACGCGGCAGGTCCCTGCCGGTACGACGGCGGCCGAGCTGTTCACGCAGGAGCGCGACGTCGTCGTCGCCCGCGTCAACGGCGAACTGCGCGACCTGTCCCACGTGCTGGCCGACGGCGACGTCGTCGAGGGCGTGCCGGTCTCCTCCGAGGACGGGCTCGCCGTCCTGCGCCACTCCACCGCGCACGTCATGGCCCAGGCGGTGCAGCAGCACTTCCCCGAGGCCAAGCTCGGCATCGGCCCGCCGATCCGCGACGGCTTCTACTTCGACTTCGACGTCGAACGCCCCTTCACCCCCGAGGACCTCAGGACGGTCGAGAAGACGATGCAGCGCATCGTCAAGGAGGGGCAGCGCTTCGTCCGCCGCGAGGTCACCGACGACGAGGCGCGCGAGGCGATGGCCGCCGAGCCCTACAAGCTCGAGCTCATCGGCCTGAAGTCCACCGCCGACCAGGCCGCCGAGGGCGCCTCCGCCGAGGTCGGCGAGGGCGGTCTGTCGATCTACGACAACGTGCGCCGGGACGACTCCGTCGCCTTCCGCGACCTGTGCCGCGGCCCGCACGTCCCCACCACCCGCCTCGTCGGCAACGGGTTCAGCCTGCTGCGCAGCGCGGCCGCCTACTGGCGCGGCAGCGAGAAGAACCCCCAGCTGCAGCGCATCTACGGCACGGCGTGGCCGAGCAAGGACGAGCTGAAGGCCTACCAGGAGCGCGTGGCCGAGGCCGAGCGCCGCGACCACCGCCGCCTGGGCGCGGAGCTGGACCTGTTCTCCTTCCCCGACGAGATCGGCTCCGGCCTCGTCGTGTTCCACCCCAAGGGCGGGGTCGTCAAGCGCGAGATGGAGGACTACGTCCGCCGCCGGCACATCGAGGAGGGCTTCTCCTACGTCGGCACCCCGCACATCTCCAAGGGCGGGCTGTTCGAGACGTCCGGGCACCTGCCGTACTACGAGGACACGATGTTCCCCGGCATGGAGCTGGAGAACTCGACGTACTACCTCAAGGCCATGAACTGCCCCATGCACAACCTCATCTTCCGGTCGCGCGGGCGGTCCTACCGGGAGCTGCCGCTGCGGTTCTTCGAGTTCGGGTCGGTCTACCGCTACGAGAAGTCCGGTGTCGTGCACGGCCTGACGCGCGTGCGGGGCCTGACCCAGGACGACTCCCACAGCTACGTGACCGCCGAGCAGGCGCCGGGGGAGATCACCCACCTGCTCGACTTCGTCCTCGGCCTGCTCAAGGACTTCGGCCTCGACGACTACTACCTCGAGCTGTCGACCCGCGGGGACTCGGAGAAGTTCATCGGCTCCGACGAGCAGTGGGCGGCCGCGACGCAGGTGCTGGAGGACGCGGCGAGGGCGACGGGCCTGGAACTCGTGCCCGACCCGGGCGGAGCGGCCTTCTACGGTCCGAAGATCTCCGTGCAGGCCCGCGACGCCATCGGGCGCACCTGGCAGATGTCGACGATCCAGTACGACTTCAACCAGCCGGAGCGGTTCGGCCTGGAGTACACCGCAGCCGACGGCTCCAAGCAGCAGCCGGTGATGATCCACTCGGCCAAGTTCGGTTCCCTCGAACGCTTCTTCGGCGTCCTCGTCGAGCACTACGCCGGTGCCTTCCCCCCGTGGCTGGCACCCGTGCAGGTCGTCGGCATCCCCGTCGCCGACGCCCACGTCCCGCACCTGCGCGAGGTCGCCGACCGGCTGCGGGCCGCCGGCGTGCGCGTGGAGGTCGACGACACCGACGACCGCATGCCGAAGAAGATCCGCACCTGGACCAAGCAGAAGATCCCCTTCCTGCTCATCGCCGGGGCCGAGGACGTCGAGAACGGTGCGGTGTCCTTCCGGTTCCGCGACGGCAGCCAGGAGAACGGCGTGGCCGTCGCCGACGCCGTCGAGCGCATCGCGGCCGCCGTCCGCGACCGGGTGCAGGTGTGAGCGGGTCCACCGAACCGCCCGCCGGACCCCCCGCCGAACCGGCGGAGGGGTTCGCGGGCGAGCCCGACGGGTTCGGCCGGCTCTGGACGCCGCACCGGATGGCGTACATCCAGGGCGAGCACAAGCCCGCCGACACCGAGGCCGGGAGCTGCCCGTTCTGCCGGGCCCCCGCCCGCTCCGACGCCGACGGCCTCGTGGTGCGGAGGGGCGAGCACGTCTTCGCCGTGCTCAACCTGTTCCCCTACAACCCCGGGCACCTCATGGTCTGCCCGTACCGGCACGTCTCGGCCTACGTCGACCTGGAACCGGGCGAACTCGCCGAGTTCACCGCCTTCACCCGCGCCGCCGTCCGCACGCTGAGCGCCGCCTCCTCCCCGGCCGGGTTCAACCTGGGCATCAACCAGGGCGACGTGGCGGGGGCGGGCATCGCGGCGCACCTGCACCAGCACGTCGTGCCGCGCTGGCAGGGGGACGCGAACTTCCTGCCCGTCGTGGGCCGGACGAAGGCGTTGCCCGAACTGCTCGAGGACACCCGGTCGCGCCTGGCCGCCGCGTGGGTCACCGACGCGGTCGACTGACCGCCCTACTCTTTCGACACGATGCTCAACACCTACGGTCGCGCGTTCGCCACGAAGCTCTTCACCCCGATCGCGCGCTTCCTGCTGCGGTGCGGGATCACCCCCGACGTGGTCACCGTCGCGGGGACGGTCGGGGTCGTCGCCTGCGCGCTCGGCCTCTACCCGACCGGCCACCTGTTCTGGGGGTCCCTCGGGGCCACGGTGTTCGTCCTGTCGGACACCATCGACGGGACGATGGCGCGGATCAGGGGCAGTTCCGGGAAGTGGGGCGCCTACCTGGACTCCTCGCTCGACCGGTTCGCCGACGCCGCCCTGTTCGGCGGGCTGGTCGTGTGGTTCGGCCGCGGGGGCGCCTCGGACCTCACGGCCGGGCTGGCGCTCGCGTGCCTCGTCCTCGGCAGCACCGTCTCCTACGTCAAGGCCCGTGCCGAGGGCCTGGGCTACACCGCCAACGTCGGCCTCGCCGAACGCGGGGAGCGGATCGTCGCCGTCCTCGTCGGCGCCGGGTTCGTGGGCCTCGGCGTTCCGCTGCTGTTCCTCCAGGTCGTCCTCGCCCTGCTCGCGCTCGCCAGCGCCGTCACGGTCGTCCAGCGCATGGCGACCGTGCGGCGCCAGGCCCTCGCCGCGCCGCAGGCCGACGCGTGAGCCTGCGGGACCGGGTGGCCGTCGGCGCCTTCCGGGCCGGGTGGCGGTTCGCCCGGGCGGTGCCCGAGGACCTCGCCGTCACCGCGAGCCGGCACGCCGCCGACGCCCTCGCCCGTCGCGGCGGGCCCCGCGTCGAGCAGTTGCGGCGCAACCTCGCCCGCGCCCGCCCGGACGCCGCACCCGCCGAGCTGGACGTCCTCGTGCGCGACGGCCTGCGCAGCTACGCCCGCTACTGGCTCGACGCCTTCCGCCTGCCGGCCTGGACCCGGGAGCGGACCGTCGGGGCCGCCCGGTTCGAGCGCGGGCAGGACCTGCGCGCGGCCCTGGCCGACGGCCGCGGCGCCGTCGCCTTCCTGGGGCACCTGGGCAACTGGGACCACGCCGCCGCCTGGTCGGCCACCGAGCTCGCTCCCGTCGTCACCGTGGCCGAACGGCTGCGCCCCGAGCAGGTCTACGCCGAGTTCCTCGCCTTCCGCCGCTCCCTGGGGGTCGAGGTGCTGCCGCTGGGCGATCCGGCGAGCTTCGGGACGTTGCTGCGCCGGCTGCGGGCGGGCGCCTTCGTCCCCCTCCTGGCCGACCGCGACCTCACCGGCGCCGGGGTGGAGGTCGACTTCCTCGCCGGGCGCGTGCGGATGGCGCAGGGCCCGGCGACGCTGGCTCTGGCCACGGGGGCACCCCTGTTCCCCATCGGGTTGTTCCACGAGGTGCGCCAGGGGCGGCGCGTCCTCGTCCTGGACGTCGCCGACCGGGTTCCCGCGCCCGCCCGGCGTCCCGGGGAGGGCCCCCGGGAGCACCGCCGCCGGGCCGTGGCCGAGATGACCCAGGCGTGCGCCGACGCCCTGGCCGAGGTGGTGGTGGCCCACCCCGACGAGTGGCACGTCCTGCAGCCGGTGTTCGCGCCGGTGGTCCCACCGCCCCCGGGGCGCTGAGGCGTGCGCATCGGGATCGTCTGCCCGTACTCCTTCGACGTGCCCGGCGGCGTGCAGTTCCACGTCCGCGACCTCGCCGAGCACCTCCTCGGCCTCGGCCACCACGTGCGCGTCCTGGCCCCGGCCGACGACGAGTCGACCCTGCCGCCCTTCGCCGACCCCGGCGGCAGCGTCGTCGCCGTGCCGTACAACGGGTCCGTGGCGCGGTTGTCCTTCGGCCCCGTCACCGCCGCGCGCGTCCGCCGGTGGCTCGCCGAGGGGTCCTTCGACGTCCTGCACGTGCACGAGCCGCTGTCGCCGAGCACGTCCCTGCTGGCGCTGTGGGCCGCGAGCCCGGTGACCACCGGCCCGCTCGTCGCCACCTTCCACACCGCCAACCTGCGCTCGCGGGCCATGCAGGCCGCCTTCCCGCTGCTGCGCCCGAGCCTGGAGAAGATCGCCGCCCGCATCGCCGTCAGCGAGGACGCCCGCCGGACCGTCGTCGAGCACGTCGGCGGGGACGCCGTCGTCGTGCCCAACGGCGTCGTCACCCGCGCGTTCGCCCGGGCCCCGCGGCGCGCGGAGTGGACCGGGACGCCGCGACGCCCCGTCGTGGCCTTCGTCGGCCGGCTCGACGAACCCCGCAAGGGGCTGCCGCTGCTGTGCGAGGTCGTGCCGCTCGTGCGCGCCGCCGTGCCCGGGGCCCGCTTCCTCGTCGCCGGCCGCGGCGACGTCGCCGCCGCCCGCGAGCTGCTCGGACCCGCCGACCGGGACGCCGTGGAGTTCCTCGGCGCCGTCGACGACCGGGCCAAGGAGTCCCTCCTGGCCAGCGCCGACGTCTACCTCGCCCCGCACACCGGCGGGGAGAGCTTCGGCATCGTGCTCGTGGAGGCCATGGCGGCCGGCGTGGCCGTCGTGGCCGCCGACCTCGGCGCCTTCCGCCGCGTCCTCGGGGACGGCGCGCACGGTGCGCTGTTCGACGTCGGCGACGCGGCCGCCGCCGCCCGCGAGGTGCTGACCCTGCTGGCCGACCCGGACCAGCGCGCGGTCCTCGCCGCCGCCGGGCGGGCCGCCGCCGCCCGGTACGACTGGTCGGTCGTGGCGGGGGAGGTCCTGCGGGTCTACGAGACGGTCCTCGGGCGCGGGGGGCCGGGGAGGAGCCGGCGGTGACGGCGGTCGCGTGGGTCCTCACCGCGCTCCTCGTCCTCGTGGCGCTCGCGGGGTGGCTGTCGGCGACGGCGCAGCGCGTCGACCGCCTGCACCGACGGGTGGAGACCAGCCGCGCCGCCCTGGACGCCGAGCTGACCCGGCGGGCCAGCGCGGCCCTGGAGTTCGCGCTGGAGAGCTCGGCCCACCTGGACCCGGCCTCGGCGCTGCTGCTCGCCGACGCCGCCACCACCAGCCTGGACGCCCCGCGGACCCCGGCGGCCCTGCGCGAGGCCAACGACGCCGACGACGCCCACCGGTGGCGCGTGGAGTCCGACCTCACGCGCGCCCTGGCCGCGGCGCTGCCACCGAGCGACGGCGCGGGGCTGGGCCGGGTCCTCGAGGCGGCCCGCCGGGTGCAGCTGGCCCGGCGCTTCCACAACGACGCCGTCGTGCAGACCCGGCGCCTGCGCGGCAAGCGGGTCGTGCGCTGGGCGCACCTGGCCGGGCGGGCGCGGCTGCCCGAGACGGCGGACTTCCTCGACGGGGAGGGCGACGGGGTCGATCCCACGGCCGGTTCCGCGGCCCGGCCGTAGGATGGCGCCCGCCTGAACTCCGTCCGACCGATCGCGAGGCACGTGCACGTGAGCACTGAAGTCAGCACCACCAGCGGGCCCGTCGTCGGGACGAGCCGGGTGAAGCGCGGCATGGCCGAGATGCTCAAGGGCGGCGTCATCATGGACGTCGTCACCGCCGAGCAGGCCCGCATCGCCGCCGACGCCGGAGCCGTGGCCGTGATGGCCCTCGAGCGGGTCCCCGCCGACATCCGCGCGCAGGGCGGGGTCTCCCGGATGTCGGACCCGGACGTGATCGACTCGATCGTCTCCGCGGTCTCCATCCCCGTCATGGCCAAGGCCCGCATCGGCCACTTCGTCGAGGCCCAGGTGCTGCAGTCCCTGGGGGTGGACTACATCGACGAGTCCGAGGTCCTGACCCCGGCCGACTACGCCCACCACATCGACAAGCACGCCTTCACCGTGCCCTTCGTCTGCGGGGCCACGAACCTCGGGGAGGCGCTGCGGCGCATCACCGAGGGCGCGGCGATGATCCGCTCCAAGGGCGAGGCCGGCACCGGTGACGTCTCCAACGCCGTCACGCACGTGCGCACGATCCGCGCCGAGGTGAACCGGCTGCGCTCGATGTCCCCGGACGAGGTCTACGTGGCCGCCAAGGAGATGGGCGCGCCCTACGACCTCGTGCGCGAGGTCGCCGAGACCGGGAAGCTGCCCGTCGTGCTGTTCACCGCCGGCGGCATCGCCACGCCCGCGGACGCGGCGATGATGATGCAGCTCGGCGCCGACGGCGTCTTCGTCGGCTCGGGCATCTTCAAGTCCGGCAACCCGGCCCAGCGCGCCGAGGCCATCGTCAAGGCGACGACCTTCCACGACGACCCCGACGTCATCGCCGAGGTCTCCCGCGGTCTGGGCGAGGCCATGGTCGGCCTGAACGTCGAGGCCATCCCCGAGCCGCACCGCCTGGCCCAGCGCGGCTGGTGACCGGCGCCGGGGAGCACGACCCGCTGGGGCCGGAGTGGGGGCACGGCCCCGACGGGGTCCGGACCCGCAGCGCCTCCCGCGTCGTCCTGCTGGACGAGGCGGGACGCGTGCTGCTGCTGCGCGGGACCGACCCGGCCCGCCCGGGCACCGACTGGTGGTTCACCGTCGGCGGCGGCCGGGGGCCGGGGGAGGACGCCCGCGCGGCGGCGGTCCGGGAACTGCGCGAGGAGACCGGCCTCGACGTCGACCCGGCCACCCTCGACGGGCCCGTCTGGGCCCGGGTGGCCGACTTCCCGTTCCTCGGCCAGACCTGCCGGCAGACGGAGGAGTTCTTCGTCCACCGCGTCGCGGCCGGTTTCGAGCCCGACCGGGCGGGGTGGACGCCGCTGGAGCACGCGTCGGTCTCGGAGCTGCGCTGGTGGGTCCCCGGCGAGCTCGCCGGGTCCGGCACGGTCTACTACCCCGAGGACCTGCCGCGACTGCTCACCGAGCTCCCGCCGGTCTGGTCGGGTCCGCCGCTGCCCGTCGCCTGACGGGTCAGCCGGCGGCGCGGGCGTTGTAGACGACCGCGCCGGTGGCGGCGACGTGCTCCGCGTACGCGCGGTAGACCTCCAGCGCCTCCTCCCGCAGGACGTCGGTGACGACGGCGATCCCGCGGGCCTGGAACTGCTCGGCCCAGTCGTCGCGGACCGGGCCCTCGTCGAACCCGGTGATCTCCTCCAGCTCCGGCCCGGACCCGGCCACCACGAGGGTGCGCACCCCCGACCACAGCGTCGCGCCGTAGCACTGGGCGCACGGGCGCCAGTTCACGACGAGCTCGCGGCGGGCGCCGCCCGCGCCGAGGTCCCACGACCCGGTGCGGGCCTGGGCCAACCCCAGGGCGGTGACCTCGGCGTGGCCCGAGGAGATCCCCGTGGACAGGACGACGTTGACGCCGACGGAGACCAGCTCGCCGCTGTCGGTGTCGACGACGACCGCCGCGAACGGGCCGCCGTCGCCCTCCCGGAAGTTCCGCGCGGCGAGGCGGTGGACCAGGGCCATCCGCTCCCGCCGGGTCGGCAGGACCGCGGGCGTGCCGGACAGTTCCTCGTCCACCCAGGCGGGCAGGGCGATGGTGAAGGAGCGGGCGAGGTCCGCGGGTACGGGCATGCTGTCCGGTCCTCCGGTGTGGTCCGTGGTGCGGTCCCGCCGCAGCGTAGGGCCAGGCACGTGCGCGGACCCTCCCGGGCCCTACGCTGCGCCGGTGACCAGCACCACCCCCACGATCGGCGTCCTGGCCCTGCAGGGCGACGTCCGCGAGCACGTCGCCGCCCTGGAGTCCGGTGGCGCACGGGCCGTCACGGTCCGTCGCCCGTCCGAGCTCGGCGACGTCGACGGCCTCGTCCTGCCCGGCGGGGAGTCCACGACGATCGACCGGCTCCTGCGGGTCTTCGAGCTGCGCGAGCTGCTGCGCGAGCGCATCGCCGGCGGCCTGCCCGTCTACGGCTCGTGCGCGGGCATGATCCTGCTGGCCGACCGGCTGCTCGACGGCGCGCGCGACCAGCAGACCCTCGGTGGCCTCGACGTCACGGTGCGGCGCAACGCCTTCGGCCGGCAGGTGGACTCCTGGGAGGAGCACCTGCCGTTGGCCGGCATCACCGACGGTGGACCGCCGACCGACGCCGTGTTCATCCGTGCGCCGTGGGTCGAGGAGGCCGGGCCGGGCGTGCAGGTGCTCGGCCGGGTGGGCTCCGGGCCCGCCGCGGGTAGGATCGTCGCCGTGCGGCAGGGCGCTCTGCTGGCCACGGCGTTCCACCCGGAGATCACCGGGGACGACCGGGTGCACCGCCACTTCGTGGCGATGGTGCGGCAGCGGGACTGACGCGCACGGGATTTCGCAGGACAGCGGAGCATTTTCAGCGAGGCGGAGGGAACCACATGTCCGGCCACTCCAAGTGGGCGACGACGAAGCACAAGAAGGCCGTCGTCGACGCCAAGCGCGCCAAGAGCTTCGCTCGGCTCATCAAGAACATCGAGGTCGCGGCCCGCACGGGCGGGGGCGACCCCGCCGGCAACCCGACCCTCTACGACGCCATCCAGAAGGCGAAGAAGACGTCGGTGCCGGCCGACAACATCGACCGCGCCGTCAAGCGCGGCTCCGGGGCCGAGGCCGGTGGCGCCGACTGGCAGACGATCATGTACGAGGGGTACGGCCCGGGCGGCGTCGCGCTGCTCGTGGAGTGCCTGACGGACAACAAGAACCGGGCCGCCATGGAGGTCCGGACGGCGATGACGCGCAACGGCGGCTCGATGGCCGACCCGGGCAGCGTCGCGTACATGTTCAGCCGCAAGGGCCTGGTCGTCATCGGCAAGGAGGGCACCGAGCTCAGCGAGGACGACGTCCTGCTCGCCGTCCTGGAGGCCGGCGCCGAGGAGGTCACCGACCAGGGCGACACCTTCGAGGTCGTCTGCGAGGCCACCGACCTCGTCGCCGTGCGCGAGGCGCTACAGGCCGCGGGCATCGACTACGACTCCGCGGAGAACAGCTTCGTGCCCAGCGTGCAGGTGCCGCTGGACGCCGAGGGCGCCACCAAGGTGTTCCGGCTGGTCGACGCACTGGACGACTGCGACGACGTGCAGAACGTCTTCGCCAACCACGACGTGTCCGACGACGTCATGGCGGCCCTCGAGGACGCCTGACACCCCGGCCCGCCGCTCCTGACGGCCCCCGCGACCGCCCCGTGCGATCGTGGGGGCCGTGCGCGTGCTGGCGGTGGACCCGGGTCTGACCCGGTGCGGGATCGGGGTGGTCGACGCCGTCCGCACCGGGCGGCGGGCCGCCATGGTCGGCGTCGGCGTCGTGCGCACCCCCGCCACCGACCCCGTCGAAGCCCGGCTCCTGGCCATCAGCGAGGGCCTGGAGACCTGGCTGGACACCCACCGTCCCGACGTCGTCGCCGTCGAGCGCGTCTTCGCCCAGGCCAACGTGCGCTCGGTCATGGGCACCGCGCAGGCGGCCGGGCTGGTCCTCGTCGCCGCCGCCCGCCGCGGCCTGCCGGTCGCGATGCACACCCCCAGCGAGGTCAAGGCCGCGGTCACGGGGGACGGGCGCGCCGGCAAGGAGCAGGTGACGACGATGGTCACCCGCATCCTCGGCCTCGACAGCCCCCCGCGACCGGCCGACGCCGCCGACGCCCTCGCCCTGGCCCTGTGCCACCTGTGGCGGGGCGGGGCGAGCACCCGGCTGGAGGCCGCCGCGCACTCCGCGCTCGTGACGGGACGGCGGAACGCCTACGCCGAGGCCGAAGCTGCGGCCAGGCGCTCGCGCAGGAACGTCGTCGTGCGCTCCCAGGCCAGCTCGGCGGACTCGCGCCGGTAGTTGGGGCGCTCGTCGTTGTAGAAGGCGTGCGGCGCGGGGTACTCGTGCAGCGTCACGTCCACACCGGCCTGCTCGCGGAGGCGGTCGGCTGTGGCACGGACGGCGTCCAGCGGCACCGAGGTGTCCTCCTCGCCGTAGTGGCCGAGGACCGCCGCGCGCAGCCCCGAGAAGTCGGTGTCCTCGCCCGGCAGGCCGTACCAGGGCACGGCCGCGCCGACGCGCTCGCCCTGCTGGGCCGCCAGGCGCAGGACGAAGCCGCCGCCCATGCAGAACCCGACGGCCCCCACGGTCGAGGACGTCACCTCGGGACGGTCCAGCAGGTACGTCACGGCGCCGGCGAGGTCCTGGGCGGCCCGCTCGGCCGGCAGGTCCGTCATGAGCTGGGCCGCCTCGGCGGAGTCGTGCGTCGTGCGTCCGCCGTAGAGGTCGGGGGCCAGCGCCACGAACCCCTCGCGGGCGAAGCGGTCGACGATGGCGGCGATGTGGTCGGTCAGGCCCCACCACTCCTGGATGACGATGACCCCGGGGCCGGCGCCGGACTCCGGGACGCGCAGGTAGCCGTGCGCGTGGCCGGACTCCGTGGCGCTGTCGAAGGTGACGTTCTGGAGGGCGTTGTCGTTCTGCTCGTGGCTCACGGGAGCACTCTGCCCCGGCGTGCCGGGTCCGTCGTGTCGGAGGGGGCGTCTAGCCTCTCGTACAAGTGTTCGGTGTGCGTCTGGTTCGGTGGGCTTGGAGGTCGTGTGATCGCGTCGGTGCGCGGGCGGGTGCTCGCGGTGCGGCTGGACTCGGCGGTCGTCGAGGTGGGCGGGGTCGGGATGTTCGTCCTGGCGGCGCCGGCGACCCTGGCGGGGCTGCGCGTGGGGGAGGAGGCGCTGCTGCACACCACGCTCGTGGTGCGCGAGGACTCCCTGACGCTGTTCGGCTTCGCCGACGCCGACGAGAAGGAGGTCTTCGAGATCGTCCAGACCGCCTCCGGCGTGGGACCGAGGATGGCGCTCGCGATGCTCGCGGTGCACCGCCCGGACGGGATCCGGGCCGCGGTCGCCGCCGACGACCACGCCGCGCTGGTCCGGGTGCCCGGCATCGGCAAGAAGACGGCCCAGCGCATCTGCCTGGAGCTGGGGGACCGCCTCGGCCCGCCCGCCGGTGCCGCAGCACCCGCGGCCCCGGCGGACGGCGGGGACCCGCGCAAGGACCAGGTCGTCGAGGCGCTCGTCGGCCTCGGGTACCCGCTCAGGCAGGCCGGGGACGCCGTCGACGCCGTGCTGGCCGACCAGCCCGACGGCACGGCGGCCGAGGCCGACGTGCCGGGCGCCCTGCGCGCGGCCCTGCGCCACCTGTCGGGCCGCGGATGAGCGAGCGGCTGGTGACCACGGGCGCCGACGAGCGGGAACGGGCCGCGGAGTCCGCGCTGCGCCCGCACGGCCTGGAGGAGTTCGTGGGGCAGAAGGTGGTGCGCGAGCAGCTCTCCCTCGTCCTGGACGCCGCCAAGGCGCGGCAGGCCCCCAGCGACCACGTCCTGTTCTCCGGTCCGCCCGGGCTGGGCAAGACGACGCTGGCGATGATCGTCGCCTCGGAGATGGGCGCCCCGCTGCGCCAGTCCAGCGGCCCGGCCATCCAGCACGCCGGCGACCTCGCGGCCGTCCTCAGCTCCCTGGACGAGGGCGAGGTCCTCTTCCTCGACGAGATCCACCGGATGGCGCGCCCGGCCGAGGAGATGCTCTACATCGCGATGGAGGACTTCCGCGTCGACGTCGTCGTCGGCAAGGGCGCCGGGGCGACGGCGATCCCGTTGGAGCTGCCGAAGTTCACCCTCGTGGGGGCGACGACGCGGGCCGGTCTGCTGCCCGCGCCGCTGCGCGACCGCTTCGGCTTCACCGGCTACCTGGACTTCTACACCCCCGAGGAGCTCGTGCAGGTGCTGCGGCGCAGCGCCTCGCTGCTCGGGGTGCAGCTGACGGCCGAGGGGGCCGCGGAGATCGGCGGCCGCTCGCGCGGCACCCCGCGCATCGCGAACCGGCTGCTGCGGCGGGTGCGGGACTGGGCGCAGGTGCGCGGGTCCGGGATCGTCGACCGCGGTGCGGCACGGGCGGCGCTGGAGGTCTACGAGGTGGACGAGCGCGGGTTGGACCGCCTCGACCGCGCGGTCCTGGACGCGCTGTGCCGCCGGTTCGGCGGGGGTCCCGTCGGGCTGTCGACGCTGGCCGTCGTCGTGGGGGAGGAGGCCGAGACGGTCGAGACCGTCGCCGAGCCGTTCCTCGTGCGCGAGGGGTTGCTGGGCCGGACCCCGCGCGGGCGCATCGCGCTGCCCGACACGTGGGCGCACCTGGGGCTGACCCCGCCGCGCGACGCGCCCGCCGGCGCGGCCTGGCAGCCCACCCTGGAGGACGGGTCCGACGAGGGGCCGCCCGACGCTCCCGGCGGTTCCGGGGCGCAAGGGCCGACCGGGTGAACCCCTAGACTACCCGGGCGAGTCGGTCCCGCCCCGTGCTCCTGCTCCGTCCCCGCGGAACCTGGCAGGTGCCCCTGGCGTTGGGTCGGCCGAGTCGGCACAGGGCCGACGCAGGTGCCGGTGAGTCGTCGATCCCGCCGGCGCGGAGAGGTTGTGTCGTGGACGGTTCGTTGTTCTTCCTGCTCATCATGGCTGCGCTGCTGGTCTTCATGTTCAGCCGCACGCGCAAGCAGCAGAAGGCGCAGCAGCAGATGCAGAACAGCATCGGCCCGGGGTCCGAGGTCATGACGACGTCGGGCATGTTCGGGACGGTCGTCGAGCGCACGGACGAGCACGTCGTCATCGAGATCGCCCCCGGCCTGCAGACCCGTTGGACGCCGCGGGCCGTGGCGCGCGTGGTCACCCCGGTGGCTCCCGTCGAGGACGCCCCGCTGAGCGACGCCGATCGCGCGCCGGACTCCCTCGAGGGCCTCGACCTCACCAAGCGGGACGGGGACACGCCCGGCGACGGGACCACGGGCGGTGGCCCGCGCGCATAGCGACTACTGGTATGACAGCAGTCGTCCACGAGCAGTGACAAACTTGCGCTGACCGGGTGGTGGTCCCGCCGCCCGGCTGGCGCCTGTCCCGAGGTGTTGAGTGTCCAACGACCGGCCCACCGGCCCCCCACGCGTGCGCCGCGGCGCACCGATCCGTCGACCCCACCCCGGCCGCACGCTGGTGGCCCTGGTGCTCGTCGTCGTCGCCGTCTTCGCGGCGGTGGGGGCCGGCTCGATCTGGAGCTCGGCGCGCTGGGCGCCCGGGTTGGCCCTCGACCTCGAGGGCGGGACGCAGGTCGTCCTGACGCCGCGGTCGGTCGACGGCGGGGCCGTCCCGGCCGAGCAGGTCCAGCGCGCCGCCGAGATCATCCGCCAGCGCGTCGACGCCACGGGCCTGTCCGAGACCGAGGTGCAGGTCCAGGGCGGGCAGAACATCTCCGTGTCCATCCCCGGGGAGGCCACCCGCCAGCAGCTCGACCTCATCTCCCAGTCCGCGCAGCTGCGGATGCGGGTCGTCCTGTTCGCCCAGCCCGTCCAGCCCGGCGCGGCTCCCGAGCCCTCGCCCAGCGTCGAGCCCTCGGGCGAGGCCACCCCGGGTGACGGGGCGTCCGCCACGCCCACGGGGGAGGACGGCGCCCCCGCGGCGACGCCCACCCCGACCCAGAGCGCCGACGGCGCCGCCGCCCCCGCCGCCCTGCAGGCCGCGACGACGCCCCCGGCGGAGCCGGCGCCCGCGGCCACGACGACGCCACCGTCGCTCGCCGACATCGCCACGCCCACCCCGACGCCCGGTCCGGGGCAGCCGTCGACCGTCCCCACGCCCTCGCCGACCGACGCGAGCGACCTGGCGTGGCGCGACATCCCCGAGGTCGCGCAGATCTTCGCCGCGCTCGACTGCTCCGACCCCGCCCAGCGCTCCGGCGGCATCGTCGACGACCCGAGCAAACCGCTCGTGACGTGCGACCAGGACGGCACCTACAAGTACGTCCTCGGCCCGGCCGAGCTGGAGGGCACCGACCTCGTCAGCGCCAGCGCGGCCCAGGCCACCAACAACCAGGGCTTCACCACGGGCGCCTGGGTCGTCCGCCTGCAGTTCGACTCCGCCGGCGCCGAGCGGTTCTCGACGCTGACGACCCGCATCTCCACGCTGGAGCCGCCGCGCAACCAGTTCGCGGCCGTCCTCGACGGGCTCGTCGTCACCGCACCGACCGTCGACCAGCGCTTCGGGGCCGACGTCGACATCGAGGGCAACTTCACCCAGGCCTCGGCCGACGCCCTGGCCCAGCAGCTGCAGTTCGGCGCGCTGCCGGTCTCGTTCACCGTCCAGACCGAGGACCAGATCTCGGCCACGCTGGGGGCCGACCAGCTGCGCAACGGCCTCATCGCCGGTGCCGTCGGCCTCGTCCTCGTCGTGGCGTACATGCTCGTGCAGTACCGGGCCCTCGGTCTGGTGACGATCGCGAGCCTCGTCATCGCCGCGGCCCTGACCTACGGGGTGCTGCTGCTGCTGAGCTGGCTGCAGGGCTACCGCCTCAGCCTGGCCGGGGTGGCCGGGCTCATCGTGGCCATCGGCGTCACGGCGGACTCCTTCATCCTCTTCTTCGAGCGCGTGCGCGACGAGATCCGGGACGGGCGCATCCTGTCCTCGGCCGTCGAGGCCGGCTGGCGGCGCGCCCGGCGCACGATCCTCGTCTCCGACGCCGTCAGCCTGCTGTCGGCCGTCGTGCTGTACGTCCTCGCGGTCGGCAACGTCCGCGGGTTCGCCTACACCCTCGGCATCACGACGATCATCGACCTCGTCGTCGTCGTGCTCTTCACCCACCCGGTCGTGGCCGTCCTGGCCAAGACGAAGTTCTTCGGCGGCGGGCACAAGCTGTCCGGGTTCGACCCCGAGCACCTCGGCTCGGTCGTCGCCCGGCACGCCCTGCACCGCGGGGAGCACCGGCCGACGGTGGCCGAGATGCGCCGGGCCGAACGGGAGCGGGAGAAGGCCCGCAGCGGCGGGGGAGCGGGCGAGAGCTCCAGCGAGGACCGGAACGACGCGAACGGGGACGAGTCCTGATGGGCATGGCGCAACTGGGCAACCGCCTCTACACCGGTGAGTCCTCCGTCGACTTCGTCGGCCGCAGGAAGTTGTGGTTCCTCATCGCCGCGGCTCTCGTGCTCGTCTCCGCGGTGCTGCTGTGGAAGCCCGGGCTCACGTTCGGGATCGAGTTCGAGGGCGGCTCGGAGTTCCGCGTCAGCGGCTCGTCGAACCAGGACGCCGCCCGCGAGGCCGTCGAGGCCGTCCTGCCCGGCACCGTCCCGACGGTCACCAGCGTCGGCCAGGACGGGGTCCGGGTCCAGACCGAGGCGCTGACCTCGGGGCAGCTGGACGCCGTCAAGGGTGAGCTCGTCCAGCGGCTGGACGTCCCGGCGAGCGAGGTGACCTCCTCCAGCATCGGGCCGAGCTGGGGCGCGGACATCACGAACAAGGCCCTCACCGGCCTGGTCGTGTTCCTCGTCCTCGTCTCCGCGGTCATGGCGCTGTACTTCCGGGCCTGGACGATGGCCGTCGCCTCGCTCGTCGCGCTGTTCCACGACCTCGTCATCACGGCGGGCGTCTACGCCGCCGTCGGCTTCGAGGTCACGCCCGCCTCGGTCATCGGGTTCCTCACGATCCTGGGGTACTCCCTCTACGACACCGTCGTGGTCTTCGACAAGGTGCGCGAGAACACCGCCCAGGCGTTCCTCACGAAGGACCGGACGTTCGCGCAGGCGGCGAACCTCGCCGTCAACCAGACCGTCGTCCGGTCGGTGAACACCACCGTGGTGGCGCTGCTGCCGGTGGCGGCCATCCTCTTCATCGGGGACCTGCTGCTGGGGGCCGGGACGCTGCGCGACATCAGCCTCGCGCTGTTCGTCGGGATGCTCGTGGGGGCGTACTCCTCGATCTTCGTGGCGACGCCGCTGCTCGTGGTGCTGCGCGGGCGCGAGGCGCGCGTCCGGGCCCTCGACGCCGAGGTCGCCGGGCGCCGGACCGCCGATCCCGGCACGGCGCAGGAACCGTCGCAGGAGGTGCAGGCGTGAGCCTGACCGTTCCCGACCACTCGTCCGCGCTGGCCTCCGAGCTGGTCGTCCGCGGCTTCCGCGACGTCCCGGACTTCCCCGAGCCGGGCGTGGTGTTCAAGGACATCACCCCGCTGCTGGCCGACCCGGCGGCCTTCGGCGCGCTCGCGCGCGTCCTGGCCGACCTCGCGCTGGCCGCGGGGGCGGGCGCCGTGGCCGGCATCGAGGCCCGCGGCTTCATGTTCGCGGCCCCGGCCGCCGAGCGGGCCGGGGTCGGGTTCTGGCCCGTGCGCAAGGCCGGCAAGCTGCCACCGCCGGTGCTGCGCCGCGACTACGACCTGGAGTACGGCAGCGCCTCACTGGAGGTGGCGGCCTCGGCCGTCCGTCCCGGGGCGAAGGTCCTCGTCGTCGACGACGTCCTGGCCACCGGCGGCACCGCGCGGGCCGCGTGCGAGCTGCTCGAGGAGGCCGGTGCCGAGGTGGTCGGTCTCGTGGTCCTGCTGGAGCTGGCGTTCCTGGGGGGCCGGGAGGTGCTGGGCGAGCGTGCCGTGGTGGCCCTGCACACCCAGACCTGAGCAGGACCCGGACCCCGGTCCGGGGCGGGGGCGCGAGGTGCGCGCGGGCCCGACCTAGACTGGCGGTCCGGACGAGACGGAGGACGCCATGGCAGACGGCACGGACACCCACGCCCCGAGCGCCCCGGCCACGCCCGACGGCGTCGAGCCCACCCCGCCCGCCCCGCCCGCCTCGCGGGGGGCCGTCGTGCCCGCACCGGACCCCTCGACGCAGCCCGCCCAGCGTCCCGCCGGCGGTGCCCGGCCCAACGGTCCCGAACGTCGCCGCGGCCAGGAGACGTACACGGGCCCGGTCACGGCGGGCCGGATGCTGTCCCGGCTCGCGCGGTTCGGCCAGCAGCGCCAGAGCAGCGTGTCCCCGGTCCTGGAACCGCTGCTGCGCACGGTCCGCTCCACCCACCCCAAGGCCGACCTGTCGGTCGTGGAGAAGGCCTTCGAACGGGCCGAGCGCGCCCACGACGGCCAGCGCCGCAAGAGCGGCGACCCGTACATCACCCACCCGGTGGCCGTGGCGACGATCCTCGCCGAGCTGGGCATGACGCCCTCGACCCTGGCCGCCGCCCTCCTGCACGACACCGTGGAGGACACCGACTACCGGCTGGAGTCGCTGCGCGCCGACTTCGGCGACGAGATCGCCCTGCTCGTCGACGGCGTCACCAAGCTGGACAAGGTCACCTACGGCGACGCGGCGCAGGCCGAGACCGTCCGCAAGATGGTCGTGGCGATGGCCAAGGACATCCGCGTCCTGGTCATCAAGCTGGCCGACCGGCTGCACAACGCCCGCACCTGGCGGTACGTCTCGGCGACCTCGGCGGAGAAGAAGGCCCGCGAGACCCTCGAGATCTACGCCCCGCTGGCCCACCGGCTCGGGATGAACACCATCAAGTGGGAGCTGGAGGACCTGTCGTTCGCGACGGTCTACCCCAAGGTGTTCGACGAGATCGTGCGCCTGGTCGCCGACCGCGCCCCGGCCCGGGAGGAGTACCTGCAGGGCGTGCGGGCCCAGATCGAGGACGACCTCAAGGACGCCCGGGTGAAGGCGACCGTCACGGGCCGGCCCAAGCACTACTACTCGATCTACCAGAAGATGATCGTCCGCGGCCGCGACTTCGCCGAGATCTACGACCTCGTCGGGGTGCGGGTCCTCGTCGACTCCGTCCGCGACTGCTACGCCGTCCTCGGCGCGCTGCACGCGCGCTGGAACCCGGTCCCCGGCCGGTTCAAGGACTACATCGCGATGCCGAAGTTCAACATGTACCAGTCGCTGCACACGACGGTCATCGGGCCCGAGGGCAAACCCGTCGAGATCCAGATCCGCACGTACACGATGCACCAGCGCGCCGAGTACGGCGTCGCGGCGCACTGGAAGTACAAGGACGACCCGAACGCGGTGACCGCCGGCACGCGGCCGCAGACGGAGATGGACTGGCTGAAGTCCGTCGTCGACTGGCAGCGGGAGTCGGCCTCCGGTGACTTCCTCGACGACCTGCGCTGGGAGATCGGCGCCAACCAGGTCTTCGTGTTCACCCCCAAGGGCGACGTCCAGCAGCTCCCGGCGGGGTCCACGCCGGTGGACTTCGCCTACGCGGTCCACACGGAGGTCGGCCACCGCACGATGGGGGCCCGGGTCAACGGCCGCCTCGTGCCGCTGGACTCCACCCTCGACAACGGCGACCTCGTCGAGGTGTTCACGTCCCGGGCGGACGGTGCGGCCCCCAGCCGCGACTGGCTCACGTTCGTCAAGAGCCCCCGGGCGCGCAACAAGATCAAGCAGCACTTCTCCAAGGAACGACGCGAGGAGGCGATCGAGGCGGGCAAGGACGAGATCGCGCGCGCGATGCGCAAGCAGCACCTGCCGCTGCAGCGCCTGCTCTCGCACGACTCCCTGCTCGTCGTCGCCCGCGAGCTGAACCACCCCGACGTCTCCGCGCTCTACGCGGCCGTGGGGGAGCGGCACGTCTCGGCCCAGCACGTCGTCGACAAGCTCATCGCGGCCGTCGGCGGCGAGGCGGCCGTCGAGGAGGACCTCGCCGAGGCGACCACCCCGGGGCGCAACCGTCCCAGCCGCAGCAGCGGTGAGGCCGGCGTCGTCGTGGCCGGCGCCGACGACGTGTGGGTCAAGCTCGCCAAGTGCTGCACCCCGGTGCCGAACGACCCCATCGTCGGGTTCGTCACCCGCGGCGCCGGGGTCTCGGTGCACCGCGACGACTGCGAGAACGTCGAGCGGTTGCGCGAGGAACCCGAGCGGATCGTCGACGTGCAGTGGGCCTCGGCGATGCCGACCGGGCAGACGCGCCTGTTCCTGGTGCAGATCCAGGTCGAGGCCCTGGACCGGGCCCGGCTGCTCTCGGACGTCACGCGGGTGCTGTCCGACAACCACGTGAACATCCTGTCGGCGACCGTGAGCACGAGCCGGGACCGGGTCGCGCTGTCGAAGTTCTCCTTCGAGATGGCCGAACCGAGCCACCTGCACCAGGTGCTGGGGGCGGTCCGTCGCGTCGACGGGGTGTTCGACGCCTACCGCGTCATGGCCTCGCGCCCGCCGAAGGGCTGAGCGCTCGCGGCGTCGCGCTGCGCGGCAGGGACAACGCCCGCCGGGCCACCCGCACACCGGTGCGCCCGCGGGCGGCGCTGCTGGCGCGCTCGATCGAGGCCGCGTCCAGCAGCCCGGCCCGGGCCAGGGCGGCCCGCCACCCCGGCGCGCGGTGCGGGGCGGTGGTGGCGGCCTCGAGCAGGGCGCGCACCGGGCTGCTGACCCGCAGGGGCCCCACCGCCACGACGTCCGCGCCGTGCGTGCGGGCCCGGCTGCGCCGCACGACGACCCCGCCGACGGACGCGGTCGGGCGCCGGCCGGTGACGAGCACCTCCGTCGGCGCGGGCAGGGGGTGGCCGAGGTGGACCCACAGGGCGGCGGCCCCCAGGACGACGACGTCGGCCGGGAGGAGCAGCGCCAGCGCCCCCGCGCGGACCGCCGCGTCCTGCGGGGTGTCCACCCCGACGTCGCCCGCCACGAGGACGTCGCCGACCACGTGCCGCACCAGGCCCTGACGCAGCTCGACCTCCCAGGACTCCGCCGCCGCGGGCCGCCACGGCACCCCGGGGTCCAGGGGGGTTCCGCGGGTGAGGACGCCGGTCAGCCAGGGGGTGGGCACGCGGGCCAGCTCAGCACCCCGGGCCCGCACGCGCGAGACCCCCGCCCACGGCTGTGGACGGGGGTCCGGGGTCCTCGCGCGCGGTCAGCGCACGTCGCGGAGCGTGGCCTGCGCGGCGTCCAGCCACGCTCGGCGGGCCCGCAGGGCCTCCTCGGCGCGCGACAGCGCCCGTGCGTCCCCGGAGGCCCGCGCCTTCTCGACGTCGGTCTCGAGGTCGCGGATGGCGTCCTCGAGCTGGCTGGCCAGCCCCCCGGCCCGGGCCTGCGCCTCGGGGTTGCCCCGCGACCAGCGGGCCTGCTCGGCGTCGCGGACGGCCGTCTCGACCGCGCGCAGCCGGCCCTCGACCCGGCCGAGGTCGGCGCGCGGCACCTTGCCGGCGGCGTCCCAGCGGTCCTGGATGCCGCCGAGGGCCTTCTTCGTCGCGGCGAGGTCCTTGATCGGCAGGAGCGCCTCGGCCTCGGTGAGCAGCTGCTCCTTGACGACGAGGTTGTCCTTGAACTCCTCGTCGACCGCGTCGTTGGCGGCGGTGCGGGCGGCGAAGAACACGTCCTGGGCGGCGCGGAAGCGGTCCCACAGCGCGTCGTCGTCCTTGCGCCCGAGGCGGCCGGCCGCCTTCCAGCGGTCCATCAGCGCGCGGTAGGCGTTCGTCGTCCCGCGCCAGTCGGTCGAGGTCGACAGCGCCTCGGCCTCGGTGACGAGCTTCTCCTTCTCGGAGCGGATCGAGGTGCGCTGCTCGCCGAGCGCGGCGAAGTGGTGCCGGCGCATCTTGTCGAACGCGCTGCGGGCGTGGCTGAAGCGCTTCCACAGCTCGTCCTCGGAGCGCTTGTCGAGCCGGCCCTCGCGCTGGGCGGCTTTCCAGTCCTCGAACAGGGTCCGCAGCCGCTCACCCGAGGCGCGCCACTGCACCTTCTCCGGGTCCCGCCCGGCGATGGCCTCGGCCTCCTCCACGATCGCCAGGCGCGCGGTGCGCAGCTCCTCGCGGTGGGCGGCGCGGGCCCGGTCGGCGGCCGCGCGGGCCTCGTCGGCGACCGTGGCCAGGGCCTCCACCCGGGCCGCGAGCGCGTCGAGGTCGCCGACGGCGCGCGTCTCGGCCAGCGCGGTGCGCAGACCGTTGACGCCGGCCACGATGTCCTTGCCGCCGAGCTCGGTGCTGCGCAGGCGCTGGTCGAAGAGGTCGACCTGGGCCACCAGTTCCTCGTACTTGCGCACGAAGTAGGCGACGGCCTCCTCCGGCGTGGCGTCGGGGTAGGCGCCCACCTCGTGCTCACCGTCGGCGCGCCGCACCCAGACCGTGCCGTTCTCGTCGACGCGGCCGAAGGCCGCCGCGGCGTCCCGGTCGACGCTGGTGGTGTGACCGACCTCGCCCGCCTCGGGCGCCACGGCCGTGGGCGGGGCCGGCGGCTGCACCGGGCGGGGGGTGGGCCGGACGGCGCCCGGCGTGGGCCGCGGCGAGGGAGCCGGGGCGGGCTGCTCGGCGGGCTGCTCGGCGGCCGGTCCAGCGGCTTGCCCGTCCGGCTGCCCGTCCGGCTGCCCCGCCGGATCGGCGGGTGCCGCCGCGGGGGCGTCGAGGGTGGTCTCGGGGGTCTGAGGGGTGTCCGCCACGTCCTGGGGGGACGCCGGCTCCTGGGGCTGCTCGGTCACCTGCCTCATTCTAGGTCCCCAGTCCCCCGGACGGCACGGGCCGTGACCACGAGCCGCCGCCCGGTCGCTGCCGGTCACTACGCTGACCCCGTGATCGTCGACCGGATCGAGGCGTCCGTCTTCGGGACGAACTGCTACGTGCTGGCCCCCGAGGACGGTGCCGAGTGCGTCGTCGTCGACCCCGGCGCGGGGGTGAGCGACCGGCTCGCCGACGTCCTGCGCCGCCGCCGCCTCAAGCCCGTGGCCGTGCTGCTGACCCACGGGCACCTCGACCACACGTTCTCGCTCACCCCGGTGTGCGGGGCCCACGGCGTCGCGGCGACCATCCACGCCGACGACGCCCACCGGTTGCGCGACCCGCTGCGCGACCTCGGGGGGCCGCTGCGGGCGGCCCTGGAGGCGACGACGGGACGCGTCACCTGGAAGGAGCCCGACGAGGTCGTCACCGTGCAGGACGCGCAGCGCTGGTCCGGCGCGGGTCTGGGGCTGACGGTCTCGCACGCGCCGGGCCACACCGAGGGCTCGGTCCTGTTCGCCGTCGACCGGCCGGGCCGGGCCGGGCTCGTGCTGTCCGGTGACGTCCTGTTCGCGGGGTCGATCGGCCGCACGGACCTGCCCGGCGGGGACCCGGTCGCCATGCGCCGCAGCCTCGTCGAGAAGGTGCTCACCCTCGACGACGCCGTGGACGTGCTGCCCGGGCACGGGCCGGCCACGACCGTCGGCCGCGAGCGCGCCACGAACCCGCACCTGCTCGCGCTGCGCTGACTCTGGGGGCGGGTCAGTCCCGGACCAGCACCCCGAGGTGCTCGGCGAACGACGGTGCGAGCTGCAGGAGCTGGCCGGGGCCGACGATCGCCCCGCGCAGGTCGCCGACCCCGTCGAGGCCGTCGGTGATGTCGCTGCCGCGCAGGTCGACGGCCTCGAGCCGGGCACCGCTGACGTCGAGGCGGCCGATCCGGCACCCGGTGAACCGCACGCGCAGCAGGCGGGCCGAGCCCAGGTCCACGTCCCGCAGGTCGACCCCGTCGAAGGTGACGTCCACGAGCTCGGCCCCGCGCAGGTTCGCGAAGTCGACGCGACCGCCCCGCACCAGCACCCGGTTCCACGTCGCGGACGACAGGTCCAGGGCGCCGATGCGGCAGCCCTCCAGGACGGTCTCGCGCCAGGTCCCGGCGCGCCAGGGGGCCTCGGTCGCCCCCAGACCGGCCACGCGGCAGTCGACGAGCCGGGCCCCCGCCAGGTGCAGGCCGTCGGCGCGCGCCGAGCGGACGACGCAGCCGAGCAGCTGCGCGTCGCGGGCGTCGGCCCCGGACAGGTCGAGGTCGGCCGGGAACAGCTCCCCGTCGTGCGCACCGGCCGGCACCGGCGGCCGGGTGCGGCGCACCAGGTCGTCCTCGTCCGCGGGCAGGTCCGGGACCGGCAGGGCGGGGGTCGTCCCGGGGGGCTTGGGCACGGGCCGCAGCCTGGCACACGCCACCGGCGGGCGCCGCGACACCAGGACCCCCGCTCGGGGTCGGTTGCCCGAGGGATCCTCGCCCGAGGGCCGCCGGTCAGGAGACCGCGACGTCCTCGGCGGCGAACCCGAGGACGCGGACGCGGCCGTCGGGGGCGGCGAGCACCCGCCCGCGCGCGAGGAGCACCCCGTCGCGGGGCGGGGCGAGGCGGAACCGCACGTCGTAGGGCAGGCCGGTCGCGGCCGAGGACCGCAGGGCGGTGGCGACCAGCGTGCGGTCCTCCTCGTGCACGCCGCGCCGCAGCCACTCCGGCAGCGGGGCGTGCCCGGGGGTGGGGCCCAGCCCGCACAACGCCCCGCTGCGCGCGTCCCAGGAGACGGTGTCCCCGGCGGCGTCGTACTCCCACGCCCCGGTCGTCTCGCTGGGCAGGGCGGCCTCCCCGGCGGCGCGCAGGTCCACGCCCCGCCCGGCGGCGGGCAGCACCCCGGCGAGCCGGGCGCGCAGCGCGGCGGGGACGAGGTGGAGGGTGGCCGAGGAGCGCACGTCGGCCAGGACGCGGGCGAGGGCCTCGTAGCCGAGGCCGTCGCCCTGGACCACGAGGCGCTCGTCGGCGCCCTGCTGGTCGTCGAGCGCGACGGCGTCGACCAGCACGGTCAGCGCGGGGTCGGGGGCGTCGGGCAGGTCGTCGCCCCACAGGGCCTCGAGGGCGGTGCGGACCCGCTCGGCCCTGCGCCGCAGGTGGTGCTCACGGCTGAGTGCGTCCGGCACCACCGACCCCCTTCGCGGCCGCCGCGGTGGGCGTCCTCCTCCTGGTCGCGTCCGCAGCCCGTCCCGGTGCGGCGGCTGAGCGCACTAGGCAGTGAACCGCCCCGCACGGACGGTGACAAGCCCGCGCGCGAGCCCCGTCCCGCCGCTCCGGTGACGTGGTCCGTTCCCTCCACCGGGTCACGCTCTGCCACCGCGCGGATCGGCGGCGAGGGGCCGACGGCCGGGCGGTGCCGTCGTCGGCGGTCGACGTGGTCGCGACCCCTCCTGGTCCGAGGAGCTGGTCAAGCGACCTGGACGAGCGACCAGAAGGTCTCCGCGACGCGGTCCCGGTGTGCGACGATCGCGCCGTGGCCCCGCCCCGACCCCGACGCGACCCCGGCGCGAAGCGGGACGAGCTCATCGCCGCCGCCGCCCGCGTCATGAGCCGGGAGGGCGTGGCCGCCACGACGACCCGCCGCATCGCCGAGGAGGCCCGCGTCCCCCTGGGGACCGTCCACTACTGGTTCGCCACCAAGGACGAACTCCTCCGCGAGGTCGCCGCCGCCCACCTCCAGCAGGTCCACGCCGCCGGTCGCGACGCCGAGGTCGGCGCCGGGGAGCAGGGGCAGGGGCGGGCCGCCCAGGAGGCGCTCGCCCGGCTGCGCGCGGCGCTCGCGGCCGAGGGGTCCTTCGACACGGGCCGGCGGCTGTCCCTCTACGAGCTGACGACCTGGTCGTTGCGGACCGAGGGCCAGGCGGGCACGGCGCGCGAGCAGTACCGCGCCATGCGGGCCGCGGCGCGGTCGTCGTGCGAACCCTGGTTGCGGGCGCACGGGCCGCGGGGCGCGGACGCGGTGGCCGGCACCGAACGGCTGGAGGCGTTGTCCGCCCTCGTCGTGGCCCTCTTCGACGGGCTGGCCCTCAGCGAGCTCGCCGACCCGGAGGGGACACCGAGCGAGGCGGTGCTGGAACTGTTCAGCGACGTGCTCGGGGCGTGGGTCGCGTCGGCCTCCGGCCCGTGAGTGCCGGGAGCACCTGAGCTCGCGCACCACCTCGCCCCACCGGCCTCGTGAGCGCCCCGACGTCACCCCCCGGTGGGACCGACGCGCCCCCTCGACGCCCGACCGGCCCGACTCGTTGTGCCGCAGCGGTCTCCAGCGCAGGAATCACCCGTCTGGCCCGGCCCCGGGAGGTTCAGACCGCCCCTGCCGGGACCGATGCACCTGAGGACACCAGCAGGGGACAGCTCAGGGCGGCGGGCCGACCGCGGTCCGCGCCCCACGACCGGAAGGACAGACGTGACCAACGTCGACGCCACCCTCAAGGCCTGCCTCGAGATCGACGGCGCCACCGCCGCCGCCCTCGTCGACTACGAGTCGGGCATGTCGCTCGGCCAGGTCGGTGGCGGGGCCATCGACCTCGACGTCGCCGCCGCCGGCAACACCGACGTCGTGCGCGCCAAGCTGCGCACCATGCAGCGCCTCGGCCTCAACGAGCAGATCGAGGACATCCTCATCACCCTCGGCACCCAGATCCACCTGATCCGCCTCATCCAGTCGCAGTCCGGCCAGGGCCTGTTCCTCTACCTGGTCCTGAAGAAGGACTCCTCGAACCTCGCCATGGCCCGGCGCCAGCTGACGATCCTCGAGCGCGACCTGGCCATCTGAGCCCTCCCGCACCACCAGCACGCCCCGCACCGACGGCGGTCGGCCGGACGCTCCCGCGTCCGGCCGGCCGCCGTCGTGCACCGGGCCCGCACGGGCCCCGTCCACCCCGGCCACCAGGAGCCCCGTGAGCACGCCAGTCCGCAAAGTCGTCGTCACCGGGCCCTTCGGGGCGGGCAAGACGACGTTCGCCACGACCGTCACCCAGGGCCTGGACGGCGGGACGCTGACGACCACCGAGACCGGGGTCAGCGACGGGACCGCCGCGCTGAAGTCGTCCACGACCGTCGCCCTGGACCACACCAGCTTCGTCGTGCCGCCCGGGCCCGCCAGCGCCTGGGCGCCCACCCGCGTCAACCTGTTCGGCACCCCCGGCCAGGAGCGGTTCGCCTTCATGTGGGAGCTGCTCGCGCAGAACATGCACGGCTACCTCGTGCTCGTCGACGCCAGCCGCCCGGAGAGCATCGCCCAGGCCGCCGGCATCGTCGCCGCCTTCGCCCGCATCGCCCCCCGCAGCCCGCGACTCGTGGCCGTCAGCCGCTGGGCCGACCCCGCCGGGACCCGCACCCAGCTCGCCCACCTGCTGGGCACCGCGCCCTCGGCCCTGGTCGCGTGCGACCCGCGCGACCTGGCCCAGAGCACCGCCGTCCTGCGCCTGCTGCTCGACGGGGTCCACACGCTCGAGACCCTGGCGGCCCCGGTCCTGCCCGCGGGGGTGGACGCGTGATCGTCAAGCAGCACGCCCTGCGGGTGAGCGGTGCGCTCAAACGCGACATCGACGGTGTGCGCAGGGTCCTCGTCGCCCGCACCGACGGTCTCGCCTTCCACGACGACGGCCCCGAGCGCGACCACGAGTCCGCGGCCGCCATCGTGGCCACCGTGCTCGGGATCGCCCAGCGCGCCGCCGCGGCCAACGCCCTCGGCGGGTTCGTGCAGACCACCGTCAAGGGCGCCGACGGCTGCCTCGTCGTCTACGGCGTCAACGACGGTCACGTCCTGGCCGTCGTCACCGACCCCTCCGTCAACCTCGTCCTGCTGGACCGGCTCGCGCTGCGGCTCGTCGCCGACCTCGCCGGCGCCGAGAACGGCGCGCCCGTCCGCGCCGGCTGACCCCCCCCGGCAGCCGGGCAGAGCCGGGCAGAGCCCGACCCGGGAGTCCGTAGGATCGACCGTGCGCACCACCGCGCACTGACGATCGAAGGGACAACCCCGTGCTCCGCACCCACGAGGCCGGCAGCCTGCGCGCCGACCACGCCGGACAGACCGTGTCGCTCACCGGGTGGGTGGCACGTCGTCGGGACCACGGGGGAGTGGCCTTCCTCGACCTGCGCGACGCCTCGGGCGTCGTGCAGGTCGTCGCCCGCGACGAGATCCTCGACGCCGGCGGTGCGCACGACCTGCGCAACGAGTACTGCGTCCGCATCACCGGCGACGTCCGGCTGCGCCCCGACGGCAACGAGAACGCCGCCATCCCCACCGGGGCCGTCGAGGTCGACACCACCGAGCTCGAGGTCCTGTCCGAGGCCGCGCCGCTGCCCTTCCAGATCGACGACCACCTCAACGTCGGCGAGGAGGCGCGCCTGAGGTACCGCTACCTCGACCTGCGCCGCACCGGTCCCGCCCGGGCGATCCGGCTGCGCGCGGCCGCGGGTCGCGCCGCCCGCGCGGTTCTGGAGGAGAACGCGTTCACCGAGGTCGAGACGCCGACGCTGACCCGTTCCACGCCCGAGGGCGCCCGCGACTTCCTCGTCCCCGCGCGGCTGGCCCCCGGCTCCTGGTACGCGTTGCCGCAGAGCCCGCAGCTGTTCAAGCAGCTCCTCATGGTCGGCGGCGTCGAGCGCTACTACCAGCTCGCCCGCTGCTACCGCGACGAGGACTTCCGCGCCGACCGGCAGCCGGAGTTCACCCAGCTCGACATCGAGATGAGCTTCGTCGAGCAGGACGACGTCATCGACCTCGGCGAGCAGATCGTCGCCGCGCTGTGGAAGCTCGTCGGGTACGACGTGCCGTTGCCGATCCCGCGCATGACGTACGAGGAGGCCATGCGCCGCTACGGGTCGGACAAGCCCGACCTGCGGTTCGGGATCGAGCTCGTCGAGTGCGCGGAGTTCTTCGCGGGCACGAGCTTCCGCGTGTTCCAGTCCCCGTACGTCGGCGCCGTCGTCATGCCCGGCGGGGCCTCCCAGCCGCGCAAGGTCCTCGACGCGTGGCAGGACTGGGCCAAGCAGCGCGGCGCGCGGGGGCTGGCCTACATCCTCGTCGGGGACGACGGCGAGCTGTCCGGCCCGGTGGCGAAGAACCTGTCCGAGACCGAGAAGGCCGGCATCGCCGCCCACGTCGGGGCGCACCCCGGCGACTGCATCTTCTTCGCCGCCGGGGCCGTGAACCCCTCCCGCGCGCTGCTGGGCGCGGCGCGCGGTGAGATCGCCCGCCGCACCGGCGCGATCGACGAGAGCGCCTGGTCGTTCCTGTGGGTCGTCGACGCGCCGATGTTCAAGCCCGCGGCCGAGGACGACGACGTGTCGATCGGCGGTGGGGCCTGGAACGCCGTGCACCACGCGTTCACCGCGCCCAAGCCGGACGTCGCCGACACGTTCGACACCGACCCCGGATCGGCCCTGTCGAACGCCTACGACATCGTGTGCAACGGCAACGAGATCGGCGGGGGCTCCCTGCGCATCCACCGCCGGGACGTGCAGGAGCGCGTGTTCGCCGTCATGGGCATCTCCCCGCAGGACGCGCGGGAGAAGTTCGGTTTCCTGCTCGACGCGTTCTCCTTCGGCGCCCCGCCGCACGGCGGCATCGCGTTCGGCTGGGACCGCGTCGTCGCGCTGCTCGCCGGGGCCGACTCCATCCGCGAGGTCATCGCGTTCCCCAAGTCCGGCGGCGGTTACGACCCGCTGACCGCCGCGCCCGCGCCGATCACCGCCCAGCAGCGCAAGGAGGCCGGCGTCGACGCGAAGCCCGACGCGCCGAAGGACGAGGCGCCGAAGGGCGAGGCGTCGAAGGGGTCGGCGGCCGGGGGCGACCCGCAGGGGTGAAGGGCCTGATCGCCCTCGTCGCCCTGTGCGCGCTCGGGTTCGCCGCCCTGACCGTGGTGGTGACGGTCGGCGCGGTGCCGGGGGACGCGGCCGTCTCGGCGGCCGCGGTGGACTCGGCGAACGCCAGCCCCGGGACGACCCGGGTCGCCCAGGTGGTCGAGGCGCTCACCCAGCCGGTGTGGGTGTACCTCCTCGGCGTGCTCGGGGTCCTCGCCGCCCACCGCGCCGGACGCCGCCGCCAGGCCGGGGCGGCCCTGGCCGCCGGGGCGGTCGCCGCGGTGGCCTCGCCCGCGCTGAAGGCCCTCACCGACCGGGGCCGGCCCGCCCTGGAGGCCGGGCTGACGACGGCGGGCGGGGGCTCGTTCCCCTCCGGGCACACCCTGGCGTCGGCGACGGTCGTCCTCGCGGCGGTCCTGCTGCTCGCCCCGCCCGCGTGGCGGGGCGTCGTCGCCGTCCTGGGGGCCACCGAGCTCGTCGTGGTCTCGATCGACCGCGTCTGGCTGGGGGCGCACTGGCCGACCGACGTCCTCGGGGCCTGGCTGCTCGCCGGGGCCGTCGTGGGGGCCGCCGCCTGGTGGGCCGGCCGGTCGCGCGAGCAGGACCGTGACCGCCGTGCGCCGCGCGGGTCCGGTCTCCCACGCCGCCGGTAGCGCCGCCGGTAGCGCCGCCGGTAGCGCCGCGGGCCGCCCACGGGCGGGGGGTCAGGGCGTGGGCGCGGTGGCCGCCCGCGTCAGGTCGTACAGGGTCGTCCCGTCCACGGTCGTGGCCGTGAAGTTCTCCTCGACCCAGGTGGCGATCTGCGCGGACGTGTCGCTGCCACCGGTCCGCGTCCAGGCCATCGAGCGGCTCACCACGTAGTAGTGGATGTCGCCGGCGGCCACGTGCGCCTGGAACTGCGCCAGCGTCGGGGCGGGGTCGGTCCCGTTGAACCCGCCGACGGCCATCACCGGTTCCTGCGTCGCCAGCTGGTACCCGGCGGCGTTGTTGGACCCCGTCGTCGCGGCGACCCAGCGGTACTGCGAGGCGCCGGCCCCGAGCAGGGACGTCAGCGCCGCGCCGGGCGTCGTCGCGGACAGCAGACCACCACCGCCTCCTCGGCCACCGGTCCCGCCGAACCCGCCGGTGCGACCCGTGCGCGACCGGCCGGTCGTGGTGCCCCAGCCGGCTCGAGGAGCGGTCTGCGTCCCCGGCACCGGTCCCCGGGTGAACATCGAGGCGAACGGTCCGCCGCCGGGGCCGCCCCGCCCGCTGCCCACCGCGAACGACCCCGAGGAACTCGGACCCGCCGAGACGATGGCCCCGGTGTGCGGGGACGCCGCGGTCTGCACCGAGAACGCGACCGGCCCGGCCAGCACGGCCAGCGCCGCGGCGAGCGCCCCGGTGAGGCGCAGCCGTCGCGCGCCGGTCCCCTCGCGCACGACCACCGCGCCGGCCATCCCGCCCGCCCCCAGCAGACCGGTGACGAGCACGACCCAGCGCAGCCAGGGCAGGAACTGCGCGCTGCGGTCGAGCAGGACGAACGCCCACCCCGCGGTGACCGCGGTGAGCACCGCGAGGACCGGCAACGCCCACCGGGAGGTCCGGTGGTGCCACAGGCCGGTGGTGCCGAGCGCGACGAGGGCGGCGACGGCCGGCGCCAGGGCGACGGTGTAGTAGGGGTGGATGATCCCGGACATGAAGCTGAACGCCGTGAACGTGACGACGAGCCAGCCCGTCCAGGCCAGGAGAGCGGCACGGCGGGTGTCGGTGCGGGCCGCGCGGCGGGTGAGGACGAACCCGGCGGCGGCGAGCGCGAACGCGGCCGGCAGCAGCCAGGAGACGTTCCCGCCGAACTCGGGGCTGAACATGCGCGCGATACCGGTCCGGCCCCAGCCGTTCCCGGCGCCCACGCTACCGGTCTCGTCCCCGGTGAGCCGGCCGAACCCGTTGTAGCCGAACGTCAAGGACAGGAAGGAGTCGTCCTGCGAACCGCCCACGTAGGGTCGTCGGGAGGCGGGCAGGAGTTCGACGAGCGCGACCCACCAGCCGGCCGACAGCACCGACGTGCCCGCGGCCTGGAGCAGGTGGACCACGCGGCGGGGCAACGGGTGGGGCGCCGCCCACAGGTAGGCCAGCGCGAGACCGGGCAGGACGAGGAACACCTGCAACTGCTTGGTGAGGAACCCCAACCCGAGGAACACCCCGGCCCACAGCAGGAACCGCGCCCGGCCGGTGTCGACGGCCGTCAGCGTTCCCCAGGTCGCGGCCACCAGGAGCAGCACGAGCAGCGCGTCGGGGTTGTTGAACCGGAACATCAGCGTCGCGACGGGGGTCGTGGCGAACAGGAACCCGGCGATCAGGCCGGTGGCCGGGCTCGTACGGCGCCGCACCGTCGCGTGCAGCAGCGCGACGGTCGCCACCCCCTCCAGGGCCTGCGGGACGAGGATCGACCACGACGACAACCCGAACAGCCGGACCGACAACCCCGTGACCCACAGCGCGGCCGGCGGTTTGTCCACGGTGATCGCGTTGGCGGCGTCGGAGGACCCGAAGAACCACGCCTCCCAGGAGCGCGACCCGGCCTGGGCGGCGGCCGCGTAGAACGGGTTGGCCCACCCCGAGACCGACAGGCCGACGAGGTACAGGACGGCCGTGGCCGTCAGCAGCCCGAGCAGGGCGGGGCGCACCCAGCGCGGGTCGTGCTCCCGGCCCCGCCACGTGGCCCCGGCCAGGTGCCGCAGGCGGTCCGGGGTGCCCGAGCCGGTGCTGCGGGCCCACCCGAGGACGTCGGTGCTCGAACTCACGCCGGCACCTGCCCGGTCGTGTCACCGGGCCGGTGGTGCCGGCGGTCGCCGAAAACCCAGGTGCGCAGCAGGAGGAACCGGACGACCGTGGCCAGGAGGTTCACGGCCGTCAGGACCCCGAGTTCCAGGACCTGGTGGGCCTCGGGTCGGGCGCCGTGCAGGGCCAGCAGGCTGCCGGCGGTGGTGCCCCGGCCGAGCAGGAACACCACCGACCCCTGCGCCTGGTGCCGGGCCGCGCCCCGGGACCCGCGCACGCCGAACGTCAGCCGCCGGTTCAGCGCGGTGTTCGCGACGGCGGTCACCAGGAGGGCGAGGAAGTTCGCGACCTGCGCACTCGTGAGCGTCTGGAACGCCAGGTACAGCAGGGCGTGGGCCAGGGTGCTGGCCACCCCGACCCCGACGAAGCGGGTGAGCTGGCCGGCCAGGGAGGTGGGGACCCCGGCGACGTGGGCGGGTCGGGGACCGCGGCCGAGGCCGGCGCGGATCTCCGTCAGCGGCAGCCGGCCGGAACCGATCGCGACCGCCAGGCGGCGGGTCCCGCGCAGGTCGGCCAGCGCGGTCGCGACGATGTCCACGGTGCTGTCGGGGTCGTCGACCCGGTCGACGGGGATCTCCTGGATCCGCAGCCCGGCGCGTTCGGCCAGGACGAGGACCTCGGTGTCGAAGAACCAGCCGGTGTCCTCCACCAGGGGCAGGATCTGCGCGGCCACGTCGGCGCGGATGGCTGTGAACCCGCACTGGGCGTCGGTGGAGCGGACGCGCAGGGTGCCGTGCAGCAGGAGGTCGCAGCAGCGCGAGACGACCTCGCGCTTGGCGCCGCGGACGACGTGCGCACCGCGCGCCAGCCGTGAGCCGATGGCCAGGTCGCAGTGCCCGGACAGCAACCCGGCGACCAGCGGGAGCAGGGCGGCGAGGTCGGTGGACAGGTCGACGTCGGTGTGGGCGAGGACCGGGGCGTCCGAGGCCGACCAGACCTGCTTCAGGGCGCGGCCGCGCCCCTCCTCCAGCCGCACGTGCCGGACGTCGGGCAGCTCGGCGGCCAGGGCCGCCGCGACCTGCGGGGTGGCGTCGGTGCTGGCGTTGTCGGCGATCGTGGTGCGGGTGCGGAACCCGAACCCCGCCGGGTGCGCGTGCAGCCGGCGCACGCAGGGTTCGAGGTCGACCTCCTCGTCGTGGACCGGGACCACGACGTCCAGGGCGGGGGCGGTGCTGTCGCTCGTCCAGGCCTCGGCGGCCGGGCGGGGAACCGGCGGCCGCAGCGGGTGCCCGCCCGCGGGACCGGAGGTGGTCGCTGTCACGCCGCCAGCGTCGGTCGCGGACCTCCACCGGGGGTGGGACGGGGCTGTGGTGGGCCTGTGGGAGTGCAGGTCTCACCGTGCGCCGGGGAAGGCCGCCGACCGTGACGGTCCCCGTGGCGGGAGGCCACGACGGCCCGGACCAGCGGCGCGTCGGTGCTCGGGGGCGACCGGCTGCGCAGCGGCGAGGACGGGACCGCCGTGGTCCACCTCCCGGGGGTCAGCCGGCGGCGGCGACGGCGCCGACGGCCGGTTTCAGGACGTACCCCGCCCCGCGGACGGTGTGGATCATCGGGGTGCGGCCGGCGTCGATCTTGCGGCGCAGGTAGGAGACGTAGAGCTCGACGATGTTGGCCTGGCCGCCGAAGTCGTAGCTCCACACCCGGTCCAGGATCTGCGCCTTGGACAGGACCCGGCGCGGGTTGCGCATGAGGTAGCGCAGCAGCTCGAACTCGGTCGCGGTCAGGCGGACCTCCTGGCCCGCGCGGGTCACCTCGTGGCTGTCCTCGTCCAGGACGAGGTCGCCGACGGACAGGACGGGTTCCTGCTCGGCGGCACCCAGGCCGGAGCGGCGCAGCAGGCTGCGCAGGCGCGCCACGACCTCCTCGAGGCTGAACGGCTTGGTGACGTGGTCGTCCCCGCCGGCGGTGAGGCCGGCCACGCGGTCCTCCACGGCGTCCTTGGCCGTGAGGAAGAGCACCGGGGCGTCCGTGGTGTCGGCGCGCAGCCGGCGCAGGACCTCCAGGCCGTCGATGTCCGGCAGCGCGATGTCGAGGACCACCGCGTCGGGGCGGAAGGTGCGGGCGGCGCGGACCGCGTCCAGACCGTTCCCGGCCGTCTGCACCTCCCAGCCCTCGTAGCGCAGGGTCATGCTCAGCAGCTCGGACAGGGTCGACTCGTCGTCGACGACGAGCACGCGCAGCGCCGTGCCGTCGGGGCGGGTGGAGTCCGAACGCCGGGAGGTGGTGGTCGCGGTCATGTCCCCATCGTGGAACCGGACCCTGCCAGATGTCCCGGGAAACCCTGAGCCGGACCTGTGCGTCATCGCTGGAACGGACCAACGGGCCTGCGAGGGTCACCACCTGGCCCCGCACGCCGTGCTGACGGGGGTCCGGGGACCGGGGCACCGGGACCGGTGCCGGGCCGACGTCGTCGCCCCGGCGCGGGTGCGGCGCGGGCACGGCGGCGCCAGCACGTACGGTGCCCGGGTGGCCGACCTGTTCTCCAGCGAGCTCACCCCGGACGCGGGCGGCGCAGCACGTCGACCGCCCGTCCTGGCCGGGGCCCCGCTCGCCGTGCGGATGCGCCCTCGCTCGGTCGAGGAGGTCGTGGGCCAGCAGCACCTGCTGGGCCCGGGCTCGCCGCTGCGACGGCTCGCGACCGACGGCGACCTCGGTCGCGCGGGGCCGGCCTCGGTCATCCTCTGGGGTCCGCCGGGGACGGGGAAGACGACGCTGGCGACCGTCATCGCCTCCTCCGGCGGCCGCACCTTCGCCGAGCTGTCCGCGGTGACCGCCGGGGTCAAGGACGTCCGGACCGTCGTCGAGACCGCCCGCACCGACCGGGACCTGTACGGCCGGCAGACCGTCCTGTTCCTCGACGAGATCCACCGCTTCACCAAGGCCCAGCAGGACGCCCTCCTGCCGGGGGTGGAGAACCGCTGGGTCGTCCTCGTGGCGGCCACCACGGAGAACCCCAACTTCTCCGTCGTCACCCCGCTGCTGTCCCGGTCGCTGCTGCTGACGCTGCAGCCGCTGACGGCCGAGGACGTGCGCGGCCTCGTGCGCCGCGCCCTCGAGGACCCGCGCGGCCTGGCGGGGGAGGTCCGCGTCGAGGACGACGCCCTCGAGCACCTCGTGCGCGTCGCCGACGGGGACGCCCGCCGCGCCCTCACCGCCCTGGAGGCCGCCGCCGGTGCCGCGATCGACGGCGCGGGGCAGGCAGGTGAGCCCGTCGTCACCCTCGCCGACGCCGAACGGGCCCTGGACCGGGCCGCGGTGCGCTACGACCGGCAGGGCGACCAGCACTACGACGTGGCCAGCGCCTTCATCAAGTCGATGCGCGGCTCGGACGTCGACGCCGCCCTGCACTACCTGGCCCGCATGATCGAGGCGGGGGAGGACCCGCGGTTCATCGCCCGCCGCATCGTCATCTCCGCCAGCGAGGACGTCGGGATGGCCGACCCCTCGGCCCTGCAGACCGCGGTGGCCGCGCTGCACGCCGTCGCCCAGATCGGGATGCCCGAGGCGCGGATCGTGCTGGCCCAGGCCGTCGTCCACAACGCCACCGCGCCGAAGTCCAACGCCGCGTACGCCGGGATCAACGCCGCCATCGCCGACGTGCGCGCCGGGCTCGGCGGTCCCGTCCCGCCCCACCTGCGGGACGCCCACTACGCCGGGGCCGGGAAGATCGGCCACGGCCAGGGGTACGTCTACACGCACGACGTGCCCGCCGGGGTCGCCCAGCAGCAGTACGCCCCCGACGCCCTCGTCGGCAAGGACTACTACGTGCCCACCGACCGCGGGTTCGAGGCCGCCGTGCGCGAGCGCCTGGCCCGGCTGCGGCGCATCGTCAGGGGGCGCTGATGCTCGCCGGGCTCCTCCGCGCCGGGGTCCGCGCCCTGGCGCGCGAGCTCCAGCGGCAGGCCGGCGCCCCGCGGACCGTCCCGCCGACCCCGGAGCACGCCCCGGACCGTCCCCGACCGCGCCGCGGACGCGGGGCCCGCGACGCCGACCCCGGTCGCGTCCGGATCGAGTACGCGCCCCGCGCCGACGGCCGGCCCGACCCCGGCGAGGTCGTCTGGGCGTGGGTGCCCTTCGAGGAGGACGACGGCCGCGGCAAGGACCGGCCCGTCCTCGTCGTGGGGCGCGAGGGGGACCGGCTCGTCGGCTTCACGATGACGAGCAAGGACCACGTCGCCGGGGCCGGCCGCGGCGACGACGGCCGGGTCTGGGTCGACGTCGGCACCGGCGCCTGGGACCGGCAGCGCCGCCCCAGCGAGGTCCGCCTCGACCGGGTCCTGCGCGTCGCCCCGCGCGACGTGCGCCGCGAGGGCGCGGCCCTGGACCGGGCCCGGTTCGAGGAGGTCACCGACCGGGCCCGGAGCCTGCACGGCTGGTGAGCCCCGTCAGCGGCGCCGCCGCGGGCCGCGGTGCGCCGGCTGTTCCGGTCGTGGTCGCGCCACCACCTCCGGGTCCAGGGACGGCACGGGCAGGGTGACGGGCTCGTCGCGGGCGATCGTGAACTCCCGGCCGTGGTGGCGCAGGTGCACCGGGCCACCGTCGAGGAGGCGGTAGTCGGCCCGGTCCCCGTGCACCCGGACCTCCAGGCACGACCCCCGGTGCCGGGTGCGGAACCGCAGACCGGACAGGCCGTCCGGCAGGCGGGGGGCGAAGGACAGCTCCCCACCGCCGTCGCGCATCCCGCCGTACCCGGCCACCAGCGCCAGCCAGGCCCCCGCCAGGGAGGCGATGTGCAGCCCGTCCGCGGTCTTGCCGCGCAGGTCGTGCAGGTCCACGAAGGCGGCCTCGTGGACGTACTCGGCCGCCAGGCCCAGGTGCCCGACCTCCGCGGCCACGACGGCCTGCACCGCCGCCGACAGGGAGGAGTCGCGGACGGTCACGCCCTCGGCGTGCTCGAAGGCGTCGCGCTTCTCCTCCCAGGTGAACGCCTCCGGGCGCAGGTACAGCGCCAGGACGAGGTCGGCCTGCTTCACGACCTGCCGGCGGTAGAGGCTGAAGTAGGGGAAGGAGTCGGCCAGCGGGTACTGGTCGGGCCGGGTGCCGGCGAAGTCCCACCGCTTGCGCTGCCTGGCGCCCCCGTCCTGGGCCGGCACCCCGGTCGCCGGGTCGCGGGGCAGGTGGACGGCGTCGGCGAGCCGGGTGAACTCGGCGAGCTCGGCGTCGTCGACCCCCAGCGCCTCGGCCTGGGCCGGGAACCGCTTGGTCAGCTCCACCGCCGAGCGCAGGTTGGCCTGGGCCATGAGGTTGGTGTAGGCGTTGTCGTCCACCAGGGCGCTGTACTCGTCCGGCCCGGTCACGCCGTCGACGTGGAACCGGCCGTCGGAGTCCTCGCGCCCCAGCACGACCCACGTCCGCGCCGTCTCGACGACCAGGTCCACCAGGGCCTCCCGGGCGAGCTCCTCGTCGCCGGTGGCGTGCAGGTGGCGCACGGCGGCGTCGGCGACGTCCGCGCCCAGGTGCACCGCCGCGGTGCCCGCCGGCCAGTACCCCGAGCTCTCCCGCCCGGTGATCGTGCGCCAGGGGAAGCTCGCGCCCGCCAGGCCGAGCTCGCGGGCGCGCTCGCGGGCGGCGGGCAGCATGTGGTGGCGCCAGCGCAACGCCTCTGCGGCCGCCTGCGGCCACACGTGGTTGAGCACGGGCAGCACGAAGACCTCGGTGTCCCAGAAGGTGTGCCCGTCGTACCCGGTACCGGTCAGCCCCTTGGCCGGGATGCCCCGGTCGGTGCCCTGGGCGGCCGCCTGGAAGACGTGGAAGAGGGCGAACCGCGCCGCCTGCTGGAGGTCGTCGTCCCCGTCGACCTCCACGTCGGCGTGCGCCCAGAAGTCGTCGAGCACCGCCCGCTGCTCCCGGACCAGACCCTCCCAGCCCGTCCGGACCCCGTCGGCCAGCAGCCCCGCCAGCCGCGTCCCGAGGTCGTCCCGTTCGAACTGGGGAGCCCACCCGAGCGAGACGACCTTGCGCAGGCGCAGCAGCTCCCCGGCCTCCAGGCGGGTGCGGACCGTGGTGACCACCCGGTCGGGCAGGGCGTGGCTGCGCACGTCGGCGGTCGCCGGGGCCAGCACGTCGTGCTCGACGTGCGCGGCGACGGCCAGGCCGGACCCGTCGGTCCGCTGGCGCAACCGCCCGCCGTGGTGCTCGGCCCCCGAGCCCGTGTCGGCGACCGCCTCGTGCAGGTGCTCGCTCGCCAGGACCGCCGAGCGCACCTCGACGTCCACCGGGGCCCCGTCGGCGCGGACGGTGTACTCCAGGGCGACCAGGCCGGGCCGTTCCAGCGGGACGAGCCGCTGCGAGCCCACGACGACGCGGTGCCCGGCCGGGGACGTCCAGCGCAGGTGCCGGTGCAGGGTCCCGCTGCGCAGGTCCAGCACCCGCTCGTGCTCGGTGAGCTCCCCGGTGCGCACGTCCAGCGGCTCACCGGCGACGAGCAGCTCCACCCGGGTCGGGTCCAGCACCGGCACCAGGCGCTCCTGCACGGTGGGGTAGCCGTAGCTGTACTCCGGGTAGGTCAGCGGCCACAGCTCGAAGGCCCCGCTGAGGTAGGTCCCCGGAGTGCCGTGCGGGTCGCCCTCCTCCAGCGACCCGCGCACCCCGCACCGGCCGTTGGACAGGGTGAACAGCGACTCCACCTGCGCGAGCCGCTCCGGGTCCAGCGGACCCTCGCGCACCGCCCAGGCGTGCGGGGCCGCCAGACCCCTGCCGTGCGAGTCGTGCGAGTCGTGCGGGTCGTGCGGGTCGTGCGGGTCGGGTCGGGTGCGCGCGCTGGGCACGGTGGGTCCTCACTGTTCGGGGACGGGGTCCCGGAGGGGGCCGGGACGGTCATCGCAGCAGCCCCCGGCCCCGGGCGCACGTCCGGGCCCGCGCGCACCACCGCCCGCACCCGGACGGGTAGGGTCGAGGGCTGAACGCCACGGCACGACCACCCCGGCACCACCCCGGCACCAGGCGGGGCACCACCCAGAGCAGGAGGCACGTCCGATGCAGACGGCAGAGATCCGTCGCCGGTGGCTCGACTTCTTCGAGCGCAAGGGCCACACCGTCGTCCCGAGCGCCTCGCTGGTCTCGACCGACCCCAGCCTCATGTTCACCGTGGCCGGGATGGTGCCGTTCATCCCCTACCTCACCGCGCAGGTCCCCGCCCCCTACCGGCGGGCCACCAGCGTGCAGAAGTGCCTGCGGACCCTCGACATCGAGGAGGTCGGCAAGACCACCCGCCACGGCACGTTCTTCCAGATGAACGGCAACTTCTCCTTCGGCGACTACTTCAAGCGCGACGCCATCGCCTTCGCCTGGGAGCTGCTGACCACCCCCGAGTCGGGCGGCGGTCTCGGCTTCGACCCCGAGCGCCTCTGGACGACGGTCTACCTCGACGACGACGAGGCCTTCCAGCTCTGGCGGCAGACCGGGATGCCCGCCGAGCGCATCCAGCGCCGCGGGAAGAAGGACAACTACTGGAACACCGGACAGCCCGGCCCCGGCGGCCCCTGCTCGGAGATCTACTACGACCGCGGCCCCGAGTACGGCGCCGAGGGCGGCCCGGAGGCCGACGAGGACCGCTACATCGAGATCTGGAACCTCGTCTTCATGCAGTACCAGCTCTCCGCGGTGCGCTCGAAGACGGACTTCGACGTCGCCGGTGAGCTGCCCGCCAAGAACATCGACACCGGCATGGGCCTGGAGCGCGTCGCGTTCCTCAAGCAGGGCGTCGACAACATGTACGAGATCGACGAGGTCCGGCCCGTGCTGGACTACGCGGCGCTCGCGGCCGAGAAGGACTACGGCGCGAACCACGACGACGACGTCCGCATGCGCGTCGTCGCCGACCACGTCCGCAGCGCCCTCATGCTCATCGGCGACGGGGTCACCCCCGGCAACGAGGGCGCCGGGTACGTCCTGCGCCGCCTCATCCGCCGCGCCGTGCGCGCGATGCGCCTGCTGGGCTTCGAGGACGAGGCGCTGCCGATCCTGCTGCCGGCCTCCATGGAGGTCATGAGCGCCTCCTACCCCGAGCTGCGCACCGACTTCGACCGCATCGCGAAGGTCGCCTACGCCGAGGAGCAGGCGTTCCGCCGCACCCTCGTCTCGGGCACCGCGATCTTCGAGACCGCCGTGCGCGAGACGACGTCGGCCGGTGGGTCGACGCTGTCCGGCGAGCGGGCGTTCGCCCTGCACGACACCTACGGGTTCCCGATCGACCTGACGCTGGAGATGGCGGCCGAGGCCGGCGTGGACGTCGACGAGGCCGGGTTCCGCACCCTCATGGCCGAGCAGGTCGGCCGCGCCAAGGCCGACGCCAGGGCCAAGAAGACCGGCGGGGTGGACCTGACCGTCTACCGCTCGACGCTGGAGAGCCTGCCCGCACCCGTCACCTTCACCGGGTACGAGGTCGCCTCCGGCGAGGCCCGCGTCGCCGTCGTCCTGCAGGGCGGGGTGAGCACCCCGTCCGCGCCCGTGGGCACCGACGTCGAGGTCGTCCTGGACCGCACCCCGTTCTACGCCGAGGGCGGCGGCCAGCTCGCCGACCACGGCACCCTCACCACCTCCGGCGGTGCCGTCGTCACCGTGACCGACGTGCAGCAGCCCGTGCGGGGCCTGTACGTGCACAAGGGGTCCGTCACCAGCGGCGAGCTCGTCGCCGGTGACGCCGTCCACGCCGTCGTCGACGCCGCCCGCCGGCGCTCGGTCAGCCGCGCGCACACCGCCACCCACCTCGTCCACCAGGTCGTGCGCGAGCACCTCGGCGACGGCGCCACCCAGGCCGGGTCGCAGAACGCGCCGGGCCGGCTGCGCTTCGACTACTCCTCCACGACCCAGGTCGCCGGTCAGGTCGTCCGCGACATCGAGGGCGTCGTCAACGAGCGCATCCACGACGACCTGCCCGTCGCCGCCGAGGTCATGGACCGCGACGCGGCCCTGAGCTCCGGCGCGATGGCCCTGTTCGGGGAGAAGTACGGCGACCGCGTGCGCGTCGTCTCCATCGGTGAGGACTGGTCCAAGGAGCTGTGCGGGGGCACGCACACGCTCTCCTCCCAGCAGGTCGGGCTCGTCACCGTCCTGTCCGAGAGCTCCATCGGCTCCGGCGCGCGCCGCATCGAGGCCCTCGTGGGCGCCGACGCGTTCGACTTCCTCACCCGCGAGCACCTCCTGGTCAACCAGCTCACCGACGTCGTCAAGGCGCGCCCGGAGGAGCTGCCCGACCGGATCGGCACGCTGCTGACCCGCCTGTCGAACGCCGAGAAGGAGATCTCCGCGCTGCGCGCCGGGCAGGTCCTGGCCCTCGCCCCGACCATCGCGGCGAACCCGGCCGACAAGTTCGGCGTCCAGGTCGTCACCCACGACGCCGGCGCCGCCACCGCCGACGACGTGCGCACCCTCGTCCTCGACGTCCGTTCCCGCCTGGGCGAGGAACGCCCCGTCGTCGTCGCCGTCACCGGCGTCGCCAAGGACCGGCCCGTCGTCGTGGTGGCCACCAACGCCGAGGCGCGCCGCTGGGGCGTCAAGGCCGGTGAGCTGGTCCGCACCGCGGCCCAGACCCTCGGCGGGGGCGGCGGCGGCAAGGACGACCTCGCGCAGGGCGGCGGCCAGGACGTCTCGAAGGTGGGCGCGGCGCTCACCGCGATCGGCGACTTCGTCGGCGCGCGGGTCACGGGCTCGGTGTGAGGCGCCTCCCCGGGTGTGAGCAGCCGGTGGTGACCTCGCGGTGAGACCGGGCGTCCGACTCGCCGTCGACGTCGGCAGCGTCCGGGTGGGCCTGGCGGCGTGCGACCCTGCTGGCGTGATCGCCTCACCGCTGCGGACCCTCGTCCGCGACGCCGAGCACGACGCCGACGTGGCCGAGGTCGCCGCGGAGGCGCTCGAGCGCGACGCCGTGGAGGTCGTCGTGGGCTGGCCCCTGTCGCTGGACGGGTCCGAGGGGCCCGCGGCCTTGCGCGCGCTCGCGTACGCCGACAAGATCAGGCGGTCCGTCCCCGGCGTGAGCGTCCGGCTCGTGGACGAACGGCTCAGCACCGTGGACGCCCACCGGGCCCTGCACGCGGCCGGGAAGAAGGAGAAGCAGTTCCGGGCGATCGTCGACCAGGCGGCCGCCGTGGTCCTGCTGCAGGCGGCGCTCGACGCGGAGCGTGCCGGGCACACCCCGGGACGGGTGGTGGAAGGACCGAGGACCGGCCGCAAACCGCGGCACCGCGGGGCCGGGCGCGGGCAGTGACACGGGTAGGGGCACCGGTAGTGACACCGGCAGTGACACGGACGTCGAGACCCGACGCCACGGAGGGCAGGGGCTGATGATGGACCTGATGGATCTTCCCGGGACGCACAGCGGGGACTCCCGCCGGCGCGGGCGGCGCCGCCGTCGCGCCCTCGTCGCCCTCGTCGTCGCGCTCGCCGTCATCGGCGGCGGCACCTGGGCGGCCTGGGGCACCCTCGGTCCCGTCGTCGCCGGCTTCACCGAGAGCGACGACTGGGAGGGGTCCGGCACCGGCTCCGTCGACGTGCGCGTCGTCGCCGGCGACAGCGGCCGCGCCATCGGTCGCACCCTCGCCGACGCGGGCGTCGTGAAGTCCAGCAGCGCCTTCGTCACCGCCGCCCGGGCCCAGCCCGAGACGGCCGGCATCCAGCCCGGCACCTACCGCCTCAAGGAGCACATGTCGGCCGCCGCCGCCGTCGCGCTCCTGCTCGACCCCGCGGCCAAGGTCACGACCCGGCTCACCGTGCCCGAGGGGCTGACCGTCCCGCAGGTCCTGGCGCTGGTGGAGAAGACGACCGGCGTGCCCGCGGCCGACCTGGAAGCGGCCGTGGCCGACCCGGCCGCGTTGGGGCTGCCGGCCGCCGCGAACGGCAACGCCGAGGGGTACCTCTTCCCGGCCACGTACTCCGTCAACCCCGGGGAGAGCGCGGCGGACGTCCTCAAGGCCATGGTCACGCAGGCGAACACCGTCCTGGCGAACCTGGGCGTCCCGCCCGAGCGGGTGCACGACGTCGTCGTCGAGGCGAGCATCGCGCAGAAGGAGGCGCGCAGCGCCGAGGACATGGCCAAGGTGACCCGCGTCCTGGCCAACCGGATGGCCATCGGGATGCCGCTGCAGCTGGACTCGACCGTCAGCTACGCCGCGGGCGCGACGGGCAAGGTCACCACGACGGCCGAGCAGCGCGCCACGGACTCCCCGTACAACACGTACCTGCACCCCGGTCTGCCCGCCGGCCCCATCAGCAACCCCGGTGAGGCCGCGCTGCAGGCGGCGCTGAACCCCGCGGACGGGCCGTGGCTGTTCTTCGTGACGGTGAACCTGCAGACGGGGGAGACGCGCTTCGCGACGACCATCGCCGAGCACAACGCGAACGTGGCCCTCTTCCAGCAGTACCTGAGGGAGCACCCGGAGCAGTGAGGGCGGCGGTCTGCGGGTCGCCCATCGCGCACTCGCTCTCCCCGGCGCTGCACCGCGCCGCGTACGAGGCGCTCGGGCTCACCGGCTGGAGCTACGACCTCCTGGAGGTCGACGAGGAACGGCTCCCGGGCGTGATCGGGGCGCTGGACGCCACGTGGGCGGGGCTGAGCCTGACGATGCCGTTGAAGCAGGCCGTCGTCCCGCTCGTCGACGAGGTCAGCGACTTCGCCCGCGCCGTCGGGTCCGTCAACACCGTGGTCGTCACCCCGCGCCCGGACCGGCGCGACACCCCGGGCCGGCGGGGGGTCCGGTTGCGCGCCGAGAACACCGACGTCACCGGATTGGTGACGGCCCTGGCCGAGGCGGGCGCCGGGCGCATCGCCCGCGGGGTCGTCCTCGGGGGCGGTGCGACCGCGCGCTCGGCGGTCGTCGCGCTGCTGCGGGCCGGGTGCCCCCGGCCCGTCGTCGTCGTGCGCTCCCCGGACCGCGCCGCGGAGCTGCGCGGGGTCGCGGCCCGCCTCGGCGGGGAGGTCGAGGTCCGCGACTGGTCCGAGCTGCCCGTCGCGCTGACGGCGGACGTCGTCGTGTCCACCGTGCCCATCGGCGCCTCGGCGGCCACGGCCGACGAGCTGCTCGGGGCGTTCCGGCCGGTGTGGTGGCCGCTGCTGCTCGACGTCGTCTACGCGCCGTGGCCGACACCGCTGGCCCAGCGCTGGGGCGGGCCCGTCGTCGGCGGGTTCGAGATGCTCCTGCACCAGGCCGTCGCCCAGGTGGAGCTGATGACGGGCCGGGCCGGTCCCGTGGAGGCCATGCGCGCGGCCGGTCTCGCGGCGCTGGCCGACCGCGCCCGCGCCTGAGGATCACCTCGCGGTGAACGCCGCCCGCGCGAGGTCCAGGGTGAAGGTGACGTCCGGGGTGTCGTCGACCGCGCCGCCGCCGAGGCCGTTGCCGGCTGCGTCGTCGGAGGGGCGGGTGACCTGCGCGGTGATCCTCGCCGGCCCGGCCCCGAACGCGCTGTCGCGGGGGAAGGCCTCCCAGTCCTGGACCGACCCGCCCGGTGCGACCTCCTGCGCGCCCGGCTGGTCGCGCGTGCAGTGCCCGCTGCTCGCGCCCGCCCCGGCCCCGGACAGGCGGACCGAGGTGCTCCGCCACCGCGTCAGGTCCACCGGGCCCGGGCAGGCCCACGTCACGCTCTGGCGCGAGACGTTCGTCCACGTCAGGTGGACCCGGACCTCGTCCTGGCCGACCTCGGCCTCCGTGGCCGTCAGGGACCACTGCTCGGACGGTTCCTGCGTGAGCTGCTCGGCCGGGACGCTGCCGGCCAGCTCGTAGGTCCCCACGGCGGGCAGGTTCCTCGACGCCTCGTCGATGGCGCGGGCGTCCCGGGCCGAGCCGACGAGGAGCGTCGCGACGTAGACGAGGACCCCCACGGCGCCGATCCCCACGACCGCGGCCACCCAGCCGAGCCAGCCGCCGGGGGTGCGGGAGGGGGAGGTGGGGGTGAGCAGGTCCTGGTCGGTCACGGGCCCACTGTCCCTCCTCTTCCTGGGAGCCCGCGGTCCGGGGGTTCCCGGACGGGGTCGTCGGGCGTGGTCGGTGCCGGGGTCCGCCCCGCGCACCCGTTCGGGTCACGGTGCGGTCCACCGCCTCAAGCGGCTCCGGGGGGCCGCCGATGAGCACTGCAGAGCGCCGGCAGACGGCCGTGCGCCCCGTCGTGCTCGAGGTCGGGCTGTGGGGAGCGAGATGGACAACGCTGGTCAGGGCGGGCAGCCCGTGGAGCCGTACGTCCCGGCGAACCTCCGGCCGGCGGGGGCGGACGGCGTGCCCTCGGCGCGCCCAAACATCAGCGCCCTGCTCAAGCAGCTGGAGAGCGACCAGGCCGTCATCGCGGCCCCCGCCCAGCCCCCGGCGCCGCAGGGGTTCCAGCTCGCGCCCCCCGCGTCCGTCCAGCAGGTGCCCGTCCAGCAGGTGCCCGTCCAGCAGGTGCCCGTCCAGCACGTCCCCGCCCCGCCGTCGGTGGCCCAGCTCGCCCCCGAGGTCGAGGCCCACCAGGCACCGGCGCTCGTCACGAGCGGAGGCGACGACGTCGCGGTCCCCGTCCGCGTCAACGACGTGCTCGTCCGCGCCCTCGAACTGGGCGCCTCCGACATCCACCTCACCTCCGGCGCCCACCCCACGGTGCGCCTGTCCGGTGAGATGACCGCGCTGGACGAGTTCCCGAAGATGGTGTCCAAGACGTTGCAGGAGGCGGTCTACGCCGTCCTCACCCAGAAGCAGCGCGAGGTGTTCGAGGCGAACCTAGAACTCGACTTCGCCTACCAGGTGCCCGGGCACTCCCGCTTCCGCGTCAACGTCTACCGCCAGCGCGAGTCCGTCGGTGTCGCCTTCCGCCGCATCCCCTTCGAGATCAAACCGTTGGAGGACCTCGGCGTCCCGCCCGTCGTCGGGTCCTTCGCCGGGCTGCAGCGCGGTTTCGTCCTCGTCACCGGCCCGACCGGTTCGGGGAAGTCGACGACGCTCGCCTCGATCGTCGACCTCGCCAACCGCACCCGCAAGGACCACATCATGACGGTCGAGGACCCCATCGAGTTCCTCCACCGCCACAAGAGCTGCATCGTCAACCAGCGCGAGGTGGGGGAGGACACCAAGTCCTTCGCCAACGCGCTCAAGCACGTGCTGCGCCAGGACCCCGACATCATCCTCGTCGGTGAGATGCGCGACCTGGAGACCATCTCCGTCGCCCTCACCGCCGCCGAGACCGGTCACCTCGTGTTCGGCACCCTGCACACCCAGAGCGCCGCCTCCACCATCGACCGCGTCATCGACGTGTTCCCCCCGCACCAGCAGACCCAGATCCGCACCCAGCTCGCCGGCGCCATCCAGGGCGTCGTCTGCCAGACGCTGTGCAAGCGCGCCGACGGCCGCGGTCGCGTCGTCGCCACCGAGGTCATGGTCGCCACCCCCGCCATCCGCAACCTCATCCGCGAGGGCAAGACCCACCAGATCGGCTCGGCCATGCAGGCCGGCGCGCAGTACGGCATGCACACGCTCGACCAGCACCTGGCCGACCTCGTGCGCACCCGCCAGATCACGTTCGAACACGGCCTGGAGAAGTGCTCCGCCGCCGAGGAATACCGCCGCCTGACCGGGCGCGTCTGAGAGGGAGAGCGACGTGGCGACTGTGACGAAGGCGAAGACCTTCGACTACTCCGTGCGGGACAGGAGCGGCAAGCTGGTCTCGGGGACGCTGGAGGCCACGGACCAAGCCGCTGTCCTCCAACGGCTCAAGACGATGGGTCTCGTGCCCGTCAGCGTCAACGAGTCGAAGGCCGGTCAGGGCCTGCAGATGGAGATCAACCTCCCCGGCTCGGGCAAGGTCAAGATGAAGGACCTGGCCATCATGTCGCGGCAGTTCGCCACCATGGTGGCCTCGGGGCTTACGCTCATCCGGGCGCTGGGCATCCTGGCCGAGCAGACGGAGAGCAAGAAGCTCGGCCAGGTGCTGACCGAGGTCCGTGGCGAGGTCGAGGCGGGAGCAGCCCTCTCGACGTCGATGGCCAAGCGGCCGCGGGTCTTCCCCCCGCTGATGACGAACATGATCCGCGCCGGTGAGGTCGGCGGTTTCCTCGACGGGGTCCTGCTGCGCATCGCAGCGAACTACGAGTCCGAGGTCAAGCTCCGCGGCAAGATCAAGTCGGCCATGACGTACCCGGTCGTGGTCCTCATCATGGCGGTCCTGGCGGTGTTCGGGATGCTGATGTTCGTCGTCCCGGTCTTCAAGGAGATGTTCTCCTCGCTGGGGGGAACCCTGCCCGGCCCGACCCTGGTCCTGGTCTTCCTGAGCGAGCAGATGGTGTGGGTCGCCCCGCTCGTGGTGGTGCTGGTCGTCTCGTCCGGGTTCGTCTGGACCCGCATCAAGAACCGTGACGACGTCCGGGGGTTCGTCGACCCCTTGAAGCTGAAGATCCCGGTCTTCGGGATGCTGTTCCAGAAGGTGGCGCTCAGCCGCTTCGCCCGCAACATGAGCACGATGCTGGCGGCCGGTGTCCCCATCCTGCAAGCCCTCGACATCGTCGCCGAGACCACGGGCAACATCACCTTGACCCGGGGCATCCGGGACGTCCAGGAGAGCGTCCGCAACGGTGAGTCCCTCACCGGCCCGCTCTCCAAGCACAAGGTATTCCCGTCGATGATGGTACAGATGATGGCCGTCGGTGAGGACACCGGTGCCATCGACGCCATGCTGGAGAAGATCTCGGAGTTCTACGACGACGAGGTCGAGACCATGACCGAGAGCCTCACCGCGCTATTGGAACCACTGATGATCGCGGTGCTGGGCGGCATCATCGGCTCGATGGTCATCGCGCTGTATATGCCGATGTTCAAGATCATGGACCAGATCAAGTAGTTCCACCGCGTCGCGTCCACGGCCCGTGAGCACCTGTGCTCGCGGGCTGTCGTCGTAGCCGGCCCTCGGCGTTGATCCAGGCGGGTGACGCTGTGAGGACCTGCTCAAGCTGGTCGTGCAGAGGACCGAAGAACTCAGTACAAGAGCCGCCCACACCGACTCGGTGCGCGACCCGCGAGCGGCTCGGGACTCACGAAAGGGAGCATCGAAATGCTCGCTCGCATCCGCAAGGCCATGCAGGAGAAGGACCAGGGGTTCACCCTGATCGAGCTCCTCGTCGTCATCGTCATCATCGGCATCCTGGCGGCCATCGCCATCCCGACGTTCCTCAACCAGCGTGAGAAGGCGTGGACCCGCGCGGCCCAGTCCGACCTGCGCAACGCCGCCACCAACATGGAGACGTACTTCGGCGACAACGGTACTTACGTGGGTGGTCCTGGCGCGGACAACGCCTTCAAGATCTCTACTGAGACGAACAACAACCCGACGGTCGTGGGCGCTTCGACGACCGGCTACTGCATCCAGATCGTCAGCAAGAAGCTCCAGGGCGCCGACGCGACCTGGAACTTCAAGAGCTCGGTCGGCAGCCCGGCCAAGGGTGCTTGCGCCTGATCTGACAGACGAACGGGGGAGGTCTTCGGACCTCCCCCGTTCTGCACGACCACCGCTGGACACCGAGGAGGAGGACGAGTCGTGCACACGAAGGGCGAGCAGAGCGCGGACGAGGGGTTCACCCTCGTCGAGGTCATCGTCGCCTCCGCCATCTTCCTCGCGATCGGCACCGCGGTGACGGCGGCCCTCATGGTGGCGCTGCGGACCGCGGCGACCAACGAGGGCCGGGTGCAGGCCGCCAACCTCGCGGCGCGGCAGATCGACCTCGTCCGCAGCGGGGACGTCAGCGCCCTGGCCGGCACCACCTACGACGTGCAGCGGGGATCGCTTAGGTACCGTGTGACGCAGACGGTCGATTCCCAGACGGTCGACGTCGGCGGGTCGGCCTGCGACGGCGCCTCCGGCGCCGAGGCCGTCAAGCGTGTGACGGTCATCGTGACCTGGGACGGCATGGGGGACGCCACCCCGGTGCGGTCCGACACCTACCGCACCCTCCCCGTGACCGGTTCCAGCGCGACCAAAGGGACCTTGACCTACAAGGTTGTGGACCGCAACGGCACCCCCGCGGCCGGTGCCCCCATCGCCCTGCGCAAGGGCGGCACCCTGGTCAAGACGTCGACGACGCGCGCCGACGGGTGCGTCGTGTTCTCCAACCTGGACGCGGGGACCGACTACACCGGCACCCTCACGCAGGCGGGTTTCGTGAACAACCAGCACCTGGCCAGCGTCAGCAAGGCGAACGTCGTCGTCGCCCGCACCGTGACCAAGGACCCCGGCTTCGTCTGGGACGGTGCGGCCTTGCTGACCGTCAGCGCGAGCGCGCCCGCAGGGTACCCGGTGCCCTCGAACGTCCCGCTGAGCCTCTTCAACTCCAACTTGACCAGCGGGTCACTCACCCTGCCCGGGTGCGGGAACACCCCGTGCGCGTCCCTGTCGACGACGGCGTCGGGGGCGACCTGGACTGCAAGGGGCCTCTTCCCCTTCGCCTCGACCTACCAGCTGTCCTCCGGGGCGTGCGGAACCGCCTGCACCCGCGCGCAGACGTCGGTCCAGGCCACTCCCGGCCAGACCACCGTCGCCGCGGCACCCGCCTTCGGGGGAGTGGCGGCCACCGCGGGGACGCTCGTCTCCGGCGTCCTGGGGTCCAACGCCGTCCGGACGCTCACCGCGACAAACGCCGATCTCACCAGCGAGCGATACACCTTCCCGACGGCGACGGGCGGTGACGGCACACCGGCGAAGATGGCCCTGCCGCCCGGCCGGTGGTACATCGCGCAGAACCCCGGGGAGACCAACGACGCCTACCGCGTCCTCGTCACCGTCCAGCCCGGCCAGACCTACTCCGTGGCGGTGCTCGCCCGATGATGCGTGCTCTCAACGCCCGGTTCGCCGGCGTCCGCGACCGTCTCGCCGGTCGGTCCGACGCGGGAGTGACCCTCGTCGAGCTCCTCGTCGTGATGGTCGTCACGAGTGTCATGGCCACCGCCGTCATGATCACCGTCCTCCAGGCGCTGCGCGCGACGCGCTCGGCCGACGGGCGGCAGGACCGGGCGGCCCAGGCGCGGATCGCCCTGGACGGGGCGACGACGGTCCTGCGGACCGCATCGCTGTACACCAACAGCGACGGCGTCGACGTACCGGCCTTCGACCGCATCACCCCGACGGAGGTCGTCTTCCGAGGCAACCTCTCCAACATCGCCACCACCTCGGGGGCCGCCGACGCTGCACCGACCCTCTTCCGCATCACGCTCGACACGAGCGACCCACAGGACAGCAAGCTCGTCGAGCAGCGGTGGAAGAGCACGACCCGTGACCGCTCGGGCAACTGGGTGTACCCGTCGAGCGTCACGTCCACGCGCGTCCTCGCCCACCGGGCCCAGGCCGTCGACGGTGCCGTCTTCACGCCCTTTGCCGCCGCGGACGTCACGACCGTCATCGACGCCGAGCAGATCAGCTCCACCGTCCCGCGCGCTGCGGACCGCTCGGTGACGCCGGCCGGTCTCAAGTCGGTCGTCGGGATCCGCGTTTCGCTCGCCGTGACACCCCCTGTGGGTGAGACGGGTGACGCGGCAACCTTCAGCAACTACGTCGACTTCGTCAGCAAGGTGGGGTGACACGTGCGCCGGTTCTCCCTGCGCGACGACAGCGGGTACGCACTCGCGTTCGTCATGATCGCGATGCTGGTCATCGCCATCACGGTCGCGACGACCATCACGATCGCCATCGCCAACACGAAGCCCGCTCGCGCCACGGCGAACTCCCAGGCCGCGCTGTCGGCCGCCCAAGCGGGCGTCGACGATTTCGTCATGCGCCTGAACGCCTGCGACACGTACTGGCGCGACGCCTGGAACGTCCAGAACGGCATCGTCCCCGCCGGCGGCCGGGTCTGCGGCACGAGCACGGACAGCCCCGCCCTCACGGGTGGCTACGGGACGACTCCGGGGACGGACGCCGCGGGAGCCGGTCGCTTCCGGTACCGGCTCGTCTCCATCCCCGACCCGTCCCTCTCCTCCGGCGGCATCCGCCTGGAGGTGACGGGGGAGTACAAGGAGGAGACCCGCCGCATCACGGTCGACCTGCGCAAGGAGGGGTTCCTGCGCTACATCTACTACACGGACAAGGAGTCCTCGTCCCCGACGATCATGGAGTCGCGGTACGGGCAGCGGACCATCACCCTGGATCGCCAAGGCTCGAACACGGCCTTCGGGACGAGTACCGCGAGCGGCAGCAGCTACATCTCCAGGCTCGAGTACTCGGGTATCGGCAACGCCTCCCTGTGCGGGAACTACTACTACTTCGACGGCTCCGGTTCTGTCCGTCGTGCTGCCAGCGACAGCAGCACAAACTTCTCGGCCAAGACCCTGCCCGAGACCGCGACCGCCTACTGGAACTCAGGCGCCTACGCGGGGCAGTGGACGATCAACCGGAGCTGCGAGATCCAGTTCGGCCCGAACGACGCCATCCGCGGCAAGCTCTACTCCAAGGATGCCCTGTACCTGGGTGGCAACAGCTCCAGCAAGCCGCGGTTCGACGGGGAGGCCCTCTCGTTCTGGCAGCCGAGCTACTCGCCCGCTCCGCGCCCCAACGCGCCGTGGCGGGACTCCTCCTCGGCTTCCGGGTACGACCCCGACGGTCAGGCACCGGCCACCACGACGCAGGCCGTCGACCTGCCCCCGACGAACGACCAGCTCAAGCAGGTCGCCACGTCCGGCGGCTGCGTCTACAGCGGACCCACCAAGATCGTCATGCGTGCGGACGGCAGGTACGACGTCACGAGTCCGCGGACCACCACGAGTTCCGTCTCCTGCGGTTCTGGCCTGGCAACGGGTACGCGCACGGTGACGGGTCCGGCCAACGGCGTCATCTACGTCGACTCCTGGAACGGCGGCTGCACCGACCCGACGGCATCGGGAGCGGCGTCCCAGAAGCTCTTCGGCCTCTACCCCGTCACGGGGGACATCACGCGGTACACCTGCCGCGACGGGGACGCCTTCGTCGAGGGCACGGTCAAGGGCCGGTACACGATCGCCAGCGCCAACCGCGTCATCGTGACCAACAACGTGCGGTACGCGGCCGGCCAGAGCGCCTCCGGGACGGACGTCCTCGGTCTGATCTCCGGCTCCGGCAACGTCGAGGTCTACCACCCCGTCGGGTGCACCAACGGCGCCGGCGCCAGTGCGGGCACCTGCGTGAACGACGCCCCGGACTTCGGCCTGGGGTCGGCGACCCAGTTCGCCAACCTGAGCGGGTCGATCACCGACCCCGTCATCCACGCGGCACTGCTATCCGTCGGCGGGTCCTTCACCGTGCAGAACTACGACAAGGGCCAGGCCCTGGGGACGCTGTCCGTGTTCGGCGGCATCTACCAGCGGCAGCGCGGGGCGGTGGCCCTGTCGGGGTCGACCGGTTACATCAAAGACTACGTGTACGACGCGAAGCTGGTGTCGGCCCCGCCGCCGTCGTTCATCCAGCCGGCATCGGACCCCTGGTTGGTGGCTTCCTTCAGCGAGGATCAGCGGTGATCCTCCTGGTCACCCTGTCCGCTCTCCTCGGTCTCGCCGTCGGGTCGTTCCTCAACGTCGTCGTGCACCGCGTTCCCGCAGGACGAAGCGTGGTGAGACCGTCGAGCCGGTGTCCAGGATGTGACCGGGGGATCCTGCGCCGCGACAACGTCCCCGTCCTGTCGTGGCTGGTGCTGCGCGGCAGGTGCAGGCACTGCGGGACGGGTATCTCCGTGCGCTACCCCGTCGTGGAGCTCCTCACGGGCCTGCTCTTCGCGGCGGTGGCTTGGCAGGTCGGCCTCTCGTGGGCCTTGCCGGCCTACCTCTACCTCACGGCCATCGCCGTCGCCCTGTCGGCGATCGACCTCGACGTCCACCGGCTTCCCGACGCCATCGTGCTGCCCTCGTACCTCGTCACCTCGGTCCTCCTTCTCGTCGCAAGTCTGGGAACCGGCGACTGGTACGCGCTGGTACGTGCGCTGGTCGGCGGCGTCGCCCTCCTGGCCGTCTACTTCGCGCTGTTCGTGGTCAGACCGGGGGGGATGGGGTTCGGCGACGTGAAGCTGGCCGGTGTCCTCGGACTGTACCTGGGCTGGCTCGGCTGGTCCGAACTCCTCGTCGGCGCCTTCCTCGCCTTCCTCGTCGGAGGTGTGGTCAGCATCGGCCTGGTCGCCTTCGGGCGCGCGGGGCGGAGATCCCGCATCCCGTTCGGCCCGTTCATGCTCCTGGGTGCTGTGACGGCGGTCTTCGCCGGCGCTGCGCTCGGGCAGTGGTACGTCGGGCTGTTCGGCCTGACCGCCGCCTGAAACGACCTCATTCACCACCCACACGAGGTCTCAAGCTGCCCTCATGGGCTACCGATCATCACCACAGACCATGCTGGCCCGGCGAATGCCGGCTGAACCTGAAGGGGGCGACGTGCCTGGACGCAACGCCATCGGCCTGGACATCGGGACGTCGGGTGTTCGCGCCGCCGAGCTGTCCTACGGCAAGAACGGCATCACGCTCGAGAAGTTCGGCCAGGTCGCCCTGCCCGAGGGTGCCGTGCGTGACGGAGAAGTCGTCGACCGCGCTGTCGTGGCCGACGCTCTGCGCACCTTGTGGAAGGCTAGCGGTTTCAAGGGCAAGGACGTCGCCCTGGGGGTGGCGAACCAGCGCGTCGTGGTGCGTCAGGTCGACCTCCCGTGGTTGCCGGCCAAGGAGTTGAAGGCGGCCTTGCCGCTGCAGGTCCAGGACTACCTGCCCATGCCTGTCGCCGACTGCATCCTGGACTTCCACCCGGTCACCGAACTCCAGGAGGACGGCGGCCGGAAGCTGCGGGGGCTGCTGGTCGCTGCTGCCCGTGACATGGTGATGGCCAATGTCGACGCCGTGCGCGCAGCAGGTCTGCGAGCGAGGTCGGTCGACCTCACGTCCTTCGCCGTCCTCCGCGCCGTCGGTCAGGTGCACGGTGACGTCGCCACCGAGGCGCTCGTCGACATCGGCGCCCGGGTGAGCAACCTCGTCGTCCACTCGGCCGGCGCCCCCCGGTTCGTGCGCGTCCTCCTCTCCGGGGGCCAGGACGTGACCGACGCCATCGCCGAGCGCCTCGGCCTGCCCGGGAACGTCGCCGAAGCCGTCAAGCGGCGGACCGAGGACGTCTCGGACGCGGAGCAGGACCTCGCGCGGTCCGCCGTCGACCTGATGGTCGAGGTGTTCGTCGACGAGATCCGTTCGTCCCTCGACTACTACGGCGCCGCCAACCCGCAGTTCCGCATCGAACGCCTCGTCCTCACCGGTGGCGGCTCCCTGCTCGAGGGGATCGCCGAGCGCCTCCAGGCCGCCAGTCGCGTGCCTGTCGTGTGGGGCGACGCGATCGCTCCCCTGCACGTGGGGAACACCGGGCTCGACGAGTCCCAGCTCGCCAGCATCCAGACTCTCGCCGCCGTCCCGGTCGGCCTCGCGCTCGGAGCGATCTCATGAGTTTCCAGACCCTCGAGGCGGTGGCTACCCGCCACGACACGGCGCGCGTCGACCTCCTGCCGCCCGAGATCGGACAGGCACGCGCCCTGCGGAAGCTGCAGGTGGGCCTGGGGTGCGGTGTCGTGGCGGTCGCCGTCGCAGCCGCCGCCGCGGCCCTGGTCACCCAGGGACACGTCGACGCCGCGCAGGACGCACTGGCCGCCGAGCGGGCCCGGACCCCGGCCCTCCAGCAGGAGCAGGCCGAGTACGCCGAGGTGCCGGCGGTGCTGGCGGAGGTGGCGCTCGTGGAGTCCGCCCGCGACCAGGCGCAGGCCCACGACGTGAAGCTCTACAGCCTGATGGACCAGGTGGCGGCCACCGCGCCGGCTGACCTGTCCCTCACCACCTTGACCTTCACCGTCACCGCGGGCGAGGCCGGGACCGCCGCGGCGACCGCCGGCGTGGCGACCTCCGATTCGCCCGGGACCGTCGACGTCGTCGGGGTCACGAAGAGCGAGAGCCAGGTGGCGTCGTTCATGGAGTCCCTCGACGCCCTCGACGGCATCGACGGCACGACTCTCGCCAGCACCGCCCGGGACGAGTCCGGGGTCATCACGTTCACGCTGTCCGGTGCCCTGACGCCGGCCGCCCTCGCGCACGGCTCCTGAGCGGACCCGGAGGAGAGTTCCCATGAGCATCTCGAAGAGCAAGACCTGGGCCGCCGGGGCCGCTGTGCTGTCCCTCCTGGTCCTCGTGGCCACCTGGTTCCTGGTCATCGGTCCCAAGCGGGCCGAGGCCGCGGACCTCGCCACCGACACCTCGGCCGCACAGGCGCAGAACGAGCAGATCGCCCAGCAGACGGAACTCCTCAAGGCGCAGTTCGCCACGCTGCCGCAGGAGAGGGCAGCCCTCGCAGAGATCCGGTCCCAGTTCCCGTCGGCCGCCGATGTGCCCGCTCTGCTGCGCACCTTGGAGTCGTTCGCGGGTGCCACGGGGGTCACCATCACCGCGATCCAGCCCGGGGCCATCGCCCCCTACTCGCCCACCGGCGCCGATGCCAGCACAGCTGTGGCCCCCGCAGCGACCCCCGGTGGCCTGTCGGCCATCCCCCTCACGCTGACCGTCTCGGGGACCTTCGCACAGACCGAACTGTTCGTGAAGCAAGCGCAGGCCGACATGAAGCGGTACTTCCTGCTCGACACGGTCGCGCTGTCCACCGACCAGAACGCCGGCGCGTCCGGGGCGACCTCCTCGGTGACGAGCACGATCGGCGGGAAGGTCTTCGTCCTGCCCGACACCGCTGCCAGCGCCGCACCCGTCGGTGACGGCGCCTCGACCACTGTCACCTCCAACGCTCAGACGCCGGTCGCCGGCGACTCGGCCCCGACGAACTGAGGGACGACGCCATGAGTTCCCCGAACCCCTCCGAAGAGCCCACCGCGGTGGTCGACGGCGCTCCCGACGCAGCGGGAGGTGCCCGGCACCTCGATCCCAGGACGCTGCGCACCGCCCTCGCCGCCCTGGCCGGGATTGCCGTCATCGGTGGCGGAGCGCTCGGTTTCGCCTGGCTGGGAACGGCCCCCAGCGGGGCTGCTGCGGTCACCGTCGGCACAGTGCCGCTCCCCGCCGTCACGAGCGCGCCGTCCGGAACCGCGACGAACTCCGCGTTCAGCGTCGCCGGCCGGGACATCTTCGCGCCCACGGTGGCGCCGCGTGACGGGGTCAGCAGCTCCGGGCTGACCGTCGAGGACGCCCCCGACACCGTCGACGCCGTCGTCACCGGGAACCCCACCGCGCAGACCGCCGGGGGCACCGGGTCGCTCACCTCCTCGGGTTCTGTGGCCTCGACCGGTACTGGTGCTGCCACGGTGAAGCCGTCGGCGTCGACCAGCGGGACACCCACGGGGAGCCCGTCGTCGAGCGCTACCCCGCTGCCCACCACCTCTCCCGTCAGCACCGCCCCCTCCGCGTCCACCGCCCCGGGCTGGGAGGTCGCCGCGTACACCTACACCGGCGTCCCCGCCGAGGGGAAGACCGGCAACTTCGTCGTCGCGACCACCAGTGGTCACGGCGGTTACACCACGACGCTCCTCGACGGCCAGAAGCTCTACCCCGCCGCCATCACCTTCCGAGGCGACGTCGGCGGGTCGGCGTGGATCTCCTCCGACCGAGGGGTCCCGCAGGGCTGGCTCGTCCCCTCCGGGCAGGACGTCCCGGCCGCTGCGCTCGGGAAGACGACGGGCACCGTGCGCGTCGTCGGCCTGCTCAACGACTCCGTGTACTTCGTCCAGGTTGATCGCAGGCCCTCCCTGAAGGTGAAGGTCGGTGACGCGATCGAGGGGACCCCCTTCACGTTGGAGAAACCCCTGCTGGCCGGAGTCACCCTCCCCACCGAAGCCGTGGTGTTCAAGGACGGCAGCGGGGTCTCCTACTACGGCGCCGGCGGCGCCGGTGAGACCGACGGTGTCAGTTTCTGAGGCTCCGGCCTCGTCGCTCCTCCCACGACCGGCAGCCTGGAGGCTCCAGATGTCCCACCCCACCCACCGGCGCGCGACCCGCGCCGTCGTGGCGACCGCGCTGGCCGCCGCGTCCGTCGCCGTGGCTGTCCTTCCTGCCCAGGCGACCCCGATCCGTGCTCACCAGACGTACGGTGCGGACCGCTACCTCACCTCGCTGGTGCTGGAGGACGGCGCTTTCGACACGGCGTTCCTCGTCACCGGCGAGGACTTCCCCGACGGTCTGGCCGCGGGGGCGGTGGCCGGCTCGCTGGGCGCGAACGTCTACCTGTCGCCGCGGGGGCAGGTCACCCCGGAGATCCGTCAGCGCCTGGGGTACTACCGCAACATCGTGGTCATGGGCAGCGAGACCGCCCTCAGCGCCGACGTGTGGACGTGGCTGCAGCAGAACACCCGCGCGCACCTGCACCGGGTCGCCGGCGCGGACCGGTACGGCACGGCGGCCGAGCTCGCGACCTGGGCTCACCCCCAAGGTGCGGACCATGTCATCGTAGTGACCGGCACGAACTACGCCGATGCGCTGTCGGGCGCTGCGGCCGGGGCGAAGACCGACGCCCCGGTGCTGCTGGTCCGTCCGGACGGAGTTCCCGAGCAGACCGCCGCAGCCCTGACGGCGCTCAAGCCGGGCCGTGTCACGGTCCTCGGTTCCGAGGCCGCCGTCCCGCGGGCCGTCTACGACAGCCTGGCCCAGCTCGCGCCCGCCGCGACCTTCCAGCGCCTGGCCGGTGCCGACCGCTACGCCACCGCCGTGGAGGTCGCGAAGGCGTTCTTCACGCCCGGCGACACCCAGCGCGCGGTGCTCGTCTCCGGTGCCAGCTGGGCCGACGGCGTGACCGCGGGTGCCTACGCCGGTCGTCGTGGTGCCCCGCTCCTGCTGACCCCGGCCACGTGCGTTCCCCAGGTGGTCAACCTGGAGATCGAGGCGCTGGGCGTCGTCTCGCTCGACGCGGTGGGGGGCCCCACGGTCCTGTCCGAGGACGCCCGCAAGCGGACGTCCTGCGAAGCCGGGCCGAAGACCTACCTGGACGAGCTGGCGGCACCGACGGGCAACGCCCGTTTCCTGTCCGACCACGCCACCATCGACGGTGTGTTCTACCCGCGGTCGATCTCCTACGACACCGACCCCCGTAACTCTGAGTACCGCACGTGGGGCCTCACCGGGAGGTACTCCCGCTTCACCGCCACGGTGGGACTGGGTGACACCAACCAGTCGGGGCTGCGATCGACGGTCGCCGTCTACGGCGACGAGAAGCAGCTCGCCTCCGTCGCGGTGGCCGCAGGTTCGCCGGCGGTGCTGGACGTCGACGTCTCGGGTGTCCAGAACCTGAAGGTCGTGACGACCTCGTCGGACCGGACGGTGCAGGTGAGCACGGACAACAACGTCGTCCTCGGGGACGCGGCCCTGCGCTGAGGTGCCGGCACTCGAAGTCGCAACTCCCGTGTCGGAGGGCGTGCGGGCCATCGACGACGGTGCCGGACGCACGGTCGCGAGGAAAGGGTGGCCGCAGGCTGGACCGGCGAGGGGCAATGGAAGCGCCGGTGCTGCCGTCTGTGCAGCAGGGCCCGCACCACGTCGGGGTGCGGGCCCTGTTGCTGTCCGGGGCGTCTGGTCGAACCGGCCCAGCTGCTGCGCGGCGCCTCGACCCGCAGGAGGGGCTCGCACCACGTTCGTCGCCTGCGGCAGGCAGAGCTCGCTTCAACTGTTCCCTCCGGTTCCACGGTGACGCCGACAGAACCGTCGGTCCGGATCCCGCACTGCTGTCAGATCCCACACTGCTGTCAACGGTCCAGCAGCCGCAGTCGGCGCAGCCGGGTCGCCTCCACGATGTCCAATGATGTCCAGGATGATGAGAGCTGAACTATGGGCTGGATAGAGACGTACGAGTTGTCGGCGGCCGATGCCGAGCGGTTTCTACAACGGCGGATCGGGCAGCACCCGCTGCTGCTGCAGGAGCTGGCGACCTGGGTGCGCGACACCGGCGGCCCGCGCCAGGAGCTGGATGGCACCTTGGCCAGCTTGGTGCCGTTGTGGTCCTGGTGCGTGCGGTTCCTGGACGCCGGCACCCCCGGGGTGCCCAACACCGTCCGGGACTTCATCTGGCTGGATGACGGGAAGCCGGACGGATACGACGAGTTCCTCCGCTACTACGTCGCTGAGGCGCTGGAGGCGTACGTCAGCCTGGTCGTGCAGCGGGTGCTGCCCGCGGCCCGGTGGGAGGTGCTCAAGCGGGGCCGGCGTGATGGTCTGCGGCACCGCCCGGTCCTAAGCACCGACAATCGTCCCCTGCTGTTCTCGTTAGGCTCGGCCATGGATGCGGTGGTCCTCGGAGGGTGGCCGTTGGGAACTCGCAGCGACGGCTACCTGCTGGAGTTTGTGCGCACCCAGCTGCAGGAGGTCGTCGGCCCGGTGGTGGATGTGCCGCCGGTGGTGGAGTTCCTTCCCGAGCCGGGGCGGGTGACGCCTGCGCGTCCGTACCCGCCGTTCGTGCCCGGGGGTGGGGAGGTCCTGGCCGCTGGGGAGCGTCCGCACCCGCGACCGGCCGGGGCCGAGGATGCGCCGCCGGTCCCGCACGAGCTGCGTTCCGCGGACGCGATGACGCTGGGCATCCCCCCGCAGGCCCTGGCCGAGGAGGAGGACGACGCGGGCACCGAGGACGAGGTGTACTACGGGCCGAGGAACCCCGGACGAGGCGGCCGCGACGCTTCGGACACCCGGGGAGACGACGACGACGGTGACGACGGTGATGGCGGTGACGAGGATGACGACGATCCCGACTACCCGGAGAACTGGCAGCCGTTGCCGACCCGGGGGTTGCACGCGGCGCTGACGGCGTTGGGGTTCGTGTGTCAGACCCACCAGGGGGGTGCTCCGCGGCTGGACCGGGGGGAGCACCAGTACCTGTACGACGGGCAGGAGGCGGCGATGCTGATCGAGACGACCACCGCGGGCGGCAAGCTGCGGATGTTGTCGGTGCAGTTCCTGGAGGACTACGCCCAGCCGTGTGCTGAGACTCCTACCGGGCGGTGGCTGGTGCAGCAGCTCACCGTGCTGGCCGGTGCCCGGAGCGCGATGCTGCTGCCGGATCTGTGACCGGCGCCGCTGGTGCCGGGGCCGGTCCACGACGGCGGCATCGACGGTCATCGACGGGGTTGGTGGTCGCGCTGCCTGGTGCCGGACAGGGGGTCATCACGGGGGATTGCCCGAGCTCTCATCAGCCGCGGCCGAAGACTGTCGGCAGAGCTCCGCTGTCACCACCTCGCGAGCGCTTCCACGGGACGACGGGAATCGAGTGCGTCTTCGTCGGGTGGACTCGCCGAGACGCAGACGGACGTCGGGCAGCCCGTCGAAGGTAGGGAATCCGCTCCCCAGCCCTCGGCTGTCCGGGTGAACCCGCCCCAGGCGCCTCGGAACCTGGAGGAGGTCGAGCATGCTGCTGTGAGCCGTTCCAGGCCACAACAACTCGCGATAGGAATTTCCATGATCACACGAAGCCGGGTCACCACGAGTATCATCGGGGCGGCGGTCCTCTCCGCCTCCGTCATCGTGGGGGCAGGTACGGCGCAGGCCGCATCTCCTGCCGCTACCGCCTTCCGCACCTGCTTGAACTCCTACGGCACTGCGTACAACTACGCGCTGAAGGCGGGCAAGGACGATGTCGCCCGGGCCATCGACCTGACCGGGCTCGCGAACTGCAACTACGAACTGTCGCAGCGCTCCGACATCACGGACACCCAGGAGATCAACGCGATCAACAACTACAACCGCTACGCCGCGGCGGCCAAGCAGGCCATCACCAAGGCGGGGTTGAAGGAGACGCAGAAGATCCTCACCAAGTACGCTCTCAAGGGCCTGCGTCTGTGAGGTCGCGGCCGGGTTGGCCTGCTGCCTCTCGTGGTCGGTGGCGTCGACGCGCGGTAGGAGGGAGAGGTCACACCGGGCCCGCGCCCCACCCGGGGTGCGGGCCTTCGTCGTCCCCGCCCCTAGGATCGGACGGCCCGCCGCACCCGTCCCCCAGGAGCTCGTCCGTGATTGTCATCGTCGGCTTCATGGGCGCGGGCAAGACGACCGTGGGCCGCCTCCTCGCCGGTCGACTCGGCCTGCCGTTCGTCGACACCGACCACGTGATCGAGGACCGCGAGCGCCGGTCCATCCCGCGGATCTTCAAGACCGAGGGCGAGAGCGCGTTCCGCGACGTCGAGCAGGCCGTCGTCGCCGACGTCCTGTCCGGCCCCGAGGCCGTGGTGTCCCTGGGCGGTGGCGCGTGCGGCCGGGAGGCCACGCGGGCGGTGCTGCGGGACCACACCGTCGTCCACCTCGACGTCTCCCTCGAGCAGGCCCGGTGCCGGACCGCCGGTGACGGCAACCGGCCCGTGCTGCAGCGCCCGGACCTGGCCGAGCTGCACGCGGCGCGCCGGGCGGTCTTCTACGCCCTGGCGGACGTCGAGGTCGACACCGACGGCCGCGCGGCCCGGCCCGTCGCGGACGAGGTGCTGGCCGCGCTACCCCACATCCACGACGCACCGGCCGGTGCGCCCGACGACCTCGCGGAGGACCGATGACCACGACCGACACCGCACGCATCACCGTCGAGGGCGAGGCGCCCTACGACGTCCTCATCGGCCGCGGCCTGCTGGGGGAGCTGCGCGGCCTGCTCGGCTCGAAGGTCGCCAAGGTGCTCGTCGTGCACCCGCGGGCGCTGCGCTCGACGGGCGAGGCCGTGCGCGACGACCTCGTCGCCCAGGGGCTGGAGGCCGTGCTGGCCGAGGTGCCCGACGGGGAGGAGGCCAAGTCAGCGGAGGTCGCCGCGTTCTGTTGGACCGTCCTGGGGCAGTCGGACTTCACCCGCAGCGACGCCGTCGTCGGCGTCGGTGGGGGAGCGGTGACCGACCTCGCGGGGTTCGTCGCGGCGACGTGGTTGCGCGGCGTCCGGGTCGTTCAGGTCCCCACGACGTTGCTGGCGATGGTCGACGCCGCGGTGGGGGGCAAGACGGGCATCAACACCGCCGAGGGCAAGAACCTCGTCGGCTCCTTCCACCCGCCGGCCGGTGTCCTGTGCGACCTCGACGCCCTCGACACCCTGCCGCCGCACGACCTGCGCGCGGGCCTCGCCGAGGTCGTGAAGTGCGGGTTCATCGCCGACCCGCGGATCCTCGAGCTCGTGGAGGCGGACGTCGCCGCGGCCACCGACCCGCGCTCGCCGGTGCTGGCCGAGCTCGTCGAGCGCGCGGTGCGGGTCAAGGCGCGCGTGGTCGCCGAGGACCTCAAGGAGTCCGACCTGCGGGAGATCCTCAACTACGGCCACACCTTCGCCCACGCGGTCGAACTGGTCGAGCGCTACCAGTGGCGGCACGGGGCGGCCGTCAGCGTCGGCCTCTGCTACGTCGCCGAGCTGGCGCGCATGGCGGGCCGGTTGTCGGACGCGGACGCCGACCGGCACCGCGACGTCCTGCGCTCGCTCGGCCTGCCGACGACCTACCGGGGTGACCGGTGGCCGCAGCTGCTGGACGCGATGAAGCGGGACAAGAAGACCCGCGGGTCCCTGCTGCGCTTCGTCGTCCTCGACGGGATCGGACGACCGTCTCGGCTGGAGGGCCCGGACCCGGCGATGCTGCAGGCGGCCTACGCGGAGATCAGCGCCGAGTGAGGGCTCACCTCACCCGCAGGGGGTCTCGCTGACGCCCTGCGCGGGTGAGGCGTACCGCACGACACCACCGGCGACGGACACCCCCCGCAGGCAGTACCCGCCGCTGGTGGCCGCCACGACCGAGACCCGGCTGACCGTGCTCGTCGTCCCGAGCGCGTCGACCGTCGTGGCGTACGTGCCGTAGAACCGCTCGTACGAGGTCTGCGCGGCGCTGACCTCCTCCAGGTCGGCGGTGACGGCGGCGATCTCCTTGCGCTGCACTTGCTCCATCAGCACCGGGTAGCCGTACTTCCCGCCGATGGCCAGAGCCACCAGGACGGCGGCCCACGTCGTCACCGTCTTCACCGGGTGCCGGCCCGCGCGGTGCGGGACCGCTTCGGTGCGGGGCACCTGGAACGGTGAGGCGTTGCCGGGGTTGAAGGTCGGCCGCGACGGGTTCGCCGGTCCGTAGAAGTCTCCCGCCGGCGGGGGGACCACGGCCGGCCGGGGAACGGGAACCGGGGGAGGCGGTGCGGGTGCTCCCGTCCGCTGCGCGTCGCCGGCGAGGGGTTCGTCGGGTTCGGGAACCTCTGCCCGGTGCCGCGGCCGGGTCGGACGTGCCGGATCGGGCAGCGGCGTCGGGCCGGCGTCGGTGCAGGGTTCGGTCACGGTGTCCTCCTCGGGGCTCACCCGGGTCATCGGCGCCCGCGGACCGGGGGTGGAGGGGACTCACCCTCGTGGAGCACCGGGCGTCAGCGGCAGGCGGTGGAGCCGAACCCCCGGGTGGGGGAGAAGAACAGCGCGGTCCGCGTCGGCTCGTCGTAGGCGCCGGCGCAGAACGTGTCCGGACCCGCGCTGACGATGGCGACGTCCGTGCGCGCCGAGACCCGGAGGTCGAGCAGCGAGGCCGAGTAGGTCCCGTGGTCGTCCTTCCAGGCCACCTGCGCCGTCGCCACGCGCTGGAGGTCCTCGTGCAGGTCCCGCTCGGCGCTGGACCGGCGACCGTCGAGGAGCAGGGTGACGGCGACGGCCAGTGCGAGAGCGGCCGCGACCCCCGCGGCCAGGACCGTCGTCCGACGGCCCCGTCCCCGTGGGGTGGGGGCGGCCGTGTCCGGCGCTGCCTGACGGCTCACGGGCGACCCCCTCTCCTCGGACGGCTCACGGGCGACCCCCTCTCCTCGGACGGCTCACGAGCGTGTCCACCAGTGATCGGGCGCACCGGCGCGTGCGCTGAGCCGCTGCGCGCGGGTCCACCCGTGTGCGCGGGCGGCTCCTCCGTCCGGCGCAACGACCGGGCGCGCGCGGCGCGCTGACGGTGACGGCCACCCCGCCCGGTCGCCACGCCGGTGCGCCGGGGTGGTCGCGCGGCCTCGGTAAGATGCCACAGGCCCACCCGCCGCCCGGACCCGGGCGGCGGGAGTGAAGACGAGAGACGGACTGAGAGACGACGTGGCATCGACGAACGACCTGAAGAACGGCACCGTGCTGAACCTCGACGGCAACCTCTGGTCGGTGGTCGAGTTCCAGCACGTGAAGCCCGGCAAGGGCGGTGCCTTCGTCCGCACGAAGCTGAAGAACGTCCTGTCCGGCAAGGTCGTCGACCGCACCTTCAACGCGGGCAGCAAGGTCGACACCGCGACGGTCGACAAGCGCGACATGCAGTACCTGTACAAGGACGGCGAGGACTTCGTCTTCATGGACTCCGCCACCTACGACCAGCTGCACGTCAGCGCGGCGACCGTCGGTGACGCGGCCAACTACATGCTCGAGAGCACCGAGGCGATCGTCGCGACGCACGACGGTACCCCCCTCTACGTCGAGCTCCCGACGTCCGTCGTCCTGGAGATCACGTACACCGAGCCCGGTCTGCAGGGTGACCGCTCCACCGGCGGCACCAAGCCCGCCACCGTCCAGACCGGGTACGAGATCCAGGTCCCGCTGTTCCTCGAGACCGGCACGAAGGTCAAGGTCGACACCCGCACGGGCGACTACCTCGGCCGCGTCAACGACTGATGGCCGCTCGCCGCAAGGCGCGCAAGCGCGCGCTGGAGGTCCTCTTCGAGGCCGACCAGCGCCGCCTCGCCCCCCTAGACGTCCTGCGGGACAAGATCCAGCGGGCCGACCCGCCCGTCGGTGAGTACGCCGTCACCCTCGTCGAGGGGGTCGTCGCGCAGCAGGCCCGCATCGACGAGGTCCTGTCGACGTACTCGATGGGCTGGACCCTGGACCGCATGCCGGCCGTCGACCGTGCGTTGCTGCGCCTGGGCGTGTGGGAGATCCTGCACGCCTCCGACGTCCCCGACCACGTCGCGGTCAGCGAGGCCGTCGAGATCGCGCAGGAGCTGTCGACCGACGAGTCGCCGAAGTTCGTCAACGGGCTGCTCGCACGGATCGCGGAGCTCAAGGAGACGCTCTCCGCCTGACGTCGCGCGACCTCGTTGCCTCCCGGGGGTCACCTGAGGCCTCGTTGCCTCCCGGAGGCCGATCATCGGCCCCCGGGAGGCAACGAGGCGTCAGCTGGCTCGTTCCTCCGCGGCGCGCAGCGTCGCTCCGAGCTGGTTCAGAAAGCCCGCCGGGTCGGCCGTGACGTCGGCCGGGGCGATCGACACCAGCAGGACGCCCGCCGCGGCGTAGCGTCGTTGCTTCGCCTGCGTCCGGCGCAGGTCTGCGGGTGTGGAGTGCCACCGGATCCCGTCGACCTCGAGCGCCACCCGGTGCCTGGGCCACCAGGCGTCGGCCTCGCCGACCACCTCGCCGGCGATGACGACGTCTTCGTTCCACAGCGGCTGCGGCAGAGCGGATCTGCTGATCACCGCGCGCGCCTCGGCCTCCGCTGAGCTGCGCACGCCCGCGGACACCTCCGCGAGAGCCTGCCGTGCCTTCGCGCTGCGCTGGGTCGGGCCGGCGAACACCTCGTCCCGCAACTCCCGCAGGGTGCAGCGCCGCTGGTGGAGGGTGGCTCCGAAGATCTCGCGGATCCGGTCGAGATCGGCTCCGTGCCGTGCAGCGTCGGCGGCGGCCCGGGCCGGGCCGACCACGGGCAGGCCGCGCCGTCGGGCGACCCGGGGTTCGCGCTGGGTCCGTTCGATCGTCACGAACCCCGAGGAGAGCCGTTTCCGTGTCCACGGGATCAGGACGAGGACCTGGTCGTCGACGGCGAGACGGTTCCCCGCGATGCCCAGCAGGTCCAGGGCGTGGACCCCGCTGAGGGCGGCACCGTCCCCCGCGTAGGCCAGGGCAGCCCGGCGCGACTGCGCTCGCCCCAGTGGTCCCCGGTGACTGGCGACCACCCCGGGCAGGACGCTCCGCCACGGGCCCGCGTGGGCCCAGCGGGTGATGGTCCGCCGGGGCATCCCCGCAGCGATGAGCTCGGCGTGCGTGGCGATGCCGTCACCGCGCCGCATCAGGGCGTCGACATCGGCCGGGTCGAAGGATCGTCGTCGGGGCATGGCGTGCAGGGTGCGCGGCTGCGGAGCGAGGTGCGCCGCGGATGAGATGTGCTGTGGACAGGGCCCCGTTCACTACGGCCTGTGGAGACCTCGGTGACGTGTGCGGCAACGCCTCGTTGCCTCCTCGGGGCCGATCATCGTCCTGGGGGAGGCAACGAGCTCACCGGGTGTCCTGGGGGAGGCAACGAGCTCACCGGGTGTCCTGGGGGAGGCAACGAGCTCACCGGGTGTCCTGGGGGAGGCAACGAGCCCTCCCCGGCGACGGAGCCCCGGGACGCAGAACGGCCCGGCCCCCGCGAGGGGCCGGGCCGGTGGGGCGTCCGGAGGGTCAGCCGTGCTCGACGGCGCGGCGGGCGTCGGCGTTCAGCACGCCCCAGGCGATGAACTCGTCGCACAGCGTCGTCGCGGGGACGTCGTAGATGACGGCGAGGGTGCGCAGGTCGTCGGCGCGGATCGACAGGACCCGGCCGTTGTAGTCGCCGCGCTGGGACTGGATGGTCTTCGCGTAGCGGTCCAGGGGGCCGGCCTTCTCGGCGGGCACCTCCTGGAGGCGCTCGAGGTCCAGCACGAGCCGCGGCGGCGGCTCGGAGCTGCCCTGCGGGGCGCCTTCGGGGAGCAGGGCGGAGACGGGGACCCCGTAGAAGTCCGCCAGTTCAGCCAGTCGCTGGACGGTCACCGCACGGTCGCCGCGTTCGTAGGAGCCCACGACGACGGCCTTCCACCGTCCCTCGGACTTCTCTTCGACGCCGTGCAGGGACAGCCCCTGTTGGGTACGGATGGCGCGAAGGCGCGATCCGAGTGCGCGGGAGTAGTCCGATGCCATACGAGAATCGTCACGGAGCGTGAACGTCTTCGTCAAGCTGACCTGCCGTTTCGCACACCGTTTCCGGGGTATCACCACTCTCTCGGCACCGAAACCGTTACTCCGTGTGAGCGTTTGATCTCACAACGACACGCGGCGGCCACCGTCGGTCGGCACCGTGCCCCCGGGCGGGGGGACCAGCCTGCTCCTGTAGGGTCGGGCGTGACCACCGCGGCACGCCCAGGCTCCGTGCGGGCCCGGTGAAGACGTCCTTTAAGGATCCGTCCCGTGAGGCGGGGAAGGAGGTCAGCAGTGAACGCTGTCCCTGAACGGCAGGACTCCCGGGTGCTCCTCGAGGCCCCGGACATCGCCCGCGCCGTGACGCGCATCGCGCACGAGCTGCTGGAGACCAACAAGGGCCCGGACGACCTCGTCCTGCTCGGCATCCCGACGAGGGGAGTGCCGCTGGCCCGCCGGCTCGCGGCCCGGCTCGCCGAGGTCGAGGGGACGACCGTCCCGACGGGCTCGCTCGACGTCACCATGTACCGCGACGACCTGCGCCGGCACCCGACCCGCGCGCTGCTGCCGACGGAGCTGCCGGCCGGGGGCGTCGACGACAAGGTCGTGGTCCTCGTCGACGACGTCCTGTGCTCCGGGCGCACCATCCGGTCCGCCCTCGACGCGATCAACGACCTCGGCCGCCCGCGTGCCGTCCGGCTCGCCGTCCTCGTCGACCGCGGGCACCGCGAGCTGCCCATCCGGGCCGACCACGTCGGCAAGAACCTGCCGACCTCGGCGGCGGAGCGGGTCAGCGTCCAGCTCACCGAGCTCGACGGCCGCGACGCCGTCCTCATCACCGGCGGGACCACGGGCGGGGGCGAGTGATGCGGCACCTGCTGTCCGCGGCCGACCTGGACCGCGACGCCGCCGTGCGCGTCCTGGACGTCGCCGAGGAGATGGCCGCCACCCAGCGGCGGGAGATCAAGAAGCTGCCCACCCTGCGCGGGCGCACGGTCGTCAACCTCTTCTTCGAGGACTCCACCCGCACGCGCACGTCCTTCGAGGCGGCCGCCAAGCGCCTCAGCGCCGACGTCATCAACTTCTCGGCCAAGGGCTCCAGCGTCTCCAAGGGCGAGAGCCTGAAGGACACCGCGCTGACCCTGGAGGCCATGGGCGCCGACGCCGTCGTCGTCCGGCACGGCTCCTCCGGCGCGCCGCACCGCCTCGCCCACGCCGGCTGGACGCGCGGGGCCGTCGTCAACGCCGGCGACGGCACGCACGAGCACCCCACCCAGGCCCTGCTCGACGCGTACACGATGCGCCGCCACCTGCGCGGCGGCCGCGGTGACCTCGCGGGCGCGAACGTCGTCGTCGTCGGCGACGTGCTGCACTCGCGCGTCGCGCGCTCGAACGTCCTGCTCCTGCACACCCTCGGCGCGCACGTCACGCTCGTGGCGCCGCCGACCCTGCTGCCGGTCGGGGTCGAGACCTGGCCGTGCGCGACGTCGCACGACCTGGACGCGACGCTGCTGCAGGGCGAACCGGACGCGGTCATGATGCTGCGCGTGCAGGCCGAGCGGATGGACGCCTCGAAGGGTTCGTTCTTCCCCTCCGCGCGCGAGTACAGCCGCCGGTACGGCCTGGGGCGCGAGCGGCTCGGCGTGCTGCCGGACGACACGATCGTCATGCACCCCGGCCCGATGAACCGCGGCCTGGAGATCTCCGCGGAGGCCGCCGACTCGGTGCGCTCCACGATCGTCGAGCAGGTCGGCAACGGCGTCGCCGTGCGGATGGCCGTGCTCTACCTGCTGCTGGCCGGCGAGCTCCCGGGAGGGGACGCGTGAAGACCCTGATCCAGAACGTCACGCTCGGGAGCGGGCAGACCGACCTCCTGCTCGCCGACGGGGTCGTGGCCGCCGTCGGACCGGGGCTGTCCGCGGAGGCCGCGACCGTCCTCGACGCCAGCGGGCTGCGGGCCCTGCCCGGTCTGGTCGACCTGCACACCCACCTGCGCGAACCGGGCCGCGAGGACGCCGAGACCGTCGAGTCCGGCACCCGCAGCGCCGCCCGCGGCGGGTACACCTCCGTCTTCGCCATGGCCAACACCCTCCCCGTCGCCGACACCGCCGGCGTCGTGGAGCAGGTCCAGCGGCTCGGGGAGGAGGCCGGCTGGGTCGACGTGCGCCCCGTCGGAGCCGTCACCGTGGGCCTGGCCGGGCAGCAGCTCGCCGAGCTCGGGGCCATGGCCGACTCCCGCGCCGCCGTCCGCGTCTTCTCCGACGACGGGCACTGCGTCTCCGACGCGGTCCTCATGCGGCGGGCGCTGGAGTACGTCAAGGCCTTCGACGGCGTCATCGCCCAGCACGCCCAGGAGCCGCGGCTCACCGAGGGCGCGCAGATGAACGAGGGCGTCGTCTCGGCCGTCCTCGGTCTGCGCGGGTGGCCCTCGGTCGCCGAGGAGGCGGTCATCGCCCGCGACGTCCTGCTCGCCGACCACGTCGGCTCGCGCCTGCACGTGTGCCACCTCTCGACCCGCGGGTCCGTCGAGATCGTCCGCTGGGCCAAGCAGCGCGGGGTCCAGGTGACCGCGGAGGTCACCCCGCACCACCTGCTCCTCACCGACGAGCTGGTCCGCGGCTACGACCCGGTCTACAAGGTGAACCCGCCGCTGCGCACCCAGGCCGACGTCGAGGCCGTCCGCGAGGGCCTGGCCGACGGGACGATCGACGTCGTCGCCACCGACCACGCCCCGCACCCGGTCGAGGCCAAGGACTGCGAGTGGTCGGCCGCCGCGATGGGCATGACCGGGCTGGAGACGGCGCTGTCCGTCGTCCAGCACGCGATGGTCGACACCGGCCTCATGGGCTGGGACACGCTCGTGGACCGGATGTCCAGCGCCCCGGCCCGCATCGGCCGCCTCGCCGGGCACGGCCTGCCGCTGGAGGTGGGCAACCCGGCCAACCTCGTGCTCGTCGACACCGCCGCGCGGTGGACGGTCGACCCGGCGGCGATGGCCACGGCCGGGCGGAACTCCCCGTTCCGCGGAACGGAGCTGCCCGGGAAGGTCGTCGCGACGTTCCTGCACGGGCGGCCCACCGTCCTCGACTCCGAGCTGGTGACGCCGTGAAGTGGGTCGCGGTCATCCTGCTGGTCCTCGCCCTGCTCCTGCTGTGGCGCATGATGTTCATGGGCTACCGGAGCCGGGCGCTGCGGCAGAAGAAGGAGTTCCCCCGCCCCCTGGGCAGCCGGGACTGGAAGGGCCTGCGCGACGCCGTCGACGGGGTCTACGTCTCCACGACGGACGCCGAGAACGCCCTCGACCGCATCGCGGCGCACGGGCTGGGGACGCGTAGCGCGGTCTCGGTGGGGTTCGTCGCCGAGGGCGTGGGCCTGCTGCGGCAGGGCGCCCGGTCCTTCGTGGTCCCGACCGCCGACATCGTCGGCGTGGGGCACGGGCCGGGGATGGTCGGCAAGTGGATGGGACGGGAGAAGGGTCTCGTCGTGCTGCGCTGGAAGCTGGGCGAGCGCGTCGTGGACACAGGGATCAAACCGCGGCACCCCGCCGAGGGCGCCAGGTTCGCGGAGCAGGTGGAGGAACTCGTGCGCACGAAGGACCAGCAGAAGCCCACGGACGGATCGGGAGGTGCCCGGTGACGACCACGACCCGCACCCCGGCCGTGCTCGTCCTGGAGGACGGGCGCACGTTCACCGGCGAGGCCTACGGCCGCGTCGGCACCACCGTCGGCGAGGCCGTGTTCTCCACCGGCATGACCGGCTACCAGGAGACGCTGACCGACCCCAGCTACCACCGCCAGGTCGTCGTCATGACGGCCCCGCACGTCGGGAACACCGGCTACAACGACGAGGACCAGGAGTCGGCCCGCATCTGGGTCGCCGGGTACGTCGTGCGCGACCCCGCCCGCGTGCCGTCGAACTGGCGCTCGCGGCGCTCGCTGGCCGACGAGCTCGACGCGCAGGGCGTCGTGGGGATCTCCGGCGTGGACACCCGCGCCCTGACCCGGCACCTGCGCGAGCGCGGCGCGATGAAGGTCGGCGTGTTCTCCGGCGAGGCCGCCGCCCGCCCGGCCGCCGACCTGCTCGAGCAGGTCCAGAACGCCCCCGCCATGGTGGGCACCGACCTCGCCTCCCTCGTCAGCACCGACGAGCCCTACGTCGTCCCCGCGGTGGGGGAGCGCAGGTTCTCCGTCACCGCGGTCGACCTGGGCATCAAGTCGATGACGCCGCACCGGCTCGCCGAGCGCGGGGTGGAGGTCACCGTCGTGCCCTCGACCGCGACGCTGGAGCAGGTCCTGAGCTCCGGCCCGGGCGGCGGCGCCCCCGACGGCGTGTTCTTCTCCAACGGCCCCGGCGACCCGGCCGCGGCCACGCACGAGATCGAGGTGCTGCAAGGCGTGCTGGAGCAGCGGATCCCCTTCTTCGGGATCTGCTACGGCAACCAGCTGCTCGGTCGCGCGCTCGGGTTCGGCACGTACAAGCTCAAGTACGGCCACCGCGGCATCAACCAGCCGGTCATGGACCTGGCCACCCGCAAGGTCGAGGTCACCGCGCACAACCACGGGTTCGCCGTCGAGGGCACCGCGGGGGAGGTGCGCGACACCCCCTACGGCCGCGCCGAGGTCAGCCACGTCGGGCTCAACGACGGGGTCGTGGAGGGGTTGCGCTGCCTCGACGCGCCGGCGTTCTCCGTCCAGTACCACCCCGAGGCCGCGGCCGGCCCGCACGACGCCTCCTACCTGTTCGACCGGTTCGTCGACCTCATGACCGGCACTCCCGCCGCGCAGCTCGTCGACGACCAGGGCGAGACCGACACGACCGAGCCGACCGTTGAGAAGGACGCCTGATGCCCCGCCGTTCCGACCTCTCCTCGGTCCTCGTCATCGGGTCCGGCCCGATCGTCATCGGCCAGGCCGCCGAGTTCGACTACTCCGGCACCCAGGCCTGCCGCGTGCTGAGGGCCGAGGGCCTGCGCGTGATCCTCGTGAACTCCAACCCGGCGACGATCATGACCGACCCGGAGATGGCCGACGCGACCTACGTCGAACCCATCACCCCGGCCACGGTCGAGGCCATCATCGCCAAGGAGCGCCCCGACGCGGTCCTGGCGACCCTCGGCGGGCAGACCGCCCTCAACACGGCGATCGCCCTGTACGAGAACGGCGTCCTGGAGAAGTACGGCGCCGAGCTCATCGGCGCCGACGTCGACGCCATCAAGCTCGGTGAGGACCGGCTGCTGTTCAAGGGGGTCGTCGAGCGCTGCGGCGCCGAGTCGGCGCGCTCGCACCTGTGCCACTCCATGGACGAGGTCCTCACGGCGGCCGGTGACCTCGGGTACCCCGTCGTGGTGCGCCCGAGCTTCACGATGGGCGGTCTCGGGTCCGGGTTCGCCTACGACGAGACCGACCTGCGCCGCATCGCCGGGCAGGGCCTGCACCACTCCCCGGTCACCGAGGTGCTCCTGGAGGAGTCGATCCTGGGCTGGAAGGAGTACGAGCTCGAGCTCATGCGCGACCGCGCCGACAACGTCGTGGTCGTCTGCTCGATCGAGAACTTCGACCCCATGGGCGTGCACACCGGGGACTCGATCACCGTCGCCCCCGCGATGACGCTCACCGACCGCGAGTACCAGCGGATGCGCGACATCGGCATCGCCGTCATCCGCGAGGTCGGCGTCGACACCGGCGGCTGCAACATCCAGTTCGCGGTGAACCCGGTCGACGGCCGCATCATCGTCATTGAGATGAACCCGCGCGTCTCGCGCTCCTCGGCGCTGGCGTCGAAGGCGACGGGGTTCCCCATCGCCAAGATCGCCGCGCGCCTGGCCGTGGGGTACACCCTCGACGAGATCCCCAACGACATCACCTCGGTGACCCCGGCGAGCTTCGAGCCGACGCTGGACTACGTCGTCGTGAAGGTCCCGCGGTTCGCCTTCGAGAAGTTCCCGGCGGCCGACCCCACGCTCACCACGACGATGAAGAGCGTCGGGGAGGCCATGGCCCTGGGCCGCAACTTCACCGAGGCGCTGCAGAAAGCGTTGCGCAGCACCGAGAAGCGCGGCGCCACGTTCAGCTGGGCCGGCCCGGTCGGCGACCGCGCCGACCTGTTGCGCCGCGCCGCGCAGCCGACCGACGAGCGCATCGGCCTGGTCGTGCAGGCCATCCGCGCCGGGGCCACGCCGGCCGAGCTGTTCGAGTCCACCCGCATCGACCCCTGGTTCCTGGACCAGCTGTTCCTGCTCGACGAGATCGCCGTGGAGGTCCGCGAGAGCGAGGAGCTGACCCCGGAACTGCTGCGCCACGCCAAGCGCCACGGGTTCTCCGACGCCCAGATCGGTGAGCTGCGGCACCTGCCGGAAGACGTCGTCCGCGGCGTCCGGCACGCCCTGGGCATCCGCCCGGTCTACAAGACGGTCGACACCTGCGCGGCGGAGTTCGCCGCGAGCACGCCGTACCACTACTCCTCCTACGACACCGAGGACGAGACGCGCCCGCGCGAGAAGCCGGCCGTCGTCATCCTCGGCTCGGGGCCCAACCGCATCGGGCAGGGCGTGGAGTTCGACTACTCCTGCGTCCACGCCAGCTTCGCGCTGTCCGACGCCGGTTACGAGACCGTCATGGTCAACTGCAACCCCGAGACGGTCTCGACCGACTACGACACCTCCGACCGGCTGTACTTCGAGCCGCTCACGCTCGAGGACGTCCTGGAGGTCGTGCACGCCGAGATGCGCTGCGGCCCCGTCGCCGGTGTCGTCGTCCAGCTCGGCGGGCAGACCCCCCTGGGGCTCGCCGCGCGCCTGGAGGAGGCCGGGGTCCCGATCATCGGCACCTCGCCCGCCGCGATCGACCTGGCCGAGGAGCGCGGGGCGTTCGGCCGGGTGCTGGAGAAGGCCGGGCTCGTCGCGCCCAAGCACGGCACGGCGTCGAGCTTCCCGCAGGCCACGGCGATCGCGGCCGAGATCGGGTACCCCGTGCTGGTCCGCCCGAGCTACGTCCTCGGCGGCCGCGGCATGCAGATCGTCTACGACGAGGCGTCGCTGGAGCAGTACATGGCGACGGCCACCGAGGTCTCGCCCGAACGGCCGGTGCTCGTGGACCGGTTCCTGGACAACGGCATCGAGATCGACGTCGACGCCTTGTTCGACGGCGAGGAGATGTACCTCGGCGGGATCATGGAGCACATCGAGGAGGCCGGCATCCACTCCGGGGACTCCGCGTGCGTCATCCCGCCGGCCACCCTCGGCGCCTCCGAGCTCGAGCGCGTGCGGACGGCCACCGAGGCCATCGCCCGCGGGGTGGGGGTGCGCGGGCTGCTGAACGTCCAGTTCGCCCTGGCCGCCGACATCCTCTACGTCCTGGAGGCGAACCCGCGGGCCTCGCGGACCGTGCCGTTCGTGTCCAAGGCGACGGGCGTGCCGCTGGCCAAGGCCGCGGCCCGGCTCATGGCCGGCACCCCGATCCGGGACCTGCGCACCGAGGGGCTGCTGCCCGCCCGCGGTGACGGCGGGCTGCTGCCCGCCGACTCGCCGGTCTCGGTGAAGGAGGCCGTGCTGCCCTTCGCGCGGTTCCGGACGGCCGAGGGCGTGGTCGTCGACTCCCTGCTGGGGCCGGAGATGCGCTCGACCGGTGAGGTCATGGGCATCGACGTCGACTTCCCGACGGCGTTCGGCAAGTCCCAGACCGCCGCCTACGGCGGGCTGCCCACGGGGGGGACCGCGTTCATCTCCGTCGCCGACCGCGACAAGCGCGCCATGATCTTCCCGATCAAGCGGCTCGCCGACCTCGGGTTCACCCTGGTGGCCACCGAGGGCACCGCGCAGGTGCTGCGGCGCAACGGCATCACCTCCACGGTGGTGCGCAAGCACTCCGAGGGCACCAGCGAGGACGGCGAGCCGACGATCGTGGGCCGCATCGCCGCCGGGGAGGTCGCGATGGTCGTCAACACGCCGTCGGGCAACCAGGCCCGCGCGGACGGGTACGAGATCCGGGCCGCCGCGACGTCGGTCGGTTCGCCCATCATCACGACGATCCAGGAGCTGTCGGCGGCCGTGCAGGCCATCGAGGCCGCCCTGGACGCCGAGCGCGGTGGCCAGGGCCTGCGGGTGGCGTCCCTGCAGGAGCACACCGCCCGCCTGGAGGCGGCCTGGGACGGGTTCCGGGCGTGAGGTTCGGCGCCCGGCTCGCCGCGGCGGTCACCGCGCACGGTCCGCTGTGCGCGGGGATCGACCCGCACACCCCGCTGCTCGCGGCGTGGGGGTTGCCCGACGACGCGGCCGGGGTCGAGCGGTTCGGCCGGACCGTCGTGGAGGCCCTCGCCGGGCACGTCGCGGCCGTGAAGCCGCAGGCGGCGTTCTTCGAGCGGCACGGCTCCCGCGGGGTCGCGGCCCTCGAACGGGTCGTCGCCGACGCCCGGGCCGCGGGGCTGCTGACGATCGTCGACGCCAAGCGCGGCGACATCGGCTCGACGATGGCCGGGTACGCGGACGCGTTCGTCGGCGACTCCCCGCTGGCCGGGGACGCCGTGACCGTCTCGCCCTACCTGGGGTTCGGGTCGCTGCGGCCGCTGCTCGACCTCGCCGCCCGGCACGGGCGGGGTGTGTTCGTCCTCGCGCTGACGTCGAACCCCGAGGGCGCCGCGGTCCAGCACGCCGTGGGCGCCGACGGTCGGTCGGTCGCCCGCGCGGTGGCCGAGGCCGCGGCCGTCGAGAACGCCGGCGCGGCCCCGCACGGGGACGTCGGGCTCGTCGTGGGAGCGACGGTGGGGTCCGCGGTCACCGATCTCGGCATCGACCTCGACGCCGTCAACGGGCCCCTGCTCGCCCCCGGGGTGGGGGCCCAGGGCGCGACCGCGCACGACCTGCGCCGGGTGTTCGGCGACGCCCGCCGGCTCGTGCTGGCCGCCAGCTCCCGGGAGGTGCTGACCGCGGGGCCCTCGACCGCGGCGCTGCGCGACGCGGCCCGCCGTTCGGCGGACGCCGTGGCCACCGCGCTCGCCGGGTGAGGCGTCCGGGCGGTGCCTACGATGGCTGACGTGCTGTCCCGCGTCCCCACCCCGGCCCGTCGATGCCCTCGCGCATGATCGCCCGCGGGCTCGCCGCGCTGACCGTGACCGCCGTCGAGGTGGGGCACGACGAGCTCGAGGCGCGCCGGCAGGTCGGGGCCTTCCTGCAGAACCTCGCGATCGACCCCGTCGTCGTGCTGCAGGAGGCCGTCGACGCCGTCGCCGAGCTCGCCCCCGCCGAGATGCGCGAGGCCAGCGGGGAGCGGCAGCTCCTCGCCGCCCTCGAGGCGCGGTCGTGGCTGGAGCGGATGAGCCTCGACAGCGCGCGCGGCGTCCCGCTCTGAGGGGTTCCTGTCGCCGGCGGCCTCGCCGTGCGGCCGGTCGCGCTCAGTCCCGGGAGTCCCCGAGATCCACGTGGTCCGTGGACCACGGACCGACGGCTGTGCCGATGAGGACGGTGTCCTGCTCGGCGCCGTCGAAGTGCACCGCGCCGGCCGGCACGTGCAGGAAACTGCCGGTGGGGTGGCGCACCGCGGTGTCCCGGTCGAAGACGTCGCCGTACCCCAGGCGCAGTTCGCCGCGAGCGACGACCAGGTGCGCGTCGGCGGTGTGCGCGTGCGGTCGGTCCCAGACCCCGGCCGGGATGAAGAAGGCGTAGGTGAAGGTCTTCCCCGGCTCCCGGGTGCCGACCAGCGTGGCCGACCGGGTGCCGTCCGGGTTGGTCCGTTCCCAGGCGATGTCGTCGACGGTCGTGGCGAACGCAGTCGTGGTGCTCACGACCGCACTGCAGGACGCGGCGACGTGGGACCGTCACGGCACCGGTGCCGGTGGCGACGCAGCTCGACCGGCCGAGCGTCCGTGGGCCACGTGCCGCTGCACCTCGGACGACCTGGCTCTTCGGGTGTCCGGGTGGGTGGTTCACCCCGCCCGGCGCCGACGTCGTCGCCGGGGTCGGTTCCCTCAGCGGCCGGCAGAACCCGAGTGCGGTGGTCGCCGACGTCGCGGAACCGGTGCGCCAGGCGTCGGGTCTTCTCGACGACCGGGGTTGACAGCCTCGGTGCCGTCGTTGCCGGGCCGGGCCGTCGTCGAAGCAGACCAGGACCTCGGTCAGGGTCCGCACGGTGGTGGTGGCCGGGGAGTTCCCGGCTGCGGCGTCGTCGAGGAACCGCAGGACGGCTTCAGCCTCGACGGCGGGCGTGGAGCGGGAGAACTGCTCGCCGGCCTCGGCGCGCGTCAGTTCGATGACCACCAGGTCGCGGCCGATCGCCCGGACGATCACCGCGACCTGCTCACGCCGGCTGGTCCGGGCCGGACCGGTCGGCAGAGCGCTGAGCGCGGTGGGGTCCTGGCCGCGCAGAGCGGCCGTGGCCACGTCGGCGATGTCGCGCTCGTGGAAGAGGCGGTCAGGGTGTCGGGTTGGTGCAGCGACGCCCCACCCCAGGGCGTCGGTGGCCAGCACCAGGGGAAGGTCTCGACCCCCTGCGGGAACCGACCTGGTCGGGGACGGCGCTTGGAGGCCCGCTCCGGCACCCCCGCAGCGGAGAGGTTCGCCACCACGCGAGAACCGACACCCCCGCTGGCGCCCGTGACGAGGGTCGGCTTGCTGGCGCTGGTGGTCTCGGGGCTGGTGATGTCGTCGAGGGCCATGACTCTCCTTCTCGGGCACGGTGCTTCGTGCGCCAGGGGGCCGATGGCCGACGAGGCGTTCCGACGCCGCACCTCGCCCTCACTGACAGCACCCTGTTCCGGACCGTCCATCGCGGCGCGTCACCCGAGTGGACCGTCCCCGGACCCGTTCGACGTCCGCAGGCAGCGGTGGCGAAGACCGCCCAGTCGGCGACTGGCCCTCGGGCCGCGAGGTGGTCTGCTCCGCACCCGCGCCCGCGAGAACCCCGCGCACCGCGCTGGAGGTGCAGGTCTCGCGGTTGCGGGTGCTCGGGAGATCACGGCGTTCCACCTCGATGAGGGGCGGACGCAGCTCGACCGCTCGTTCCCCGGTGCCCCGCACCTGACGTCGGTCGCGCGAGAAGACAGGTCGTCCGACCTGCCCGCAGATCCGAGAGCCGACAATCTGCCCACATCGGAGCTGATGAATGAGGCAATCCTCAGCAGGAACCGCGCATGTAACAACTTTGTGACAAGACTGAAGCGGTCTTGGTGATCACCCGGTCATGTCCTAGCGTCAGCCCTCGCACGCACTGAAGCAGGACCTTCCGAACCGTACGCCAGAACGAGGACGTCGATGTCGCCGAAGACGCAGCCCGCAGTGCCCCCGCAGGACCCCGCGCAGGAACCCCTGCGCGTCCGCCCCACCCGGCGGGCGTTCACCCTCGCCTCCGTGTCCGCCGCGGGTCTGGCCACGCTGTCGGCGTGCGCGCAGAGCCAGCGCGACGAGGGGGGTTCGGGGGACTCCGGCGGTGGCAGCGGCCGGGACACGTTCGTCTTCGGCGGGTCCGCCGACCCCGATTCCCTGGACCCCGTCTTCGCCTCCGACGGTGAGACGTTCCGCGTGACCCGGCAGATCTTCGAGGGGCTCGTCGCCACCGAACCGGGCACGACCGACCTCGCCCCGTCGCTGGCCACGCAGTGGGAGGCCTCCGACGACGGCCTGACCTACACGTTCACGCTCCAGGACGGGGTGACGTTCTCCAACGGCGTACCGTTCGACGCCGCGGCCGTCGTCGCGAACTTCGAGCGCTGGTACGCCCTGCGCGGCATCGCGCAGGGCGAGGACCTCGCGTACTACTACCGGTCCATCTTCCGCGGGTTCAGGACGAACGACGACCCCGCGCTCGGGGAGTCCCTGTACGCGGGCTCGACGGCGAACCCCGACGGCACCGTCACGGTGAACCTGACGCGCCCGTTCGCCGGGTTCCTGGCGTCCCTGACCCTGCCTGCGTTCGCCATGCAGGAGACCGGGGCGGTCCAGGCGGGTGGCGGCAACGGCGCCGACGGCTCGGACCCGCGCCAGAGCGCCTACGCCACCTCCGGACCGGTCGGCACCGGGCCGTTCACGTTCAGCGCGTGGGAACGCGGTCAGCAGGTCACCCTCAAGCGCAACGAGGAGTACTGGGGCGAGAAGGCGAAGGTCGCCACGGCCGTCGTCCGCGTCATCGGTGACGGCACGGCGCGCCGGCAGGCGCTGCAGAACGGCGACATCGACGGGTACGACCTCGTCGCCCCCGCCGACGTCGAGACGCTGGAGTCGTCCGACTTCCAGATCCAGAACCGGCCCGCGTTCAACATCCTCTACCTCGGGATCAACCAGGCCTACGCCCCGCTGGGCGACCCCAGGGTGCGCCAGGCGATCGCCCACGCCATCGACAAGGAGGCGCTCATCACGAACGCCCTCCCCTCGGGCACGAAACCGGCGACGCAGTTCATGCCGGACAACGTCACCGGCTGGAACGAGGGCGTCACGACGTACGAGTACGACGTGGACAGGGCCCGGCAGCTGCTCGCCGAGGCCGGTCAGACCGGCATCAACGTGCCGTTCAACTACCCGACCGGGGTCTCCCGGCCCTACATGCCGAACCCCGAGACCATCTACAACGCGATCAACCAGCAGCTGACCGCCGCGGGCATCACCACGACCCCGGTCGCCGAGCAGTGGACGCCGAACTACCTCGGGACCGTCCAGGGCACGACCCAGCACGGCCTGCACCTGCTGGGGTGGACGGGCGACTACAACGACCCGGACAACTTCATCGGGGTGTTCTTCGGTGCGCCGACGAACGAGTGGGGTTTCACCGACCAGGGGTTGTTCGAGGCCCTGGCCAACGCCCGCACCGTGACGAGCGAGTCCGAGCAGGAGAGCACCTACCAGGACATCAACGAGCAGATCATGACGCTCCTGCCGGGCATCCCGATCGCGAGCCCGGTCCCCTCGCTCGCCTTCGCCCCCGGCGTCGAGGGGTACACCGCCAGCCCCGTGCAGGACGAGGTGTGGAACACCGTCTCCGTGTCCGACTCCTGATGGGACCGGCCGCGCCGCGCCGGGCGGCGCCGTGCTGACGCCGCGCCGGGCGGCGCCGTGCTGACGCTCGTCGTGCGCCGCCTCGGACTGCTCGTGGTCGTCCTGTTCGGGTTGTCGCTGCTGCTGTTCGCCTGGGTCCGGGCCCTTCCGGGGGACCCGGCCCGGGCGCTGCTGGGCGAGAAGGCCACCCCGGCCGGCATCGCCGCGATCAACGAGCGGTACGGGTTCGACCAGCCGGTCTGGCAGCAGTACGTCACCTACCTCGGCCGGCTGCTGCGAGGCGACTTCGGCGCCTCGATCAACACCGGGGAACCGGTGGTGCGGACGTTCGCCGAACGGTTCCCCGCGACGATCGAACTGGCCGTCGCGGCGTTGCTGCTGGCGATCGTGGTGGGGATCCCGCTGGGGTACGTCGCGGCCCGCCGCCGCGGTGGCTGGCTGGACAACCTCGTCGTCGGCGGGTCGCTGCTCGGCGTCGTCGTCCCGGTGTTCTTCCTCGCCGTCATCCTCAAGTACGTCCTGGCCATCGAGCTCGGGTGGTTCCCCACCTCGGGCCGGCAGGACGCGCGCATCGACGCCACCCACGTCACGAACTTCTACGTGCTGGACGGGCTGCTGACGCGCGAGTGGGACGCCAGCTGGGACGCGCTCGTCCACCTCGTGCTGCCCGCCCTGGCCCTGGGGTCGATCCCGCTGGCCATCATCGTGCGCATCACCCGGGCCTCGGTGCTCGACGTCCTGGGCGACGACCACGTGCGCACCGCCCAGGCCAAGGGCCTGCCGCGCGCGATCGTCAGCCGCCGGCACGTCCTGCGCAACGCGCTGCTGCCGGTCTCCACCACGCTGGGCCTGCAGGCCGGGGCGCTGCTGTCCGGGGCGGTCCTGACCGAGACGGTGTTCTCCATCAACGGCATCGGCAGCTACCTGTTCGACGCCGTGACCCAGCTCGACTACCCGGTGCTGCAGGGGTTCATCCTCTTCATCGCCGTCGTGTACGCGCTCGTGAACCTCGTGGTGGACGTCAGCTACGGGTTCATCGACCCGAGGGTGAGGGTGTCGTGACCGCACTGGACGCGTTGCCGCCGACCGGACCCGGTTCGCCCGACGCGACGGGCGAGACGACGGGGCAGGCCGGGACCGGTCCCTGGCGCTCGGCCTGGCGGCGGTTGCGCCGCAACCCCGCCGGGATCGTGGGCGCCGTCATCGTCCTGCTCTTCGTCGTGGTCGCCGTCGCCGCCCCGCTGCTGGCGCCGTACCGGCCGGCCACCTCGGAGTGGTTCGGGCAGGTGACGCCCACCTCGGTGCCCGGTCCGAGCGCCGAGCACCCCCTGGGCCTGGACTCCTTCGGCTCGGACCTGCTGACGCAGCTGCTGTACGGCGCGCGCTCCTCCCTCGTCATCGGGGTCGTCTCCACCGGGGTCGGCCTCGCGGCCGGGGCCTTCCTGGGGGTCCTCGCCGGCGGGATCGGCGGGAAGGTCGACACCGTCGTCATGCGGGTCGTCGACGTGCTGCTGTCCATCCCCGGCCTGCTGCTGGCGGTCTCGGTCGCCGCGGTGCTCGGGCGCAGCGGGCTGGCCATCATGCTGGCCATCTCCGCGGCCCAGGTCCCGATCTTCGCGCGGCTGCTGCGGGCCTCGCTGCTGGCCCAGCGGGGCCAGGACTACGTCGTCGCGCTGCGCTCGCTCGGGCTGCGCCGGCGCAGCATCGTCGTGGGGCACATGCTGCCCAACTCCCTGGGGCCGGTGCTCGTGCAGGCCACGCTCACGCTGGCCACCGCCGTCATCGAGGTCGCCGCGCTCAGCTTCCTGGGCCTGGGCGACCCGAACCCCGCCGTCGCCGAGTGGGGACGCATGCTCGTCACCGCCCAGGCCCGGCTCGACCAGGCGCCGCACCTGGCGCTGTACCCCGGTCTGGCCATCGCCGTCACCGCGCTGGGGTTCACCCTGCTCGGCGAGGCGCTGCGCGAGGCCCTGGACCCCAGGAGTTCGCGATGACGCTGCTCGAGGTCGACGACCTGCGGGTGACGTTCTCCCGCAAGGGCTCACCCGACTTCACCGCAGTCGACGGGGTCTCCTTCGACGTCGAGGCCGGTGAGGTCGTCGGCCTGGTCGGGGAGTCCGGCTGCGGGAAGTCCGTCACGTCGCTCGCGGTCATGGGGCTGCTGCCCCGGCGCTCGGCCCGCGTCAGCGGGTCCGTCCGCTTCGACGGCACCGACCTGCTGACGGCCTCGCCCGCCCAGCTCGCCCGCCGCCGCGGCAAGGACCTCGCGATGGTCTTCCAGGACCCCATGACCTCGCTCAACCCCGTCCTGACGCTGGGCCGGCAGCTCACCGAGGTGCTGCGCGCGCACACCGGCCTGGACCGGGCGGCGGCGAGGAAGGAGGCCGTGGAGCTGCTCGGCCGCGTCGGCATCCCCGACCCGCGCCGGCGGGTGGGGGAGTACCCGCACCAGCTCTCCGGCGGGATGCGCCAGCGCGTCCTCATCGCCATCGCCCTGGCCTGCTCGCCGCGGCTCATCATCGCCGACGAGCCGACGACGGCCCTGGACGTGACGATCCAGGCGCAGGTGCTGGACCTGCTGACGGGGCTGGTCCGGGAGTCGGGCACGGCGATGGTCCTCATCACCCACGACCTCGGCGTCGTGGCGGGCACGTGCGACCGGGTCAACGTGCTGTACGCGGGCAAGGTCGTCGAGCAGGCCCCGCGCGCCGAGCTGTTCGCCCGGCCGCGGCACCGGTACACCGAGGGGCTGCTGGCCGCCGTCCCCCGGGTCGACGCCCCCGAGGGCGTGGCCCTGCGGCCCGTGCCCGGCTCGGTCCAGGACCGGCTGCCGTGGGACGTGGGCTGCGCCTTCGCCCCCCGCTGCGGCGTGGCCGACGACGCCTGCCGCACCGGGGCGATCGGCCTGGACGCGGCCGGTGGCCCCGTCGCGCACTCCGCCCGCTGCGTCCACCCCGCCGAGCTGGAGGTCTCACGATGACCGTGCCCGCGCCGTCGCCCCCGGGGACGGGGGACGCGCTGCTGTCCGTGCGCGACCTGCAGGTCCCCTACCCGATCCGCTCGGGGATCCTGCAGCGCCGCGTCGGGGCCGTGAGGGCCGTCGACGGGGTCTCGCTCGACGTCGCCCGCGGCACGACCTACGGCCTCGTGGGGGAGTCCGGCTGCGGGAAGTCGACGCTGGGCCGGGCCGTGCTGCGCCTGGAGGAACCCACCGGCGGGTCCGTGCACCTCGACGGCCGCGACGTCCTCGCCCTCGGCGCCGAGGAGCTGCGCCGGGAGCGCCGGCGCATGCAGATGGTCTTCCAGGACCCCCTGGCCAGCCTCGACCCGCGCCAGAGCGTCGAGAGCGCCCTGACCGAGCCCCTGGCCGTGCACCGCGCCCCGGGTGGCCCCCCGGCCTGGCGCACCCGCGTGCGCGGGCTGCTGGACCGGGTCGGGCTCCCCGCCGGGGCGGGCGCGAAGTACCCGCACGAGTTCTCCGGGGGTCAGCGCCAGCGCGTCGGGATCGCCCGCGCCCTCGTCCTGGACCCCGCGCTGCTCGTGGCCGACGAACCGGTCTCGGCCCTCGACGTGTCCGTCCAGGCCCAGGTCCTCGTCCTGCTCGAGGAGCTGCAGCGCGACCTCGGGCTGACGTACCTCGTCATCGCGCACGACCTCGCGGTCGTCAAGCACGTCTCGACGACGGTCGGGGTCATGTACCTCGGCGGACTCGTCGAGGAGGGCCCCAGCGCGGACCTGTACGACCGCCCGCTGCACCCCTACACCCGGGCGCTGCTGTCCGCCGCGCCCGTGCCCGACCCCGTCGCGGAGGCCGCGCGCGAGCGGATCCGCCTCGTCGGGGACCTGCCCAGCCCGGCCGACCCGCCCTCGGGCTGCCGGTTCCGGACGCGCTGCCCGTGGGTGCAGGGGACCCGCTGCCACGACGAGCGCCCGCAGCTGCGCGTGCCGGCCGGGCACCCCCCGCAGCACCGGGTGGCCTGCCACTTCGCCGAGCAGATCGAGGCGGGGGAGCTGACGGCGCACCACGGGGCCGACCCCGTCGTGCTCGGCCCCGCGTGATCGCGGCCCCGCCGTGGCCGGCCCGCCGTTGCAGGCCCGTGACCTGGGTGGATAGGTTCACCCGGACCACCGGGGCACCCGTCCTGGGAGCGCTACGACCCGAGGTGATGAAGTGGCTCTGCCTCCCCTGACCGCCGAACAGCGCGCCGCCGCCCTGGAGAAGGCCGCGGCGGCCCGCCGCGAGCGGGCCGAGGTCAAGCACCGCCTCAAGTACACCGGCGGCAGCCTGGAGGAGGTCATCGAGGAGGGCCAGGAGAACGAGGTCCTCGGCAAGATGAAGGTCTCCGCCCTGCTGGAGTCCCTGCCGAACGTGGGCAAGGTCCGCGCCAAGCAGATCATGGCGGAGATCGGCATCTCGGAGTCGCGGCGCGTGCGCGGCCTGGGCGCCCACCAGATCGCCGCCCTCGTCGAGCGCTTCGGCTCCGCCGCCGGGAGCGCGTCCTGAACGCTGTGCAGTCCCCGCACCACCGCCTGACCGTCCTCGCCGGTCCCACCGCCGTCGGGAAGGGCACCGTCTCGGCCGACCTGCGGGCCCGGTACCCCGACATCTGGATCTCCGTCTCGGCCACCACGAGGGCGCAGCGGCCCGGCGAGGTCGACGGCGTGCACTACCACTTCGTCTCCGAGGAGACGTTCGACGGCTACGTCCGCGACGGCGAGCTCCTGGAGTGGGCCCGCGTCCACGGCCGGCACCGCTACGGCACCCCGCGCGGGCCGGTCGCGCAGGTGCTGGCCTCGGGCCGCCCGGCGCTGCTGGAGATCGACCTCGCCGGTGCCCGGCAGGTCCGGCAGGCCACGCGGGGCACCGACCTGGAGGCCGGGTTCGTCTTCCTCGCCCCGCCGAGCTGGGACGAGCTGGTCCGCCGCCTCGTGGGCCGGGGCACCGAGACCGAGCAGGAGCGCGAGCGCCGGCTGGAGACCGCGCGCGTCGAGCTGGCCGCCGAACCGGAGTTCGACGTGACCATCTACAACGACGACGTGCACCGGGCCACGGACGAGCTCGTAAGATGGATGGGTCTGCCGGTCAGCTGACCGGCTCTTTCGACGCGAGGAGAACTGATCGTGGCTGGAACCGTCGCGGCGCCCGAGGGCATCACCAACCCGCCCATCGACGACCTGCTGACGGTCGCCGACTCCAAGTACGCCCTGGTGATCTACGCGGCCAAGCGCGCCCGTCAGATCAACGCGTACTACTCCCAGCTGGGCGAGGGCCTGCTGGAGTACGTCGGCCCGCTGGTGGAGACCCACGTGCAGGAGAAGTCCCTGTCCGTGGCCATGCGCGAGATCAACGAGGGGCTGCTGACCTCGGAGCCCATCGAGCAGTGAGCGACGTCCCCGCCCCCGGCTCCCGGGCGCCCCGCGTGGTCCTGGGGGTCGCGGGCGGGATCGCCGCCTACAAGGCGGCGCTGCTCCTGCGGGAGCTGAGCGAGAGCGGGCACGACGTCACCGTCGTGCCCACCGCCGCCTCCGAGCGCTTCGTGGGCCGCGCCACGTGGGAGGCGCTGTCCGGCAAGCCGGTCGCCACCGACGTCTGGACGCACGCCGACGAGGTGCCGCACGTCCGGCTCGGTCGGCACGCCGACCTCGTCGTCGTGGCCCCCGCCACCGCGGACCTGCTGGCCCGCGCCGCGCACGGCCTGGCCGACGACCTGCTGACCAACGTCCTGCTGACCGCGACGTGCCCGGTGCTGCTCGCCCCGGCGATGCACACGGAGATGTGGCTCAACCCGGCGGTGCAGGCCAACGTGGCGCTGCTGCGCTCGCGGGGGGTGACCGTCCTGGACCCCGCCTCCGGTCGCCTCACGGGCGCCGACTCCGGCCCCGGGCGGCTGCCCGAGCCCGCCGACGTGGCCGCCGCGTGCCGCCGTCTGCTGGGGTCCGGGTCCCGTCCGCGCGACCTGGCCGGCCGTCGCGTCGTCGTCTCCGCCGGTGGCACCCGCGAACCCCTGGACCCGGTCCGCTTCCTCGGCAACCGCTCCTCGGGGCGCCAGGGGGTCGCGCTGGCCGCCGCCGCGGCCGCCCGCGGGGCGCACGTCACGCTCGTCGCCGCGCACGTCGAGGTGCCCGCGCCGGCCGCCGTCGACGTCGTGCCCGTCCAGACCGCCGCCGAGCTGGCCGAGGCGGTGCACTCGCGCGCCGCCGCGGCGGACGTCGTGGTCATGGCCGCGGCCGTCGCCGACTTCCGCCCGTCGGCGCGGGCGAGCGCCAAGATCAAGAAGTCCGACGACCCCTCGCGCGACCCGGTCGTCGTCCTCGAGCGCACCCCCGACGTCCTCGCCGGGCTCGTCGCCGACCGGGCCCGGTCCGGGGCGGGGACGGTCCTCGTCGGGTTCGCCGCCGAGACCGGGGACGAGACGGGCTCGGTCCTGGACCACGGCCGCGCCAAGCTGGCGCGCAAGGGCTGCGACCTGCTGGTGCTCAACGAGGTCGGGGAGGGCAAGGGCTTCGCGGCCCCGACGAACGCCGTCGTGGTCCTGGGCCGCGACGGCAGCGAGCGCGAGGTCGCCGAGACCAGCAAGGACGTGGTGGCCGATGCGGTGTGGGACGCCGTGGTGCCTATGCTTCCCCCACACGTCCCGACCCCCTGATCCACCCCCGCTGACGACTGGAGCCCCGTGACCACCCCGTTGCGCCTGTTCACCTCCGAATCGGTCACGGAGGGGCACCCCGACAAGATCTGCGACCAGATCTCCGACGGCATCCTCGACGCGCTGCTCGCCCAGGACCCGCGCAGCCGCGTCGCGGTCGAGACGATGGTGACGACCGGGCTCGTGCACGTGGCCGGCGAGGTCACGACCGAGGCCTACGCCGACATCCCCACCATCGTGCGCCGGACGCTGCTGGACATCGGGTACGACTCCTCGGCCAAGGGTTTCGACGGCCGCACCTGCGGCGTGGAGGTGTCCATCGGCTCGCAGTCTCCGGACATCGCCGCCGGCGTCGACGAGGCGTACGAGAACCGCGTCGGCGGCGGCGTGGACCCGCTGGACCTGCAGGGCGCCGGCGACCAGGGCCTGATGTTCGGGTACGCGTGCGACGACACCCCCGAGCTCATGCCGCTGCCGATCCACCTGGCGCACCGGCTGTCCCAGCGCCTGTCCGAGGTGCGCAAGAAGGGCGAGGTCCCCTACCTGCGCCCCGACGGCAAGACCCAGGTCACCATCGGCTACGACGGCGACCGGGCCGTGCGCCTGGACACCGTCGTGCTCTCCACGCAGCACGAACCGGACGTCGACCTCGCCTCGACGCTGACCCCGGACGTGCGCCGCTTCGTCATCGAGCCCGTCCTGGAGGGTCTCGACCTCGACACCTCCGACGTCCGGTTGCTCGTGAACCCGACGGGCCGCTTCGAGATCGGCGGCCCGATGGGCGACGCCGGCCTGACCGGCCGCAAGATCATCGTCGACACCTACGGCGGGATGTCCCGGCACGGTGGGGGCGCGTTCTCCGGCAAGGACCCCTCCAAGGTCGACCGGTCCGCGGCCTACGCGATGCGCTGGGTCGCCAAGAACGTCGTCGCCGCGGGTCTGGCCACGCGCTGCGAGGTGCAGGTCGCCTACGCCATCGGCAAGGCCCAGCCCGTCGGCCTGTACGTCGAGACGTTCGGCACCGAGGCGGTTGCCCGCGGCCGCATCGAGACCGCGATCCGTGAGGTCTTCGACCTGCGCCCGGCCGCGATCGTCCGCGACCTGCAGCTCCTGCAGCCGGTGTACGCCCCGACCGCCGCCTACGGCCACTTCGGCCGTGAGCTGCCCGGCTTCAGCTGGGAGCGCACCGACCGCGTCGACGCGCTGCGCGCCGCGACGGGGAACTGAGCACCGAGGGACGGGCCCGGCCCGGGCCCGACGGGCCGGGCCCGACGAGCGCTCGTGCGAAGGGGGCGCGGCGGACGAAGGCGCCCGAGGACGTCACGACGACCGACCCGATCGCCCGGGTCCTCGTCGGTTCCGCGCTGCCGCACCTGGACCGGCCCTTCGACTACCTCGTCCCGGCCTCGATGGAGCACACGGCCGAACCGGGCCGGCTGGTGCGCGTGCCGTTCGCGGGCACCGACGCCGAGGGGTACGTCCTGGAGCGGCTGGCCAGCACCGACCACACCGGCCGGATGGCCCGGCTGCGCCGCGTCGTCTCGGGCCTGCCCGTGCTGCCCGGTGCGACGCTGGAGCTGTGCCGGCAGGTCGCGGCGGAGTACGGCGGCACGCTGTCCGACGTCGTGCGCCTGGCCGTGCCCGGCCGGCACGCCGGGGCCGAGGAGAAGGTGCTGCGGGCCGCGCCCGTGCGGCACGACCCCGTCGCGCTGGGCCCGGACCTGCTCGGCTGGGAGCACCACCGGGCCGGGCCGGCGTTCCTGGCCCACGTCCGCGACGGTTCCTCACCGCGGGCGGTGGCGACGTTCGCGCCCGGCAGCGACCCGTTCGCCCTGCTCGCGCTCGCCGCCCGCGCCGCGCTGGCCTCCGGGCGCACCGCCCTGCTCGTGGTCCCGGACCACCGCGACCTGGACCGGCTCGGCGCCGCGCTGGAGCGCGTGGTGCCGGAGGGGCACGTCCGGCTGGAGGCCGACCTCGGCCCGGCGGCCCGCTACCGCTCCTTCCTGCAGGCGCTGACCGGGCGGGCCCGCGTCGTCGCCGGCACCCGCGCCGCCGTCTTCGCGCCATTGCCGAACCTCGGGCTCGTCGCGGTCCTGGAGGACGGGGACGACTCCCACGCCGAGCAGCGCGCGCCCTACCCGCACGTGCGCGAGGTCGCCGTCCTGCGCGCCGAGCAGGCCGGTGCCGCGGCCCTGTTCGCGGGCTGGACCCGCACCGCCGAGACGCAGCTGCTCCTGGAGTCCGGGTGGGCCCGGCCTGTGCTGGCCACCCGCGACACCGTCCGGGCCAGGGCCCCGCGCATCGCCGTCGCCGGCACGTCCGGCCCCGACGCGCAGGACCCGCTGGCCGCCGCGGCCCGCCTGCCCAGCGACGGCTGGCGGGTCCTGCGCGACGCCGTCCGCCGCGGGCCGGTCCTCGTCCAGGTGCCCCGCACCGGGTACGTCCCGACGCTGGCCTGCCAGACGTGCCGGGAGCCGGCCCGCTGCACGTCGTGCCACGGCCCGCTCGCCGTCCCGGACGCGGGGGAGCGCGCCGCGTGCCGCTGGTGCGGGCGGCCCGCCACCGACTGGACGTGCGGGCACTGCGGCGACAGCCGGTTCCGCGCCGTGGTCACCGGGGCCCGGCGCACCGCCGAGGAGCTCGGCCGCGCGTTCCCCGGCGTCGACGTCCGCACCTCCGGGGGGTCGCACGTCCTGGACGTCGTCCCCGGCGGGCCCTCGCTGGTCATCGCCACCCCCGGTGCCGAACCCGTGGCACCGGGCGGCTACGCGGCCGCGATGCTGCTGGACGGGTGGGCGCTGCTGGCCCGGCCGGACCTGCGCGCGGCCGAGGAGGCGTACCGCCGCTGGACGGCCGCGGCCGCCCTCGTGCAGCCCGCCTCGGCCGGCGGGGCCGTCGTCCTCGTCGCCGACCCGCAGGCCGCGCCCGCGCAGGCCCTCGTGCGCTGGGACCCGGCCGGGTTCGCCGAGCGCGAGCTGGCCCAGCGCCGCGAGCTCGACCTGCCGCCGGCCGCCCGGTTCGCCGGGCTCATCGGCCCCGCCGCGGACGTGGAGGAGTTCGTCGCCGCCCTGCCGGCCCTGCCCGGCGTGCGGGTCCTGGGGCCGCTGCCCGTGCCGGACCGGCCCGGCCAGGCGCCCGCCGTGCGCAGCGTGGTGCGCGTCCCGCGGGAGCGCTCGGCCGAGCTCGCCACCGCGGTCAAGACCGTCACGGCCGGGCGCAGCGTCCGCAAGCTGCCGCTCGTGCGGGTGCGGGTGGACCCGCTGCAGATCGGTTGAGAGCGCGAAGCTCCCCCGGCGGGTGGAGGCTTTCGGGATGGAGTTCCGACACCTCGGCCGTTCCGGCCTCAAGATCAGCGAGATCACCTACGGCAACTGGCTGACCCACGGGTCCCAGGTGGAGAACGAGGCGGCGCTCGCGTGCGTGCGCGCGGCCCTCGACGTCGGCATCTCGACCTTCGACACCGCCGACGTCTACGCCAACACCGCCGCCGAGACCGTCCTGGGGGAAGCGCTCAAGGGACAGCGACGGGAGTCCCTGGAGATCCTCACCAAGGTCTTCGGGCCGATCGGTCCCAAGGGGCACAACGACACCGGCCTGTCGCGCAAGCACGTCCTGGAGGCGTGCGAGGGGTCGCTGCGCCGGCTCGGCACCGACCACATCGACCTCTACCAGGCGCACCGCTACGACTACGCGACGCCGCTGGAGGAGACGATGCAGGCGTTCGCCGACCTCGTGCGGTCCGGCAAGGTGCTCTACGTCGGCGTCAGCGAGTGGACCGCCGAGCAGCTGCGCGCCGGGGCCGAGCTGGCGAAGGACCTCGGCATCTCCCTCGTCTCCAACCAGCCGCAGTACTCGATGCTGTGGCGCGTCATCGAGGGCGAGGTCGTCCCCACCTCCCAGGAGCTGGGCGTCAGCCAGGTCGTGTGGTCGCCCATCGCCCAGGGCGTCCTCACGGGCAAGTACACCCCCGGTGGTGAGCTGCCCGCCGGGTCCCGCGCCACCGACGACAAGGGCGGCGCGAACATGATCCAGCGCTGGATGCGGGACGACGTCCTCTCCCGCGTCCAGGACCTCAAGCCGATCGCCTCGGACCTGAACCTGTCGATGGCGCAGCTGGCCGTGGCCTGGGTCCTGCAGAACGAGAACGTCGCCACGGCGATCATCGGGGCGTCCCGGCCCGAGCAGGTGCACGACAACGCCGCCGCCGCGGGCGTGACGATCCCGGCCGACGCGCTCGAACGCATCGACGCCGTCCTCGGCGACGTCGTCGAGCGCGACCCGGCCAAGACCCACGAGTCCTCGCCCAAGCAGCGCGAGGTCTGATCGCACGCGGTGACCTCGTGCGCGGTGGAGGAGCACGAGGTCACCGCGTGCGCGGTGGTGGGGCGAGGGGTCACCCCGTGACGGAACGGGTCAGGACTCCCCGGCCGGTCGCGCGACGGCGTGGAACGCGCGGGTGTCCCACGGCGCCACCGAGGGGGAGACCCGGGCGGCGGTCGAGGTGCGGGCGGGGCCGGGCTGCGGTCCGGACCCCGTCCCCGGCGCGCGGGTCCGGGTCCGCCGGCCCACGACCTCCAGCAGCGTCGAGGCCAGCGCCACGAGCATGAGGATCCACCCCACGACCGCCAGGTCGAGCACCGGGAGGTCGACGTGGACGGCGAAGGCCAGCACGGCGCCGACGGTGAACGCGAAGCTGTGGTTCGTGAGGTGCACCAGCCGAGCCTCGACCCCGACCGGCCGTTCCGGGCCCCGGCCTCACCCGCCCGTCCGAGCCGGGTCGCCCCGCGGGGCCAGCAGCGGGACGCACCGCCAGCGGCCTCCTACGCAGCGTGACGTTCGCCGCCACCGTCGACGGGGCGGTGCCGTCGCGGACGTAGGATCGGGCGCGCACACCGCACCTCGATCCAGGGAGCTCCGTGGCGATCCAGCCGATCCGACTCTTCGGGGACCCGGTCCTGCGCCAGCGCGCGGCCGAGGTCACCACCTTCGACAAGGAGCTGCGCCAGCTCGTCAAGGACCTCGAGGAGACGATGCTCGCCGCCCCCGGCGCCGGGCTGGCCGCGCCCCAGCTCGGGGTCTCGCTGCGCGTGTTCACCTACCACGCCGACGGCGAGCTCGGGCACCTCGTCAACCCCGTGCTCGACCTGTCCGAGGAGTGCCAGGAGGGCGACGAGGGGTGCCTGTCGTTCCCCGGGATCATCGCCGACACCCGCCGCTCGCTGCACGTCGTGGCCAAGGGCTTCGACATGCACGGCGAACCGGTGACCATCTCCGGCTCGGAGTTCAAGGCCCGCGCCATCCAGCACGAGACCGACCACCTCGACGGCGTCCTGTTCATCGACCGCCTCGACAAGGCTCAGCGCAAGCTCGCGCTCAAGGCCGTCCGCGAGGCCGAGTGGATGGGGCTGGAGGCCCCGCAGGTGAAGGTGTCCCCGCACGCCACCTTCGGACAGGCGAGGTAGTGCGCCTCGTCGTCGCCGGCACCCCCGACGTCGCCCTCGCCTCCCTCGACGCGCTGCTGGCCAGCCGCCACGAGGTCGTCGCGGTCCTGACCCGCCCGGACGCCGCCGCCGGTCGCGGCCGCAAGCAAGCCGCCTCGCCCGTCGCGCAGCGCGCCCGCGAGGTCGGCCTGCCCGTCCTGCAACCGGCCCGCCCGCGCGGTGAGGAGTTCCTCGCCGAACTGCGCTCGTACGCCCCCGACGCGTGCCCCGTCGTCGCCTACGGCGCGCTCGTGCCCGCCGAGGCGCTCGCGGTCCCGCGACTGGGCTGGCTGAACCTGCACTTCTCGCTGCTGCCGGCATGGCGCGGTGCGGCCCCCGTGCAGCGGGCCGTCATGGCCGGTGACGACGTCACCGGGGCCTGCGTCTTCCAGCTCGAGGAGGGGCTGGACACCGGCCCCGTCCACGCCTCGCTGCGCGAACCCGTCGGGGCGCGCGACACCGCCGGTGACCTGCTGGGCCGCCTCGCCGTCTCGGGCGCGCGCCTGCTCGTCGACGTGCTGGATGCGCTCGAGGACGGCACCGCCGTGGCGCGGCCGCAGGAGGGCGAGGCGACCCTCGCGCCGAAGATCGACGTGGAGGAGGCGCAGGTGGACTGGACCGCGAGCGCGGCGCACGTCGACCGCCTCGTGCGCGGCTGCACGCCCGACCCCGGCGCGTGGACGACGTTCCGCGGCGAGCGGGTCAAGCTCGGGCCGGTCGTGCCGCTCGAGGGGCCGGACCTTGCCCCGGGGGGCGTGCTCGTGGAGAGGAAGCGCGTGCTCGTGGGGACCGGGGCGGGCGTCGTCGCGCTCGGCACCGTGCAGGCCGCGGGGAAGAAGGCGATGGGCGCGTCCGACTGGGCGCGCGGGACCCGGCCTGGGCCGGGGGAGGAGTTCGCGTGACCGGTCCGTCCGTCCCCGGGGTCCGCACCCCCCGTCGCGGGGTGAAGCAGGACCGCTTCACCCGCGTCGACCCGGCGCGCGCCGTGGCGTTCGAGGTGCTGCGCGCCGTTGCCACCCAGGACGCCTACGCCAACCTCGTCCTGCCGAAGCTGCTGCGCGAGAAGCGGTTGGGCGGCCGTGACGCCGCCTTCGCCACCGAGCTGGCCTACGGCGTCCTGCGCGGTCGCGGCACGTACGACGCGCTGCTGGCCACCCTCGTGGACCGGCCGCTGGCCGACCTCGACGACGGGGTCCTGGACGTCCTGCGGATGGGGTTGCACCAGCTGCTGGGGATGCGGGTGCCCGACCACGCGGCCGTCGCCACGTCCGTGGCGCTCGCGCGCACGCACGTCGGCGGGGGGCCGTCCGGTCTCGTCAACGCCGTGCTGCGCAAGGCCTCCGGCCGCGAGCTGGAGGAGTGGGCGGCGCAGGTCGCCCCCGGGGACTCCGACGACGACCTCGCCGTGCGGCACTCCCACCCGCAGTGGGTCGTGCGCAGCCTGCGGGAGGCGTTGCGCGCGCACGGCCACGACACCGGCGAGCTCGTCGACCTGCTCGTGGCCGACAACACGCCCGCCCACGTCGCGCTCGCCGCGCTGCCCGGGTTGAGCACCGTCGACGACCTCGTCGGCCGCGACGCCCACGTCGAGGTCGGCACGGGGCGCTGGTCCCCGACGGCCGCGCACGTCGTCCACGGCGACCCCGGCCGCCTCGCCGCCGTCCGCGCCGGGCGCGCCCGCGTCCAGGACGAGGGGTCCCAGCTCGTGGCCCTCGTCCTCGCCGCCGCCGACGTCGAGGGCCGCGACGAGCGCTGGCTCGACCTGTGCGCCGGGCCGGGCGGCAAGGCCGCGCTGCTGGCCGCCACCGCCGCCGGACGCGGAGCCGCGCTGACCGCCGTCGAGGTCGCCCCGCACCGCGCCGACCTCGTCCGGCAGGCCCTGGCCCCCGTCGAGGCCGTCGCCGCCGGGACCGTCCAGGTCCGCGTCGGGGACGGCCGCGAGGTCGGCGCCGTCGAACCCGCCGGCTACGACCGCGTCCTCGTCGACGCCCCCTGCACCGGCCTCGGCGCCCTGCGGCGGCGCCCGGAGGCCCGCTGGCGCCGCACCCCCGCCGACCTCGCCGGCCTGGCGCCGCTGCAGCGCGAGCTGCTCGGCTCCGCGCTCGACGCCGTCCGTCCCGGCGGGGTCGTGGCCTACGCGACGTGCTCGCCCGTGCTGTCCGAGACCCGCCTGGTCGTCGACGACGCGCTCAAGGCGGCCGCCAAGCGCGGTGTCGCGGCCGAGCGCATCGACACCCCCGCCGTCCTGGAGCGGGTCGTCCCCGGGCTACCGGGCGCCGCGGCCGGGCTCGGGGTGCAGCTGTGGCCGCACACCCACGGCACCGACGCCATGCACGTGGCCCTGGTCCGCCGGACGGGGTGAGGCACGGGCCGGGCGCGGCGCCGGTAGCGTCGGTGGCGTGAACTCCGCCGAGAAGGCCGCGCGACTGCGCCAGCTGCACGAAGACCCCGAGCTCCTCGTCCTCGTCAACGTCTGGGACGCCGTGTCGGCGACCGTCGTGGCGGGCGAACCGCAGACCAGGGCCCTGGCCACGGCCGGGCACTCCATCGCCGCCACCTTCGGGTACGGCGACGGTGAGCAGATCCCCCTCGACCTCGCCCTGAGCCTCGTCGAGCGCATCGTCGTCGCGGCCGGGGACCTGCCCGTGTCCGCCGACCTCGACGGCGGGTTCGGGAACGCCGGCGAGACCGTCCGCAAGGCCATCGGCGTCGGCGTCGTGGGCGCCAACGTCGAGGACCGGCTGCGCCCGCTGGCCGAGTCCGTCGCGAACGTCGAGGCGGTCGTGGCGGCCGGTGAGGCCGAGGGCGTGCCGTTCGTGCTCAACGCCCGCACCGACGCGTTCGTGCGCGGTGGCGACCGTCCCCGCGACGTCGTCCTGGCCGACGCCGTCGAGCGCGGCCGGGCCTACCTGGCCGCCGGCGCCACGACCGTCTTCGCGCCCGGTCCCCTCGACGAGGAGGCGGTGGCCCACCTCGTCGACGCGTTCGGCCCGCAGAAGCTGTCCGTCATCGGCCTGCCCGGCGTCCCGCCGCAGCAGCGCCTCGCAGAGCTCGGCGTCGCCCGCATCACGTACGGGCCGCTGACGCAGCGCGTCGCGCTGACCGCGCTGCAGGACGCCGCCCGCGGCATCTACGCCGGCGGCGGCGTCCCGGAGGGGACCCGGCCGCTGAACTAGTGACGGCGGGGGTGACTCAGGTCCTCGATCGGGGGATCTGGTCACGATCCGGCCGGCGGGTGGGCGAGGATGCGGTCCGTGACCTGGATCGAGGACCTCGCCCGCCGCGCCGACGCCGTGCTGCCCGACTACGTGTCGGCGTACTACCACTCCAACGCCGGTGACGGCTCCTGCGACCGCGAGGGCATCGCGGACTGGAACGCCTTCCGCCTGCGGCCCGCGGTGCTGCACGACGCCTCCGCCCAGGACACCACGACCGAGGTCCTCGGCACCCGGGTCGCCGCCCCCGTCCTCGTCGCGCCGATGGCGCAGCAGGTCGGAGCACGCCCCGAGGGCGAGGTCCTGACGGCCCAGGGGGCCGCCAAGGCCGGGACGCTGCTCGGTGTCTCCACCAACACCGGTGCCCGCTTCGACGACATCGCCGCCCAGGGCGCCCCCTGGTGGTACCAGGTCTACGTCGCCCGCGACCGCGAGGCCACGCGGCTGCTCGTCGAGCGGGCCGCCGCCGCCGGTGCCCGCGCCCTCATCCTCACCGTCGACACCACCCCCATCGGGCGGGAGATCCCGGCGATCGACCCGCGCAACTGGCCCGCCGGCCCGCGCAGGAACCGCACCGCCAACCTCACCGCGGCCGAGCTCGAACGGTTCGGCGCCGACACCGACATGGCGCTCGACCTCACCCCCGACACCATCGGCTGGCTCGCCGAGGTCTCCGGCCTGCCCGTGCTCTGCAAGGGTGTGCTCACCGCCCGCGACGCGCGCCGCTGCGTCGACGGCGGCGCGGAAGGGATCATCGTGTCCACCCACGGCGGTCGCCGCCTGGGCAACTCCGTCACCTCCGCGTACGCGCTGCCGGAGATCCTCGCCGAGGTCGGGGCCGAGGTGGAGGTCCACGTCGACTCCGGCGTCCGCGGCGGGGCGCAGGCCGCCGTGGCGCTCGCGCTCGGCGCCCGGGCCGTGCACGTCGGCCGCCCCGTCATGTGGGGGCTCGCGGCCGACGGCGCGGACGGGGTCGCCGACGTGCTCACGCGCTACCAGGCCGAGCTGACGACGACGTTGCGGCAGATGGGGATCGGGTCGGTCCGGGACCTGCGGCCCAGCGACGTCGTGGTCCGCTGAGGCGCCTCACCCCAGGCGGCGGACGAGGGAGTCCAGCCGCGCCGCGATCTGCGCGACGTCGTCGAGGGTGCCGTCGGCGACGTCGCGGGTGAGCGCCGTCCCGGCCGGCACCGGCGCCGCGCCGACACCGGTGCCGTTGAGGTGCAGCATCGCCATGGCGGACAGGATCGCCGTGCGCTCGTTGCCGTCGACGAGGGGGCGCGTGCGCACGAGGGAGTGCAGCAGCGCGGCGGCCTTGCGGGACAGGTCGGGGTAGGCGTCCCGGCCGAGCACCTGCAGCTGCGGCCGCTGCACGGCCAGGGCCAGCAGACCCGCGTCCCGGACGTCGAAAGGGCCGTCGGGGAAGATCGCGGTGAAGCGGACGACGTCACCGACCGTGAGGTAGCGGACGGGCAGGATCACGCCCGGCGGGTGCTCACGAGGTCGGGGCCGTCCAGGTCGTGGGCGAGGGAGTCGAAGAGCTCGCGGTTCTGCGCGTAGACGGCGCGGGCGATGTCCTGCACGTCGGCGCGGTCGGCCTCGTCGGCCTGCTCCAGCAGCCGCTCGAACAGCCGCTGCCGCGAGAGGCCCGGGTGCCGCGCCTGCAGGCGCTCCAGCATCGACCGGTGCGCGTCGTCCAGGCGCAGGGTGAAGGCGGACGTCGTCGACATGACGTCACGGTACACCAGTGGTGCACGGTGACGTCATCACCCGTTCCGGTGGTGTCCGGGCCAGCCAGTACGGTCGGGGACGTGCGCAGCGACCGAGGACCCCAGGTCAACCCCAGCATCCTGTCCGCCGACTTCGCGAACCTGCAGGCCGAGCTGGCCCGCATCGCCACGGCCGACGCCGCCCACGTCGACGTCATGGACGGCCACTTCGTCCCCAACCTCACCCTCGGTCTGCCCGTCGTCGAAGCGCTGCAGCGGGTCAGCCCGGTGCCGCTGGACTGCCACCTCATGATCGAGGACCCCGACCGCTGGGCCCCGGCGTACGCCGAGGCCGGCGCGGCGGGCGTCACCTTCCACGCCGAGGCCGCGCGGGCCCCCGTGAAGCTGGCCCGCGACATCCGCGCCGCCGGGGGCCGGGCGGGCATCGCCCTGCGTCCGGCCACCCCCGTCGAGCCGTTCCTGGACCTGCTGCCGGAGTTCGACATGCTCCTCGTCATGACCGTCGAGCCCGGCTTCGGCGGCCAGGGGTTCCTCGACGTGACGCTGCCGAAGATCCGCCGGGCGCGCGCGGCCATCGGTGACCTCGACGTGCGCCTGCAGGTCGACGGCGGGGTCTCGACCGCGACCGTCGAGCGCGCGGCCGAGGCGGGCGCGGACGTCTTCGTCGCCGGGTCGGCCGTCTACGGCGCCGACGACGCGGCCGCGGCCATCGGCGAGCTGCGCGACCTCGCGGCGAGGGCCTGCGCCCACTGACCCGCGCCCACCGAGGTCGTCCCGGGCCGTGGGACGGGCCGTCGCGTGGCACACTGACGCCCACGAGCAAGACCGCACGACACGCGTGCTCCGGGGTCGGTGGAAGTCCGAACCGGCGGTGACAGTCCGCGAGCCCCCACCTCGGTGGGTGGTCGACCCGGTGGAACTCCGGGGCCGACGGTGAGAGTCCGGATGGGAGGCAGCGCGCGGCGTCGTCGCCGTGCGCCGTCGCGCCCCGTCCGGGGCCCGTCGTCGTGCGCCGACCTCGCCCCGTCGGCGGTCCCGCAGGCACCTCGCGGTGCCGCCGGGACCTCCTCCTCCCCTCGCCCTCCCCGGGGTCCGCCCGGACGCCCTGGGAGGAGGGGACCGTGGACCACCCGAACGCCGTGCCACCCGTGCCACCCGTGCCCCCCGTGCCGGGCCCCGTGCGCGCCGACGTCCGCCCCAGCGACCGCGCCGGTCCCCTCAGCGCTGAGGAGCAGGCCGCACGAGGACCGCAGGACCACAGGACAGTTCGAGGAGGCAGGGTCGTGTTCACCGGGATCGTGGAGGAGATCGGCGAGGTCGTCGCCGTGGAGTTCGGTGCGGAGTCGGCGCGGTTGACCGTGCGCGGTCCCGTCGTCGTCTCCGACGCCGTGCACGGGGCGTCCATCGCCGTCGACGGGGTCTGCCTGACCGTCGTCGACCAGCCCGAACCGGGCGCCTTCACCGTGGACGTCATGCAGGAGTCGTTGCGCCGCAGCTCGCTGCACGACGTCGCTGCGGGGCGGAAGGTGAACCTGGAGCGCGCGATGGCCGCGCACGGGCGACTGGGCGGGCACATCGTCCAGGGCCACGTCGACGGCACCGGCACCATCGCGCGGCGGACACCGGGGGAGGCGTGGGAGGTCGTGCGCGTCGAGGTCCCGGCCGGCCTGGCCCGCTACGTCGTGGAGAAGGGGTCCATCACCGTCGACGGCACCTCGCTGACCGTCTCGGCCGTCAGCGAGCCGGCCGCGACCGGGCACTGGTTCGAGGTCTCCCTCATCCCCGCCACCCTCGAGCTCACCGTCCTGGGCGCCAAGCCCGTCGGGGCCACGGTCAACCTGGAGGTGGACGTGCTGGCCAAGTACGTCGAGCGGCTGCGCGCCTTCGAGCCCACCGCCGCGCTCGGGGGGCAGGCGTGAGCGTGACCACCGGCGCGAGCGTGGCCCGTGCGCTGGACGCCCTGCGCGCGGGGCGTCCCGTGCTCGTCACCGACGACGCCGACCGCGAGAACGAGGGCGACGCGGTCCTGGCCGCCGAGCTGGCGACGCCGGAGTGGATCGGGTGGACCGTCCGGCACACCTCGGGGATGCTCTGCGCGCCCATGACCGCCGAGCGGGCCGCCGCCCTCGCGCTGCCGCCCATGGTCGAGCGCAACGAGGACTCCCTGCGCACCGACTACACCGTCAGCTGCGACGCGGCGCTGGGCGTGACGACGGGGATCTCCGCGGCCGACCGCGCCCGCACGGCGCGGGTGCTGGCCGACCCGGCCGCCACGGCGGGCGACCTCGTCCGCCCCGGGCACGTGTTCCCGCTGCGGGCCCGGCCCGGTGGCGTCCTGGAACGCCCCGGGCACACCGAGGCCGCGGTCGACCTGTGCCGGCTGGCGGGGCTCACCCCGGTCGGGATCATCGCCGAGCTCGTGGAGGACGAGGGGGCGATGTCACGCTGGGACCAGATCGTCGCTCTGGGTGAACGGTTCGACCTGCCGGTGCTGACGATCGCGGAACTGCGGGCACACCTGTCCGCCGAGGGAGAGGAGAAGGCGTGAGCGGGGACGGGAGTCCGGAGATCACGGTCGACGGTAGCGGCCTGCGGGTCGCGGTGGTCGCGGCGCGCTGGCACCACGAGGTCATGGACGGCCTGCTGGCGGGCGCGCGGCGCGCGTTGGAGGCCTCGGGCGTCACCGACGTCGTCGAGGTGCGCGTCCCGGGGGCCTTCGAGCTGCCCGTGGCCGCCGCCCGCCTGGCCCGGCAGGGCGTCGACGCCGTCGTCACCCTCGGGGTCGTCATCCGGGGCGGCACCCCGCACTTCGAGTACGTGTGCGACGCCGCCACCCAGGGGCTGACCCAGGTCGCGGTCACGACGGGGGTGCCGATCGGGTTCGGCGTCCTCACCGTCGACACCGAGGCGCAGGCGCTGCACCGCGCCGGTCTGCGCGGCTCGCGCGAGGACAAGGGCGCCGAAGCCGTGCTCGCCGCCCTGGAGACGGTCGTCGCGCTGCGCGAGGTCGCACCCCCGCCCCCGGGCTGAGCCGACGTCCCACCGGAGCCGGGTGGTCGGGCGGGCGCGCCCGACCACCTAGACTCCGTGCCCGTGAAGAGCTTCGACGCCCTGTTCGCCGAACTGAGCGACAAGGCGCTGACCCGGCCCGAGGGCTCGGGGACGGTGCGGGAACTGGACGCCGGCGTCCACGCCATCGGCAAGAAGGTCGTCGAGGAGGCGGCCGAGGTGTGGATGGCCGCGGAGCACGAGGGCGGGGAGCGGACCGCCGAGGAGATCTCGCAGCTGCTGTACCACCTGCAGGTGCTGATGATCGCCCGCGGACTGACCCTCGACGACGTGTACGCCCACCTCTAGGAGCTCCACCCGATGTTGCGCATCGCCGTCCCCAACAAGGGGTCCCTGTCCGAGGCCGCCTCCGCCATGCTGCGCGAGGCCGGCTACAACCAGCGGCGCGAGGCCAAGGAACTCATCCTCGACGACCCGGACAACTCCGCCCAGTTCGTCTTCCTGCGCCCGCGCGACATCGCGCTGTACGTCGGCTCCGGGACGCTGGACGCCGGCATCACCGGCCGCGACCTGCTGCTGGACTCCCGCGCCCCGGCCGACGAGGTCCTGCCCCTCGGCTTCGCCCGCAGCACCTTCCGCTTCGCCGGGCGCCCCGGTGCGGCCGCGGGGGTCCGCGACCTCGAGGGCCGGCGGATCGCCACCAGCTACTCCGGTCTGCTGGCCGGGCACCTGGCCGAGCACGGCGTGACCGCCGACGTCGTCCACCTCGACGGAGCGGTCGAGACCGCCGTGGCGCTCGGCATCGCCGACGTCATCGCCGACGTCGTGGAGACCGGCACCACGCTGCGCGCGGCCGGGCTGGAGATCTTCGGTGAGCCCATCATGCGCTCGGAGGCCACGCTCGTGCGCCGTGCCGGCGCCCCGGCCGACCCCGCCGTCGACGTCCTCGTCCGCCGGCTGCAGGGCGTCCTGGTCGCCCGCCAGTACGTCATGGTCGACTACGACTGCCCGAAGGCGATCGTCGAGCAGGCCTGCGCCATCACCCCCGGTCTGCAGTCCCCGACGGTCTCGCCGCTGGCCGGCCCCGACTGGGTCGCCGTGCGGGCCATGGTCAAGAGCTCGGAGACCAACCGCGTCATGGACGAGCTGTACGAGCTCGGGGCGCGGGCGATCCTCGTCACGAGCATCCACGCGTGCCGCCTGTGACCGCTGGGCCCGTCTCCGACAAGCCGTTCCGGCCCCGGCGCGCCCGCGTCGTCGGCCTGGGCTTCGCGGTCGCGATCCTCCTCGTCATGGTGGGGATGTCGATCGGGCTGTCCCTGGCCCCGGAGTCGGGCTGGACGGGGCAGGACACGGTCTCGGCGCTCGTCTTCGGCGTCGTCGTCTCCGCCGGGCTCGTGCGCCTGGTCACCGTCAACGCGCGGGTCACCGGCACCGCGCTCGTGGTGCGCAACGTCGTCTTCACCCGTGAGGTCGAGTGGGGCGCGGTCGTCGCCGTCCGCTTCGGCGGTGCCGACCCCTGGCTGACCCTCGACCTCGACGACGGGGACAACCTCGCCGTCATGGCCGTCCAGCGCGCCGACGGCGAGCACGCCCGCGCCGAGGCCCTGCGGCTCGCCCGGCTCGTGGAGGACCGCGCACCCCGCTAGGTGCACCCGGCCCGGGTGGCCGCGTCGTCGGTGCCCGCGTCGTCGGTGGCCACGCTCAGGTCGGGACGCAACGGCCTGCGGGAGAACAGCTCGTCCTCTTGAGCGGCCCACCGACCCCAGTGCGGGGCGTACGCCTGCCCGTCCCGCGCCAGGGCTCGCGCCCGGCGCACGGCGGGGTCGGCGGTCAGCTCCACGAGCAGGTCGACGCCCCCGGCGCACCCCGCCCCCACGCCCTCGACGACGAGCAGCCCCGACGTCGGCCACGTCACCGTCCCCGCGTAGGTGCCCCGCTGCCAGTCCCAGACCGGCTGGCGGACGACCCGCCCGCCGCGCAGCTGCGCCAGCAGCTCACCCAGCAGATCGACGGCCGCGGCCAGCCCGTCCCACCCGGGGTACAGGTCGTCCATGTGCGCCACGACGGCACCCGTGCGCCTGGCCAGGACGGCGGCCAGGTCCGTCTTGCCGGTCCCGGACCGCCCGTCCACCGCGAGGACCGGGGGACCGGCCGGCGGGGGCGCGACCCGCGCCAGCGCGGCCAGGACGCGGTCGGCGAGCGCCTGCGCGCTCACCCGCACCCCACCGGCACCGACCCGGTCAGAACCAGGTGGGGCACCACGGCTGCTCCGGCGCGGCCATGAGGGTCTCCAGCGTCCACGCGGCCGCGGGGGTCGCCGCGATGCGCCCCGCCCGCCGCAGCGCCACCGCCGACGTCCCCCCGAGCAGCAGCGAGCCGAGCTCGCCGACCGGCAGGACGACGTCGGGCTCGGCGTCCGTCGTCGTGACCTCGGCGCACACCCAGCCGTCGGCGCCGCAGCGCTGCGGGGCCACGTGCAGCCGCACGTTCGCCCCGGCCAGGCCGAGGGGGTCCTCCACGCGCAGCACGAGGGTGCCGCACCCCAGGTAGCGGCGGGCGGCCAGCGCCCCGGGCACGTCGAGCACCCGCAGCCACAGGAAGTCGTCGACCGGGCCGGTCTGCACCGCCCGCGGATCCACCAGCAGGTGCGGCAGCAGCTCGTCGACGGGCCGGTCCGCGGCCCGGGTCACCCGGACCAGGTCGATGGAGGCGGTGAACTCCCACAGCGCGCGGTAGGCCGCCGGGGTCGTCGCGGTGAGGTCGCGCAGGTGCACCGTGCCGTTCGGGACGCGACCCACCGCGTCGTCGGTGACGTCGTACGCCGCGTACCCGTCGGGGGTCCCGTCCGCGTCCCGGTGCAGGACGGCGTGCCCCCGTGGGCCGAGCCAGCGCCCCTCGCCCCGCCGGCCGGCGGCCTCCCACCACGTCGCGTCGCGCAGCAGACCCCCGGGGCGAGCGCGCCGCGCCGCGTCGTGGACGGCGGCCAGCTCGTCGGTGCGACCGGGCGGGACGAACTCCAGCGACCCCGTCGCCGCGGGGGCGTCCGGGCGGAAGGCGAGGCGGGCGTTGTCGACGACGAGGCTCGTGGCCCGGGTCGCGGCGCCGAACCCGAACCGGCCGTAGATGGGGGCCTCCAGGGCGATGAGCGCCGCGAACGCGTGACCGGCCTCGCGGGCGCGGTCGAGGTCGGCGGTCAGCATCCGCGACAGCAGTCCCCGGCGCCGGTGCGTGGGCAGCACCGTCGCCGTCGAGATCGCGTCCACCCCCACGGGCCCGGCGCCCGGCAGCGTCAGCTCGGAGTCGAACGAGCGCAGGGTCGCCACGACCCGGTCCTCACCGGCCACGGTGTCCCGCACCGCCGTCAGGCGGTGGCCGCGCACCTCGTGCTGGCGGTCCTCGAGGGCCTGCGGGGTCGGTGCCGGCTGCAGGAACGACGTCCGGCTCGGCACCGACCAGGCCCGCAGGGCCTCGCGGTCCTCGGGGTCGACCTGCACCACGCTGACGTCCATCACCCTGTCCGGCACGGCTGCGACGGTACCGTTCCCCCGTGAGCGTCGCCGTCCGTGTCATCCCCTGCCTCGACGTCGACGCCGGCCGCGTCGTCAAGGGCGTCAACTTCACCGACCTGCGCGACGCGGGCGACCCGGTGGAGCTCGCCCGCCGCTACGACGAGCAGGGTGCCGACGAGCTGACCTTCCTCGACGTCACCGCCTCCTCCGGCTCGCGGGAGACGACGTACGACGTCGTCCGGCGCACCGCCGAGCAGGTCTTCATCCCCCTCACCGTCGGCGGTGGCGTCCGCGCCGTCGCCGACGTCGAGAAGCTGCTGCGCGCCGGCGCCGACAAGGTCGGCGTCAACACCGCGGCCATCGCCCGGCCCGAGCTCATCACCGAGATCGCCGAGCGCTTCGGCGCCCAGGTGCTCGTCCTGTCCGTCGACGCCCGCCGCACCTCGCCGGGGGAGCCGGCCACCGCGTCCGGCTACGAGGTCACCACCCACGGCGGCCGCCGCGGCACCGGCCTGGACGCGGTCGAGTGGGCCGCCCGCGCCGCCGAGCTCGGTGCGGGGGAGATCCTGCTGAACTCCATGGACGCCGACGGCACCGAGCAGGGCTTCGACCTCCAGATGCTCACCGAGGTCCGCGCCCGCGTCACCGTCCCGCTCGTGGCCAGCGGCGGGGCCGGCGCGGTGGAGCACTTCCCGCCCGCCGTCGCCGCCGGCGCCGACGCCGTCCTGGCCGCCAGCGTCTTCCACTTCGGCCGGCTGACCGTCGGGGACGTCAAGGACGCCCTGCGCGCGGACGGCGCCCCCGTCCGCTGAGCTACTCGCCCACCGCACCCGGGTGGGTCGAGCGGAACCGGGCGACGGCTCCCGGGGTCCCCTCCACGTGCACCAGCGCGCGCGTGCGCCGCCCGAAGGCGTGCAGCAGCAGCTCGGCGACCGGGCCGGTGACCGCGACCGACTCCGCGCCCGAGCGCACCACCGCCCGCGGGCCGGTCGGCGTCACCAGCACCACGCCCACGGGGCAGCGGCGGTAGGCCACCCGCCCCAGGACCCGCGCGGTGCGCCACAGCGCGTCCTCCTGCGCCCGCGGCAGCTCCCGCGGCCCCCAGCCGGGCTGGGCGCGCAGGACGTCCTCGTGGTGCACGAAGAACTCCGCGGTGTTCACCAGACCGTCCAGGGCCCGCACCCGCAGCGGCCCGTGGGGACCGCTGCGCACCCGCTCGACGAGCTCGTCGAACGGCTGGGACGCCAGCTCGGAGACCACCTTGTCGCGGTGCGGGCGCAACGGCGCCAGCGCCTCGCCGAGGGCCGCGTCGGGTCGGTTGTCGCGCACCGCCAGGTGCACCAGCAGGTCCCGCACGTCCCAGCCCGCGCACAACGTCGGTGCCTCCGGACCGACGCGCAACGCGGTCTCGCACAGCCCGTCCCGTTCACGTCGGGCGTCGCTGGGGTGCCGGGAGGGGAGGGACATGGCGCCGATCGTGCCACCCGGGCGGTCCGGTGCGCGCCCTGGCCGGTGAGAGCATGACCGCGTGTCGTCGCCCGAGCTCGATCCCCGCACCGCCGCCCTCCTCAAGCGTGACCCCGCCGGACTCGTCTGCGCCGTCGTCCAGCAGCACGACACGCACGAGGTCCTCATGGTGGCGTGGATGAACGACGAGGCCCTCGCCCGGACCCTGGCCACCGGCCGCGCCACCTACTGGTCGCGCAGCCGCGGGCAGCTGTGGCGCAAGGGCGACACCTCCGGGCACGTCCAGCACGTGCGCAAGGTCTCCCTCGACTGCGACGGCGACGCCCTGCTGCTCGAGGTCGACCAGGTCGGCGCCGCCTGCCACACCGGCGACCGCACCTGCTTCGAGGCCACCACCCTGCCCCTCGCCACCCCCACCGCGTGAGCACCCCGCTGTCCGCCCAGCGCCCCTCCCGCCGCGGCCCGCTGCTGCTGCTCGCCGCCCTCGGCGCCGTCGCCGCCCTCGGGGCGGGGGCACCGACCTGGGTCAGCGGCCGGGCCGCCACCGCGACCGGGACCGCGGCCGTGCTCGCGGCCGGCCGCGACGCCGCACCCGTGGCCACGGCCCTCGCCCTCGTCAGCCTGGCCGCCGTCGTCGCCTCCACCCTGGGACGGCGCGCGGCGCGCCTGGTCGCCGCGCTCGTCCTCGTCGCCGGCGGGGCCGGGGTCCTCGCCGCCAGCACGGGCCCCGTGCGCGACCCCGCCGCCGCGCTCGCGGCCCCGGCCCGCGCGGCCAGCGGCACGACCGAGGCCCGCGTCCAGGCGGGGGTCGACGTCGCCCCCTGGCCGGTGGTCTCCGCCGTGGGCGGCGGGCTCGTGGCGCTGGCCGGCGGCGGGCTCGTGCTCGGCGCGCGCCGGCGCGAGGCGCCGCGGACCGCGGGCCGCTACGACCGCGACGCCCGTCCCGGCTCCGGTGCGCCCGCCCCGGCGCGACAGGACCCGGCCGCGGCGTGGGACGCGCTGTCGCACGACGAGGACCCGACCCGCTGACCGGGACGGCGACCCGTCCCGGCGCGCGCGGTCGCGAGTCGGTACGGTGTGCGTAGTACCCGGGCGCGCCCGCCGCCCGCCGACGACCCGCCCCGAGGAGCCCCCGTGAGCACCGAGCACAACGACGCGTCCCCCGGGGACACCGCCGGCGCCGTCCGCGAGGCGGACATCATCGACGAGCACGGTCACGGCCACAGCATCGCGGCCTGGGCCGGGGTCGGCGTGTGCCTGCTCGGGTTCCTCATCCTCTGCCTGGCCATCGTCTTCCCGAGCCTGGTCTGGGGGATCGTCGGCAGCGTCGTCATCCTCGCCTCCCTCGTGGTCGCCGGCGCGCTCGCCAAGGCCGGCTACGGCGTCAAGGGCGCCGACGGCAAGCCCGTCGGCCTGGGCCGTCCCCGCCGCTGACCCGCCGGGCACCCGGCCGGCGGACCGGGCCGGGTGCGCCCGGCGATACCCTCGTGGCGTGACAGTCCTCGACGACATCCTGGCCGGCGTCCGCGAGGACCTGGCGGCGCGCAAGGCGCTCACCCCGCTGGAGGAGCTGAAGCAGCGCGCGCACCGCCAGGTGCCCGCCAAGGACGCCCACGCCCTGCTGAAGCCCCGCGACTCCGAGCAGCGCGGGGTCAAGGTCATCGCGGAGGTCAAGCGCAAGAGCCCGTCCAAGGGGGCCCTGGCGGCCATCCCGGACCCGGCCGACCTCGCGGCGCAGTACGAGGCCGGCGGGGCCAGCGTCATCAGCGTGCTCACCGAGCAGCGCCGCTTCGGCGGCAGCCTGGACGACCTGCGGGCCGTCCGCTGCGCCGTCGACGTCCCCGTGCTGCGCAAGGACTTCGTCGTCGAGTCGTACCAGCTGTGGGAAGCCCGCGCCTGGGGGGCCGACGTCGTCCTCCTCATCGTCGCCGCCCTCGAGCAGGAGGCCCTCGTGTCGCTCGTCGAACGCACCCACTCCCTGGGGATGACCGCCCTCGTGGAGGTCCACACCGCCGAGGAGGTCGCGCGCGCCCTGGACGCCGGCGCCCGCGTGGTCGGGGTGAACAACCGCGACCTCAAGACCCTCCGGGTCGACAACGGCACCTTCGCCGACCTCGCCCCGCTCATCCCCGACGGCACGGTCAAGGTCGCCGAGTCCGGCGTCTCCGGTCCGCGCGACGTCGTCGAGTTCGCCCGCGCCGGCGCCGACGCCGTCCTGGTGGGGGAGACGCTCGTCAGGGGCGAGGACCCGCGCCGCGCCGTGGCCGACCTCGTGGCCGCGGGTGCGCACCCGGCCGTGCAGGCGGTGCGCCCGTGACCACGTCGGAAACGCCCCTGACCACGTCCGGCCGCTCCTTCGGCGCCGAGCGCGGGCCCTACTTCGGCGCCTTCGGCGGCCGGTTCGTGCCCGAGGCCCTCGTGGCCGCCCTCGACGAGATCGACGCCGCGCACACCACCGCGATGGCCGACCCCGGCTTCCTGGCCGAGCTGGCCGAGCTGCACCGCACGTACTCCGGCCGGCCGAGCATCCTCACCGAGGTGCCGCGCTTCGCCGCCCACGCCGGGGGTGCCCGTGTCGTCCTCAAGCGCGAGGACCTCAACCACACCGGCTCGCACAAGATCAACAACGTCCTCGGCCAGGCGCTGCTGACCAAGCGGATGGGCAAGCACCGCATCATCGCCGAGACGGGCGCGGGCCAGCACGGCGTCGCGACGGCGACGGCGGCCGCCCTCATGGGCCTGGAGTGCGTCGTCTACATGGGCGAGGAGGACACCCGCCGGCAGGCGCTCAACGTGGCCCGGATGCGGCTGCTCGGCGCCACCGTCGTGCCCGTGAGCGCGGGCAGCCGCACGCTCAAGGACGCCGTGAACGAGGCGTTCCGCGACTGGGTCTCCTCGGTGGACACGACGCACTACGCCTTCGGCACCGTCGCGGGCCCGCACCCGTTCCCGGTGCTCGTGCGCGACTTCCAGCGCATCGTCGGCATCGAGGCGCGCCAGCAGGTCCTCGACCTCACCGGCCGCCTGCCCGACGCCGTCGCGGCCTGCGTCGGCGGCGGGTCCAACGCCATCGGCATCTTCCACGCCTTCCTCGACGACCCGGGCGTCGCGCTGCACGGCTACGAGGCCGGTGGGGACGGCGTGGAGACCGGCCGGCACGCCGCCCCCATCTCCGCGGGCGCGGCCGGGGTCTTCCAGGGCGCGCGCCAGTTCGTCATGCAGGACGAGGACGGGCAGACGGTGGAGTCGCACTCGATCTCCGCCGGGCTGGACTACCCGGGGGTGGGTCCCGAGCACTCCTGGCTCGCCGCCAGCGGTCGCGCCCACTACCACCCGGTCACGGACACGCAGGCCATGGACGCCTTCCGCCTCCTGTGCCGCACCGAGGGGATCATCCCGGCCATCGAGAGCGCCCACGCGCTCGCGGGGGCCCTCGACCTCGGGCGCGAACTGGGCCCGGAGGCCACCGTCCTCGTCAGCCTGTCCGGGCGCGGGGACAAGGACGTGGACACGGCGGCCCGCTGGTTCGGGCTCGTCAGCGACGCCGACCTCGTCGCCTCGGAGGCCGAACGGGTCGCCGACGCGCCCCAGGACACGGAAGGGTCCGGCTGGTGAGCACCGAACTCCAGGACAGCCCGACGGGGACGCGGACGGCGGCCGCGGCCGTCGACGACGCGAAGGCCGAGGGGCGGGCCGCCCTCGTGGCGTACCTGCCCGTGGGCTACCCCGACGTCGACGGGTCGATCGAGGCGGCCAAGGCCGCCGTCGCGGGCGGCGCCGACGTCGTCGAGCTCGGCCTGCCCTACTCGGACCCGACGATGGACGGGGCGACGATCCAGCGGGCCGCCGAGGTCTGCCTGGCCAACCGCACCCGCCCCGCCGACGTCCTGCGCGCGGTCGAGGAGGTGGCCTCCACCGGCGCGGCCGTCCTCGTCATGACGTACTGGCCGCCCGTGGACCGCTACGGCGTCGAGCGCTGGGCCGCGGACCTGGCGAACGCCGGCGGCGCCGGGCTCATCACCCCCGACCTCATCCCCGACGAGGCGGCCGGCTGGCTGGCCGCCAGCCAGGAGCACGACCTCGAGCGCGTCTTCCTCGTCGCCCCCAGCTCCACCGACGCCCGCCTGGAGACGACCGTCCGCGCCAGCCGCGGGTTCGTCTACGCGGCGTCGTTGATGGGAGTCACAGGAACGCGTGCGACCGTGGGCGCGGGTGCCGCCGACCTCGTCCGGCGCACCCGGGCCGCCGGCGCCGAGCGCGTCTGCGTCGGGCTGGGAGTGTCCACCCCCGCGCAGGCCACCGAGGTCGCCGGGTACGCCGACGGCGTCATCGTCGGGTCCGCGTTCGTCCAGCGCCTGCTGGACGCGGACTCGCCCGCCGCCGGTGCGCGGGCCGTCGGGCAGCTGGCCGAAGAGCTGTCCGCCGGCGTCCGCACCCGCCCCTGACGAGCACCCCCGCGGAGGAGAACGAGCGTTGAGCACCAAGAAGCCCGGCGGTCACCCGGCGCGCGCCGCCCAGGCCGAGGACGCCCGCGAGGCGCGGCGGGCCAAGGCCACCGCGCTGCGACAGCGCGAACTGGCCCGCGAGCGCAGCCGCCGCGTGCTGCTCACCAGCATCGCCGTCGTCGTGGTGCTGGCGATCGTCGCCGTCGTGGTGGTCGTCATCGAGCGCTCGCGCCCGGACACCGTGGCGACGGCCGCCCAGGAGGTGCCGCCGAGCGCGAGCGGGATGGGCGCCGGCATCGTCCTGCCGGGCACGCCGGCGCAGGGCGCGCCCACGCTCGACGTCTGGCTGGACTACCAGTGCCCCTACTGCGAACGGTTCGAGACGGCGGCCGGTGACGACGTCGTCCGCCTCGCCGCCGACGGCGAGGCGGAGGTCGTCGTCCACACGGTGACCTTCCTCGACGGCAACCTCGGCAACGACGCCTCCCAGCGCGCCGCCGAGGGCGCTGCCGCTGCCGCCGCCCAGGGCAGGTTCGTCGAGTACAACCGCGTCGTCTTCGCCAACCAGCCGGAGCGGGAGGGCGCCGGGTACACCGACGCCCAGCTGCGCGACTTCGCCGAGCAGGCCGGGGTCCCCGACCTCGCGCAGTGGCAGGCCGCCTACGACGGGCACGCCTACCGCGACTACGTCCAGTCGGTCCAGGACTCGATGGGCGACAACGGCGTCAGCGGGACGCCGACGGTCACGGTGACGCCGGAGGGCGGGCAGAAGCAGGAGATCCCGACGCAGGACCTGCTGGGCTCCGACCCGGCCACCGCCCTCGAGCAGGCGGTCGCCGCCGCGACGACGACCCCGTGATCCCCGCCGCCGCGGGCGCGGTCGCCGCCGCGATCCCCAGCCCCACGGTCGCGGTCTGGCACCTCGGCCCGGTGCCGGTGCGGGCCTACGCGCTGTGCATCGTCGTCGGCATCGTCCTCGGCGTGCTCATCGCCGAGCGGCGCTGGCGGGCGAAGGGCGGTCGCGCGGACTTCGTCCTGGACGTCGCCGTCTGGGCGGTGCCCCTCGGCGTCGTCGGGGCCCGGCTCTACCACGTGATCACCTCCCCCCAGGCGTACTTCGGCGCGGGCGGGGACCCCGTCCGCGCCCTGTACGTGTGGGAGGGCGGCCTGGGGATCTGGGGGGCCATCGCCGGTGGGGCGCTCGGGGCGTGGATCGCCTGCCGCCGCGCGGGGTTCCGCTTCCTGCCGCTGGCCGACGCCATGGCACCGGGTCTGCTCGTCGCCCAGGCGGCGGGCCGGTGGGGCAACTGGTTCAACAACGAGCTCTACGGCCGGGCGACCGACGTCCCGTGGGCGCTGACCGTCCACCGCTGGGACGAGTCGGCGGGCCGGGCGGTCCTGGACGCGCAGGGGAACCCGGAGGTGCTCGGCACCTTCCACCCGACGTTCCTCTACGAGTCGCTGTGGTGCCTGCTCGTCGCCGCCGTCATCGTCCTCGCGGACCGGCGCTGGTCGCTGCGGCACGGGCAGGCGTTCTTCGCCTACGTCGCGCTGTACTGCCTGGGCCGGTCGTACTTCGAGGCCCTGCGCATCGACGACGCGAACCACCTGCTCGGTCTGCGGGTCAACCAGTGGGTCGCGGGTGCCGTGTTCCTCGTCGCACTCGCAGCTTTCATCCGCTCACGCAGGGTGAACGGTGGTCGGGCCGAGGTGCTGGAGCGGGTAGATTCCTCGCCGTCGGCCCCGGCCACCAGCCCGGACGACGCCGCGAGCCAGCCCGGTGGGCCCACCGTCACCGCCCGAGCTGATCGCCCCTCACCGGACCGCGACCCGCGGCCGGACGCGCGGGAGCCGTGACCGAAGCTCGATCACGGTGTGATGGTCCAGTGCACGTGAGCACGGCACCACCCGCGTTACAGTGAGGTGAACGGGGGCCAGCGCCGCCCCTCGTTCGTGGTGCGCGCCCGCCAGGTGCGCGCCTCATCTCGAAGAGACTGACCCGGCTCACCGAGATCCGCCCGCCCGGGCGACCCTCGAGGAGACCCGTCGAGAGACCCCCTGTCCACCGAGGTCCTGGACCTCTCTCTTCAGGACGGTGCACTGCATGTCGCCCCACACGTCCACGCACACCGCGTCGCACCTCGGCCGGCGGGTCCGCCCGCTGCCCTTCACGAGCTTCCCGGACGACGCCGGGCTGTACGACCGCGCGAACGAGAAGGACGCCTGCGGGGTGGCCTTCGTCGCCACCGTGCGCGGTGAAGCGGGCCACGACATCGTCGAGCACGCGCTCACCGCCCTGCGCAACCTCGACCACCGCGGCGCCGTCGGCGCCGAGGCCAACACCGGTGACGGCGCGGGCATCCTCACCCAGGTCCCCGACGAGTTCCTGCGCGCCGTCATGGGCGAGCAGGGCGTGCAGCTGCCCGCCCGGGGCGCCTACGCCGTCGGCAACGCCTTCCTGCCCGCCGAGGAGGCCGAGCGCGCGCAGGCCGTCGCCCGCATCGAGGAGATCGCCGAGGCCGAGGGCCTCGACGTCCTCGGCTGGCGCGACGTCCCGGTGACCGCCGACCTCGTCGGGGCGCAGGCCCGCGCCTGCATGCCGTTCTTCGCCCAGCTCTTCGTCGCCACCCGTACCGACGGGCTGCGCCCGCTGGAGACCGGCGTCGACCTCGACCGCCGGGTGTACGTGCTGCGCAAGCTCGCCGAGCGCGACCTGGGCGTCTACTTCCCGTCGCTGTCGGCGCGGACGATGGTCTACAAGGGCATGCTCACCACCGGCCAGCTCGAGCCGTTCTTCCCCGACCTGTCCGACCGGCGCTTCACGTCCGAGCTGGGCCTGGTCCACTCGCGCTTCTCGACGAACACGTTCCCGAGCTGGCCGCTGGCCCACCCCTTCCGGACCATCGCCCACAACGGCGAGATCAACACGGTCAAGGGCAACCGGAACTGGACCGCCGCGCGCGAGTCGACGATGAGCACCCCGCTCATCCCCGGCGACGTGCAGCGCCTGGGCCCCATCTGCGCCACCGAGGGCTCGGACTCGGCGTCCTTCGACGAGGTCCTCGAGCTGCTGCACCTGGCCGGCCGGTCGCTGCCGCACGCGGTGCTGATGATGGTCCCGGAGGCCTGGGAGAACAACGCGGAGATGGACCCGGCCCGCCGGGCCTTCTACGAGTTCCACTCGATGTTCTCCGAGCCGTGGGACGGGCCGGCCAACCTGACGTTCACCGACGGCACCGTCATCGGCGGCGTCCTGGACCGCAACGGCCTGCGCCCCTCGCGCTACTGGGTGACCGACGACGGGCTCGTCGTGCTGGCCTCGGAGACGGGGGTCCTGGAGCTGGACCCGGCCTCGATCGTGGCCCGCGGCCGCGTCGCCCCCGGCAAGATGTTCCTCGTCGACACGGCCAAGGGCCGCATCGTCGACGACGAGGAGGTCAAGGCCGAGCTCGCGGCCGCCCAGCCCTACGGCGAGTGGCTGAAGAACGTGGTCCGCCTGCCCGACCTGCCTCCGCGCGAGCACATCGTGCACAGCCACGCGTCGGTGACCCGCCGGCAGCAGACCTTCGGGTACACCGAGGAGGAGCTGCGGCTCATCCTCGCCCCGATGGCCCGCGCCGGGGCCGAGCCGATCGGCTCGATGGGCTCGGACACCCCGCTGGCGGTGCTGTCCACCCGTCCGCGGATGCTGTTCGACTACTTCACCCAGCTCTTCGCCCAGGTGACGAACCCGCCGCTGGACGCGATCCGCGAGGAGCTCGTCACCTCGCTCATCACGGTGACCGGCCCGCAGCAGAACGCCCTGTCGGAGTCGGCGGCGCACTGCCACCAGCTCGTCATGCCCTTCCCGGTCATCGACAACGACGAGCTCGCCAAGATCGTCCACATCGACCGCGACCGCCGGAACCCGGGCCGCACGACCCTCGTGGTCAAGGGCCTGTACCGCGTCGCCGGCGGGGGAGCCGAGCTGGCCCGCCGCATCGAGGAGATCCGCGCGGAGGTCTCGCGCGCCATCGCCGACGGCGCCGTCTTCGTCGTGCTGTCCGACCGCGACTCCAACGCCGAGTACGCACCGATCCCGTCGCTGCTGCTGACCTCGGCCGTGCACCACCACCTCGTGCGCCAGAAGCTGCGCACGCAGGTCGGTCTGGTCGTCGAGGCGGGCGACGTGCGCGAGGTGCACCACGTCGCGCTGCTCATCGGCTACGGCGCGGCCGCCATCAACCCGTACCTGGCCATGGAGACGGTCGAGGACCTCGTCCGCCACCAGGTCATCACGACGGTCGACGCGCAGACCGCGGTGCGCAACCTCATCAAGGCGCTCGGCAAGGGCGTCCTGAAGGTCATGTCCAAGATGGGCATCTCCACGGTCGCCTCCTACCGCGGCGCCCAGGTCTTCGAGGCCCTCGGCCTGTCGCAGACCCTCGTCGACGAGTACTTCACGGCCACCACCTCCCGCCTCGGTGGGGTCGGGCTGGACGTGCTGGCCGAGGAGGTCGCCCAGCGCCACCGCCTCGCCTACCCCGTCGAGGGGCAGGAGCGCGCGCACCGCACCCTGGAGACGGGCGGGGAGTACCAGTGGCGCCGCGAGGGCGAGCCGCACCTGTTCGACCCCGAGACCGTCTTCCAGCTGCAGCACTCGACGCGTTCGCGGAACGAGGCCCTGTTCCGCAAGTACACCTCGCGGGTCGACGAGCAGTCCGAGCGCCTCATGACGCTGCGCGGTCTGCTGCAGCTGAAGAAGGGCGCGCGCGAACCGGTGGCGATCGACGAGGTCGAACCCGTCAGCGAGATCGTCAAGCGCTTCTCCACCGGCGCGATGAGCTACGGCTCCATCTCCCAGGAGGCGCACGAGGTCCTCGCCGTGGCGATGAACCGCCTCGGTGGCCGGTCGAACTCCGGGGAGGGCGGGGAGGACGTCGAGCGCCTGTACGACCCCGAGCGCACCTCGAGGGTGAAGCAGATCGCCTCGGGCCGCTTCGGCGTCACGAGCAACTACCTCACCTCGGCCACCGACCTGCAGATCAAGGTCGCCCAGGGGGCCAAGCCCGGTGAGGGCGGTCAGCTGCCCGGGCACAAGGTGTACCCGAACATCGCCAGGACGCGGCACTCCACGCCGGGCGTGGGTCTCATCTCGCCGCCGCCGCACCACGACATCTACTCGATCGAGGACATCGCCCAGCTCATCCACGACCTGAAGAACGCGAACCCGGCCGCCCGGGTGCACGTGAAGCTGGTCTCGGAGGTCGGGGTCGGCACGGTCGCGACGGGCGTGTCCAAGGCCAAGGCCGACGTCGTGCTCATCTCCGGGGCCGACGGCGGGACGGGGGCCGCACCGCTGACGAGCCTGAAGCACGCCGGTGGTCCCTGGGAGCTCGGCCTGGCCGAGACCCAGCAGACGCTCGTCGTCAACGGGCTGCGCGACCGCATCACCGTGCAGGTCGACGGGCAGTTCAAGACGGGCCGCGACGTCGTCATCGCCGCGCTGCTCGGCGCGGAGGAGTACGGCTTCGCTACCGCTCCGCTCGTCGTCTCGGGCTGCATCATGATGCGCGTCTGCCAGCTCGACACCTGCCCCGTCGGCGTCGCGACGCAGAACCCCGAGCTGCGCGCCCGGTTCACCGGCAAGGCCGAGTACGTCGTGAACTTCTTCGAGTTCGTGGCGCAGGAGGTCCGCGAGCTGCTGGCCTCCCTGGGCTTCCGCTCCCTGGAGGAGGCCGTCGGGCACGTCGAGGTCCTGGACACCCGCCGCGCGGTGGCGCACTGGAAGGCCTCCGGGCTGGACCTGGCGCCGATCCTGCACGCTCCCGTGGGTCCGGAGGGCTCGACCCTGCACCGCTCCACGACGCAGGACCACGGGCTGGAGAAGGCCCTGGACCACGTCCTCGTCGAACGCGCCGCCGACGCCCTCGTCAGCGGCACGCCGGTGCGGATCGAGCTGCCCGTGCGCAACGTCAACCGGACGGTCGGCACCCTGCTCGGCCACGAGCTGACGAAGAAGTGGGGCGAGGAGGGGCTGCCCGAGGGCACCGTCGACGTGACGTTCACGGGGTCCGCGGGCCAGTCGTTCGGCGCGTTCCTGCCCCGCGGCATCACGCTGCGGCTGTTCGGCGACGCCAACGACTACGTCGGCAAGGGCCTGTCCGGCGGCACGGTCGTCGTGCGTCCCGACACCGCGTCGGGCTCGCGCGACCGCGACATCGTGGCGGGCAACGTCATCGCCTACGGCGCGACGAGCGGCAAGCTCTTCCTGCGCGGTGAGGTGGGGGAGCGGTTCTGCGTCCGCAACTCCGGCGCCACCGCCGTCGTGGAGGGGGTGGGCGACCACGCGCTGGAGTACATGACCGGCGGTGAGGTCGTCGTCCTCGGCCGCGTCGGGCGCAACGTGGCCGCGGGCATGTCGGGCGGGTTCGCCCACGTGCTCGACCTGAAGGAGTCCCGCGTCAACCGCGACATGGTCGACGTCGTCCCGCTCGACGACGAGGCCGCCGCGCGCGTCCACGACCTGCTCGTGGCCCACCGCGAGCACACCGACTCCACCGTCGCCGCCAAGCTCCTGTCCGACTGGGGGGCCGCGCGGCAGCGCTTCTCGACGATCGTCCCGCGGGACTACGCCCGCGTGCTCGAGGTCCGCGCCCAGGCCGTCTCCGACGGTCTGGAACCGGACTCCGACGCCGTGCTCACCCGCATCATGGAGGCTTCGCATGGTTGACCCCCGGGGGTTCCTCAAGGTCCGCGAGCGGGAACTGCCGCCGCGCCGGCCCGTCCCGCTGCGCCTGATGGACTGGCGCGAGGTGTACGAGAAGCAGGACCAGCAGCAGCTGCAGCGCCAGGCCGGCCGCTGCATGGACTGCGGCATCCCGTTCTGCCACAACGCGTGCCCGCTGGGGAACCTCATCCCCGAGTGGAACGACCTCGTCAGCCGCGGTGACATGCGCGCGGCCATCGAGCGCCTGCACGCCACGAACAACTTCCCGGAGTTCACCGGGAAGCTGTGCCCGGCCCCGTGCGAGTCGGCGTGCGTGCTCGGCATCAACCAGCCGCCGGTGACCATCAAGCAGGTCGAGGTGATGATCGCCGAGAACGCCGCCGAGGCCGGCTGGATGACCCCGCAGGTGCCCGAACGCCTCACGGGCAAGACCGTCGCGGTCGTCGGGTCCGGCCCGGCCGGGCTCGCTGCCGCGCAGCAGCTGACCCGGTCCGGGCACACCGTCGTCGTCTACGAGCGCGACGACGCCATCGGCGGGCTCATGCGGTACGGCATCCCCGAGTTCAAGATGGAGCGGGCGGTGCTGGACCGCCGCCTCGCGCAGATGGAGGCCGAGGGCACCCGCTTCCGGGCCGGCGTCGACATCGGCGCGGACATCACCGGTGAGCAGTTGCGCGAACGCTTCGACGCGGTCGTCGTGGCCACCGGCGCCACCCAGTGGCGCGAGGTGGACCTGCCCGGCCGCGACCTCGCCGGCATCCACCAGGCCATGGAGTACCTGCCGCCGACGAACCGGGTCGCCGTGGGCCAGGAACCCCCCGCCGACCACGTCGACGCCCGGGGTCTCGACGTGGTCGTCATCGGCGGCGGCGACACCGGTTCGGACTGCTACGGCACCGCCCTGCGCCAGGGGGCGCGGTCGGTCACCCAGCTCGACATCTACCCGATGGCGCCCGAGGACCGGGCCGAGCACGAGCCGTGGCCGACGATGCCGAAGGTGTTCTCGGTGTCCTCCTCCCACGAGGAGGGGGGCGACCGGAAGTTCTCCGCCTCCACCCGGGCGTTCGTGGGCGAGGACGGCGAGGTCACCGCTCTGCGCATCGTCGAGGTCACCAAGGTCGACGGCGTCTGGACGCCGGTGGAGGGGACCGAGCAGGACCTGCCGGCCCAGCTCGTGCTGCTGGCCATCGGGTTCGCCGGGCCCGAGCACGGCGGCCTCGTCGGTCAGCTCGGCCTGGAGGCCGACGCCCGCACCCGCTTCACCCGCACGCCGGGCTACGCGACGGGCACCCCGGGCGTGTTCGTGGCCGGTGACGCGGGCCGCGGGCAGTCCCTCATCGTCTGGGCGATCGCCGAGGGCCGGGCGTGCGCCGCGGCCGTCGACGAGTTCCTCATGGGCGACACGGCGCTGCCCTCGCCCATCAGGGCCGACGCGGTGCCGTTGACTGCCTGATCGTCGCGCGTCCCCGGTGCCGACGAGGCCCGGGTCACCGGCGCGCCACTACCAGCGCTCGACCTCGTCGCGGTCGAAGGTCCACACCGCCTGGTCCGAGAGCACCGTCACGTCGGCGGCGTACCCGGCCAGGTCGCGGGCGGTGGCGGCGGCCGTGACGCGGCCCAGGGCGTGCCGGGCGGCGCCCTCGGCGTCCAGCCCGTCCCCGTCGACGCTGATGACGACGTCGTGCTCCGGGGCGTGCGCGCCGGCCAGCGCGCGTTCGACGCGCGGGTGCGCCGCGCGCAGGTCCGACAGCAGACCGGCCAGCGCCCCCCGCGGCCAGTCCCCGACCTCGTGCAGGCGCACGTACACGGCGTACTCGTGCTCCAGCGACTCCTCGACGACCTCGTCGACCTCCCGTTCGAAGTCGAGGTCCCGGGTGGGGGCCGTCTCGTCGCGCTGCGGTTCCTGCGTGTTCACGCGGCCATGGTGGGGGCGGGGTCGGGACCGCGCACGTCGGCGACCCCCGGGTGGCCGTGCGGTGACGGTCCGGGGTCCGGCGCGCCCCACGCGTCGGGTGGCGGGACGGGCGGAATAGGCTCGGGGCATGCGCAGAGCGAAGATCGTCTGCACCCTCGGACCCGCCGTGGCCGGTCCCGAAGGGTTGCGGTCACTGGTGGACGCCGGGATGGACGTCGCCAGGATGAACTTGAGCCACGGCTCCCACGACGACCACCGGGCGAACTTCGAGGGGGTGCGTGCCGCCGCCGAGGCCACGGGCCGGTCCGTCGCGATCCTCGCGGACCTGCAGGGTCCGAAGATCCGCCTCGGGAAGTTCGCCGACGGCCCGCACGCCCTCGCCGTCGGGGACGTCTTCACGATCACGACCGAGGACGTCGTCGGCACGAAGGACGTGTGTTCCACGACGTACGGGGGCCTGACGGGCGACGTCGCGGTGGGCGACCGGATCCTCATCGACGACGGCAAGGTCGGCCTGGAGGTCACCGCCGTCGACGGCCCCCGCGTCGTCACGAAGGTGACCGTCCCCGGGCCCGTCAGCAACAACAAGGGCATCAACCTGCCCGGCGTGGCCGTCAGCGTCCCGGCGTTGTCCGAGAAGGACGTCGAGGACCTCCGCTTCGCCCTCCGCCTCGGTGTCGACATGGTGGCGCTGTCCTTCGTGCGCTCGGCGGCCGACGCCGAGGACGTCCACGCGATCATGGACGAGGAGGGCGTCACCGTCCCCGTCATCGCCAAGGTGGAGAAGCCGCAGGCCGTCGAGAACCTGCGCGAGGTCGTCGCGGCCTTCGACGGCATCATGGTCGCCCGCGGCGACCTGGGCGTCGAGCTGCCGCTGGAGGAGGTGCCGCTGGTCCAGAAGCGCGCCATCGAGCTCGCCCGCCGCCAGGCCAAGCCCGTGATCGTCGCCACGCAGATGCTCGAGTCGATGATCACCGCGCCCCGGCCCACGCGCGCCGAGGCCTCCGACTGCGCGAACGCCGTCCTCGACGGCGCGGACGCGCTCATGCTCTCGGGCGAGACGAGCGTGGGGGCGTTCGCGTTCGAGGCGGTGCGCACGATGGCGCGCATCATCGAGAACACCGAGACCCACGGCGCGGACCGCATCGCGGCCCTGGGCACCGTCCCGCACACCAAGGGCGGCGCCATCACGCTGGCGGCCTCGGAGATCGGCAAGCAGCTCGACGCCAAGCTGCTCGTCACCTTCACCCAGTCCGGTGACTCCGCCCGCCGCCTGTCCCGCCTGCGCGCCCAGATCCCCCTCGTGGCCTTCACGGCCGAGGAGACGACGCGCCGCCGCCTGGCGCTGTCGTGGGGCGTGGACTCGCAGTACGCCGCGTTCATCTCCACGACCGACGAGATGGTCAAGGAGGTCGACCGCCGACTGCTGGAGATGGGCCGCTGCGCCGTCGGCGACCTCGTCGTCATCGTCGCCGGTGCCCCGCCCGGGATCGTCGGGTCGACGAACGCCGTGCGGGTGCACCGCATCGGCGACGCGACGGCCGGGGTGTCCAGCGCCTACGCCTGAGCCCCGACGTGAGGAGAGCCCCGGAGCAGCTGCTCCGGGGCTCTCCGCGTCCCGCGGTCCTGCCCGCGGTACCGCGCGGTGCCCTGGGTGGGATTCGAACCCACACTGGATCGAGTTTGAGTCGATTGCCTCTGCCGGTTGGGCTACCAGGGCGCGTACCGAGCACCCTACAAGGACCGGGGACCTCCTCCGCGCGGGCGGGTGCGGGCCGGCGACGACGGCCGGTAGTAGGTGCGGTGCGCACCGGCCGGGCCACCGACTAGGATGCCCGGGTGACGAACACTGCCGACACCACCGCCGCGTCCGCCACGACCACACGTCGGGTGGTCGTCGCGGAGGACGAGGCCATCATCCGTCTCGACATCGTCGAGATGCTCACCGAGGCCGGCTACGACGTCGTGGGCCAGGCCGGGGACGGCGAGCAGGCCGTGGCCCTCGCCGAGGAGCACAAGCCCGACCTCGTCGTCATGGACATCAAGATGCCCGTCCTGGACGGCATCTCCGCCGCCGAGCGGATCGCCAAGGCGCGCATCGCCCCCGTCGTCCTGCTCACCGCGTTCTCCCAGGCCGAGCTCGTCGAGCGCGCCCGCGACGCCGGTGCCATGGCCTACGTCGTCAAGCCGTTCACCTCGGCCGACCTGCTGCCCGCCGTCGAGATCGCGGTGAGCCGCTACCAGCAGATCATGACCCTCGAGGACGAGGTCGCCGACCTCGCCGACCGCTTCGAGACGCGCAAGCTCGTCGACCGCGCGAAGTCGAAGCTGCAGACGCAGTTCGGGATGAGCGAGCCCGAGGCGTTCCGCTGGATCCAGAAGACCTCGATGGACAAGCGCCTCACGATGCGCGAGGTCGCCAACACCGTCATCAGCGCCGGCGACGACCGCGGCTGAGCGCCGCCCCGGCCCGTCCCGACGGCCCCGCACCCCACCGGGTGCGGGGCCGTCGTGCTGCCACCGCCGCGTCGTCGCCGTGCCGTGTCGTCGTCGTGTCGTCGCCCACGGTGGGGAACAGGTGCATCTGCGCAGTTCAGGCGCCTCACGGTGGCCGATGTGTGTAACGACCCGGTGAACTCGCGCACGGAATCCGCCCCAGCGGTGCGGCCGACCCCTAGTGTTCACTCCGGCTCCACCGCTCCCGGGTGGCGCTCACGAGAACGCGCGTCGTGGCGCGTGCTCTCGTGCCCTCTCCTCCAGGAGGACAAGCCCAGTGCGCTCCATCGTCAAACTCGCGGCCCCGGCCGCGGCGGCCGCCCTCCTGCTGGCCGCGTGCGGCACCACCGGTGGGGACGACACCTCCTCCGGTTCGGCGTCCGGATCCTCGGGGGGCGACTGCCCCGACGGCATCAGCATCGGGTTCTTCGGCGCCCTCACCGGCCCGAACGCCAACCTGGGCGTGAACATCAACAACGGGGTCAAGCTCGCCGTCGACCAGCACAACGCCGAGTCCGGTGCCTGCCAGGTGACGCTGAAGCCCTTCGACTCCCAGGGCGACCAGAACCAGGCCCAGGGCCAGGCGCAGCAGGCCGTCGGCGACTCCGAGGTCGTCGGCATCGTGGGCCCGGCCTTCTCGGGTGAGTCCAAGGTCGCCGACCCGATCCTCGCCGAGGCCGGCCTCGTCGGGATCTCGCCGTCGGCGACGAACCCGGCGCTGGCCGACAACGGCTGGAAGACGTTCTTCCGCGTCCTGGGCAACGACGCCACGCAGGGCCCGGCCGCCGCGAAGTTCATCACCGGCACCCTGGGCAAGCAGAAGGTGTACGTCGTCGACGACTCCTCCGAGTACGGCAAGGGACTGGCCGACATCGTCCGCGAGGACCTCGGCAGCGCCGACGTCAAGGACAACACCGTCCAGACCGGGCAGACGGACTTCTCGGCCGTCGTCGCCGACATCCGCGCCTCAGGTGCCGACGCGGTGTTCTTCGGCGGGTACTACTCCGAGGCGGGTCTGCTGCTCAAGCAGATGCGCGACGCGGGCCTGAGCGACGACCAGGTCACCTTCGTCAGCGACGACGGCGCCAAGGACGAGGGGCTCATCACCGCGGCCGGTGCGCAGGCCGCCGAGGGCGCCTACGTGACCTGCCCGTGCCTGCCGCCGGACCAGGCCGAGGGCAGCTTCGTGGAGGACTACACCGCCGCCTACGGCACGGCCCCGGCGACGTACTCCGCGGAGGGTTACGACGCGGCGACGATCCTGCTCGACGGGATCGCCGACGGGAAGACGACGCGCGAGGACCTGCTGTCCTACGTCGCGTCCTACGACGAGCCGGGCGTGACCAAGCAGCTGAAGTTCGACGACAAGGGCGAGCCGAGCTCGGTCAGCGTCTGGTCCTACAGGGTCGAGGGCGGCGAGATCGTGGCCGACCAGGAGATCGACTCCTGACGCCCTGACGGCCCCATCCGCTCCCCGGCGGGTGGGGCCGTCCCACGTCCGACCGTCCCCGTCAGCTCACCTCACCCCGGGTGGTTCCCCTGTCCACGTTCCTCGACCTGACCTTCACGGGTCTGGTGATCGGTGCGATCTACTCGCTCTTCGCGCTCGGCTACACGCTCGTCTACGGCGTCCTGCGCCTCATCAACTTCGCCCACTCCGAGGTCTTCATGTGGGGCAGCTTCGGCGCGGTCTGGGCGATGACCTTCCTCGGGTCGCGCCAGGGCATGGCCTGGCCCGCTGCCGTCGGCCTGCTGCTCGTCGCCCTCGTGGTGGCCATGGCGGTCAGCGGCGGGGTCGCGCTCGTCGTGGAGCGCATCGCCTACCGGCGGTTGCGGGAGAAGAAGGCCCCGCCGCTGGTCGCGCTCATCTCCGCCATCGGCGCCTCGTTCATGCTCTCCGAGCTCATGGGTCTGCGGGACCGGATCGCCGGCTGGGTGGGTCTCGACGGCGTCCTGGCCCCGTACGTCCGGCAGGCCCGCGAGAACACCGCCTTCGTGAACCCGCTGCCGAACGTCACCGTCCTGTCGGCCGGCGGTTTCGAGGTCCGCAGCAACCAGCTCATCGTCCTCGTCGGTGCCATCGTCATGATGATCGCCCTCGACCAGTTCGTGTCCCGCTCCCGGCTCGGCCGCGGCGTGCGCGCGGTGTCCCAGGACCCCGAGGCCGCCGCCCTCATGGGCGTCAACCAGCAGCGGGTCGTCCAGCTGACCTTCCTCATCGGCGGTCTGATGGCCGGCGCGGCCGCTGTCCTGTACCTCATCCACATCCCGGTCACCCGGTACAACGTCGGCTTCATCCTGGGCATCAAGGCGTTCACGGCCGCGGTCCTGGGTGGCATCGGGAACATCCGCGGTGCTCTCGTCGGCGGTCTCGTGCTGGGGCTGGTGGAGAACTACGCGACGTTGTTCGGGCTGGCCAGCTCGTGGAAAGACGTCGTGTCGTTCCTCCTGCTGGTCGTGGTCCTGTTGTTCCGCCCCACCGGCATCCTCGGTGAGTCCCTCGGGAAGGCCCGCGCATGAGCACCGACACCGTCACCGCCAAGGCTCCGGCGCGCCCGTCCTTCGCCGACCGCTGGACGGCGCTGCCCCGTCCGGTGCAGATCCTCATCTGGTGCGCCATCGCGGTGTTCTTCTTCGTCCTGCCGCTGCTGAACCTGCCCATCCTGTCCACCCCGGACGCCGAGTTCGGTGCCGTGCTGGCCACCGTCGCGAACTACGCGCTCGTCGCGCTGGGCCTGAACATCGTGCTCGGGTACGCCGGTCTGCTCGACCTGGGGTACGTCGGGTTCTACGCCATCGGCGCGTACACCGTCGGCGTCTTCGGTTCCCTGCACGGGCAGGTGAACTGGTTCGTCCTCATCGTCATGGCGGTCACGATCTCCACGGCGTCCGGCCTGCTGCTGGGTGCCCCGACGCTGCGCGTGCGGGGGGACTACCTCGCGATCGTGACCCTCGGTTTCGGGGAGATCATCCGGCTCACCGCGCTGAACTCGGAGTGGCTGAACCAGGCCCGCGGCATCACCGGCATCCCGCGGCCACCCTCGACCGAGCTGTTCGGGCTGCCCAGCCTCGTCTGGGACGGGGCGACGGCCAAGGTCGACCTCGGTGAGGGCGCCCGGTCGGTGTTCTTGAAGTTCGGGCTCATCGACGCGGTGCCGTACTACTGGCTCTCGCTCATCGTCATCGTCATCGTGATCTTCGCGGACAAGCTGCTGCAGGCCAGCCGCGTGGGTCGGGCGTGGGAGGCGACCCGCGAGGACGAGGAGGCCGCCGAGCTCAACGGCGTCCCGACCTTCCGGTTCAAGCTGCTGGCCTTCGCCATGGGCGCGTTCGTGGGGGGTCTGTCCGGGGCGCTCTACGCCAGCCGCATCGGCGCCATCAACCCCGACTCGTTCATGATCCAGCTGTCGATGATGTTCCTGGCCGCCGTCGTCATCGGGGGGCAGGGCAACCGCTGGGGCGCCATCGCCGGCGGTGTCGTCGTGGCCTACCTGCCCGAGCGGTTCCGCGAGTTCGCCGACTTCCGCATCGTGGTCTTCGGTCTGCTCCTGCTGCTGCTGGCCAACTTCCGCCCACAGGGGCTGCTGCCCCCGCGTCGGGCCCGGCGGGCCCAGCGCGCCGACGACGCGACCACACGACTCGAGGGGACCGAGGAGGGCGCTCGTGCCTGAAACGACCGAGGGCACCACGACCGCAGCTCCCCGCGAGTTCGGTCCGCCCCTGCTGACCATGGAGGACGTCACGTTGCGGTTCGGCGGGGTCGTCGCCCTCGACGGCGTCTCCTTCGACATCCGCCAGGGTGAGATCCTGGGCCTCATCGGCCCCAACGGGGCCGGCAAGACGACGTGCTTCAACGCCCTCACCGGCGTCTACCAGCCGACCGAGGGCCGCGTCGTCTTCGACGGCGAGGCGTTGGGCCGGCGCAAGCGCTACCAGATCAACCGGCTCGGGATCGCCCGCACGTTCCAGAACATCCGGCTGTTCGGCAACATGACGGCACGCGAGAACGTCCTCGTGGGCGCGGACTCCCACCACCGCTCCGGTGTCGTGAACTCGCTGTTCCGGCTGCCGCGGCACCGGCGCGAGACCCGCGAGGGGCACGCGCTGGCCGAGGAGCTGCTGGAGATGATGGACCTCGGCCACCGCGCGGACGACTTGGCGCGCAACCTGTCCTACGGCGAGCAGCGCCGGTTGGAGATCGCCCGGGCGCTGGCGACCCGGCCCAAGCTGCTGTGCCTGGACGAACCGGCCGCCGGGTTCAACCCCGTCGAGAAGCAACGCCTCATGGACCTCATCCGCAAGGTCCGCGACCTGGGCAACACCGTCCTGCTCATCGAGCACGACATGCGCCTGGTCATGGGCGTCACCGACCGCATCGTCGTGCTGGAGTTCGGCAAGAAGATCGCCGAGGGCCTGCCCGCCGACATCCGCAACGACCCGGCCGTCATCGCCGCCTACCTCGGCGTCGACGACGACCAGCTCTCCGACGAGGACGAGGAACTGTGACGACCACCGCAGGCGCGGACGACCAGCTCGTCGTCACCGACCTCAGCGTCAACTACGGCCGCATCGAGGCCATCCGGGACGTGTCGTTCACGGTGCCGACCGGCGCCATCGCCACGCTCATCGGCGCCAACGGCGCGGGCAAGACGACGACGCTGAAGACCGTGTCCGGTCTGCGCACGGTGCGCACGGGCTCGATCGTCTTCGAGGGCGAGGACATCACCAAGGTGCCCTCCCACAAGCTCGTCGTGCGCGGTCTGTGCCAGGCGCCGGAGGGTCGCGGGACGTTCGTGGGGATGACGGTCGAGGAGAACCTCGACATGGGGGCCTACACCCGCAAGGACCGCCGGACGGCGGCCTACCGGCAGGACCTCGACCGGGTCTTCTCGTTGTTCCCGCGCCTGGCCGAGCGCCGCTCCCAGGTCGCCGGGACGATGTCCGGCGGGGAGCAGCAGATGCTGGCCATCGGGCGCGCCCTCATGAGCCGGCCCCGCGTGCTCCTGCTCGACGAGCCGTCCATGGGGTTGGCGCCCAAGCTCATCCAGCAGATCTTCTCGATCATCGTGGAGATCAACCAGCAGGGCACCACCGTGCTGCTCGTGGAGCAGAACGCCGCCCAGGCCCTGCGCATCTCCGACGTCGCCTACGTCCTGGAGACCGGCACGGTGGTGCGTTCGGGCACCGGCGCCGAGCTCGCCGCCGACGACTCCATCCGCGCCGCCTACCTCGGCGGCGACGTCTAGCCCGTCCACAGCCCTGACGGGGGGTCGTCGTCCGGCGCGCCGGCACCGGACGACGATCCCCCGGGGTGGACCCCGGTAGTGGCTCGCTGTCGATCACTGGGCACTGCGGGTGAAGGTCACGACCTGATCGCGGCGGGATCTTCCCCCGGCGCCCACCGTGCCCTAGTGTCCGGCGCAGTCGCCCTCTCCGAGGAGGGGACCACCGGAGCGGGGGCCCGGTCTGCTTCGTCGTGCGCACCGGGCGGTGCGCCGCGCGGAAGGGGATCCACCCGTGGCACGACCCGCAGTCGAGGTCCGCGACGCCGGTACCGGCGACGTCGACGTCCTCATGGAGCTCTACGCCTCCGCCCGCTTCGACCAGGCGCAGCTGCGGGCCTCCGTCGAGAACGTGCGCGCCCGCCTCGTCCGCGCCCTGACGAGCGGTGAGGTGCGCGTCCTCCTGGCCTTCTGCGGGTCCGAGCCGGCCGGTTACGCGCTCCTGACGACCTCCCCGCTGCTGCCGCTGGGCAACTGCGCGGGCCCGAGCATCGAGCACCTCCACGTCGTGCCGGGGCTGCGCCGCCGCGGCGTGGGCCGGGCCCTGCTGCGCCGCGCCGTCCACGTCGCCGAGAGCGAGGGGGCCGACCAGATCGCCTGCACGGTGCTGCCGGGGGACCGGGACTACACCCGCTACCTGGCGCGCCTGGGGTTCGCCCCCGTCGTCGTGCGCCGCGCGGTCTCGCTGTCCGTGCTGCGCCGGCGCCTGTCCGACGGTCCGGCCGCGGCCGTCCACACGACCGACGTGGTGGCCCGGCGCAGGTCGCTGCGGGCGCGGTTGGCCCGCTCCGGTGGCGGCGTCGAGGTCCCCACCGCGAGCTGACCGGCGCTCCGCGCCGGCTCCAGCGGGGGTGTGTCGGAGGGTCTGACTACCCTGACCGACGTGACCCCCGCCCCGAGCACCAGCACAGCCCGCACCACCGGCTCGTCCCGCTCCGCCGCGACGAAGGGCGCGGCGCAGGAGCCGGCGCCGACGAAGCCCCGGCTGCTGCTCATCGACGGGCACTCGATGGCCTACCGGGCCTTCTACGCGCTGCCGGTGCAGAACTTCTCCACGACGACGGGCCAGGCGACCAACGCCGTCTACGGCTTCACCTCGATGCTCATCAACCTGCTGCGCGACGAGGAGCCGACGCACTTCGCGGTGACGTTCGACGTCTCGCGCGCCTCGTTCCGCACCGAGGTCTACGCCGAGTACAAGGGCACCCGGACCAAGAGCCCGGACGAGTTCCGCGGCCAGGTCGACCTCGTCAAGGAGGTCCTGGCCGCCCTGCGCGTCCCGGTCGTGGAGGTCGAGGGCTACGAGGCCGACGACGTCATCGCCACGCTGACGGAACGGGCGGTGGAGCAGGGGTTCGAGGTGCTCGTCTCGTCGGGGGACCGGGACGCCTTCCAGCTGGTGCGTCCCGACGTCACCGTGCTCTACCCGGTCCGGGGGGTCTCCGAGCTGACCCGCATGACCCCCGAGGCGGTCGAGGAGAAGTACGGCGTCCCGCCGCAGCGCTACCCCGAGCTCGCCGCGCTCGTGGGGGAGACGTCCGACAACCTGCCCGGCGTCCCGGGGGTGGGGGCCAAGACGGCGGCGAAGTGGATCGCGGCCTACGACGGCCTCGACGGGGTCATCGCGAACGCGGACCTGGTCAAGGGCAAGGCGGGGGAGAACCTGCGCGCCCACCTCGACTCCGTCATCCGCAACCGCCGGCTCAACGCCCTGGTCACCGACCTCGCCCTCGACGTCGACGTCCCGGACCTCCTGCGCCGCGCCTGGGACCGCGAGCAGGTGCACACCGTCTTCGACGGCCTGGAGTTCCGCGTCCTGCGCGACCGGCTGTTCGCCACCCTGGAGTCGGCCGAGCCCGAGGCCGAGGAGGGGTTCGGCGTCGACGGCGCGGTCCTGCTGGCCGGGGAGGTCGGCCCGTGGCTGGACGAGCACGCCACGGGCCGCACCGGCGTGCACGTGCAGGGCCGGTGGAGCCGCGGGACCGGTGAGGTGACGGGGCTCGCCCTGGCCGGGGCCGACGGCGTCGCGGCGTGGGTCGACCCCGTGACGCTCGACCCCGCCGACGAGCAGGCGCTCGCCGCGTGGCTGGCCGACGCCGAGCGCCCCAAGGTGGCCCACGACGTCAAGGGCCCCTCGCACGCCCTGCGGGCCCGCGGCTGGGACCTGGCCGGGGTCGTCCTCGACACCGCGCTGGCCGCGTACCTGTGCCGGCCCGACCAGCGCAGCTACGACCTGGCCGACCTCGCCGTGCGGCACCTCAAGCGCGAGCTGCGCGCCGAGGGGTCCGCGACCGCCCCCGAGGCGGCCGACGAGCAGCTGACCCTCGACGGCGGCGACGGCCCCGTCGGCGGGGACCAGGCCGCCCGCGCCGAGGAGGGGATGGTCCGCGCGCTGGCCACCACCGAGCTCGCCGGGGTCCTGGTCACCGAGCTGGAGGAGCGGGGCGGCACGCGGTTGCTGGCCGAGGTGGAGCTGCCCCTGGTGGACGTGCTGGCCCGGCAGGAACGGGTCGGCGTCGCCGTCGACGCGCAGCTGCTGACCGACCTCGAGCAGCACTTCGCCGACCGCGTCGGGCAGGCGCAGGCGCAGGCGTACGAGGTGATCGGCACCGAGATCAACCTCGGTTCGCCCAAGCAGCTGCAGACGGTCCTGTTCGACCAGCTCCAGATGCCCAAGACCAAGCGCACCAAGACGGGGTACACCACCGACGCCGACGCCCTGGCCGCGCTCTTCGTCAAGACCGAGCACCCGTTCCTGGCGCACCTGCTCGAGCACCGCGACGCCTCCCGGCTGCGCCAGACGGTCGAGGGGCTGCAGAAGTCGGTGGCCGACGACGGCCGCATCCACACGACCTACCAGCAGATGATCGCCGCGACGGGCCGGCTCAGCTCGACCGACCCGAACCTGCAGAACATCCCGATCCGCACCGAGGAGGGCCGCCGCATCCGCGAGGCGTTCGTGGTCGGCCCGGGGGGCTCCGGCGGCGGCTTCGAGTGCCTGTTGACGGCCGACTACTCCCAGATCGAGATGCGGATCATGGCGCACCTGTCCGGGGACGAGGGCCTCATCGCGGCCTTCCACTCCGGGGAGGACCTGCACCGCTTCGTCGGCAGCCGCGTCTTCGGCGTGGCCCCGGCGGACGTGACCGCCGAGATGCGCGCCAAGATCAAGGCGATGTCGTACGGCCTGGCGTACGGGCTGTCCGCCTTCGGCCTGTCGAACCAGCTGAAGATCTCGACCGAGGAGGCCAAGGACCTCATGGACGAGTACTTCGAGCGCTTCGGCGGGGTGCGCGACTACCTGCGCGGCGTGGTCGAGGAGGCCCGCCGGACGGGGTGGACCGAGACGATCCTCGGCCGCCGCCGTTACCTGCCCGACCTGGCCAGCGACAACCGCCAGCGGCGCGAGATGGCCGAGCGGATGGCGCTGAACGCCCCCATCCAGGGCAGCGCCGCGGACATCATCAAGGTCGCGATGCTCGACCTGGACCGCGGGCTGCGCGAGTCCGGCCTGCGCTCGCGCCTGTTGCTGCAGGTCCACGACGAACTCGTGCTCGAGGTGGCGCAGGGCGAGCGCGAACCGCTGGAGCAGCTCGTGCGCTCGACCATGGCGGGGGCGGCCGACCTGGCCGTCCCCCTGGACGTCTCGGTGGGCGCCGGCCGGTCCTGGCACGAGGCGGGCCACTGATGGCCGCGGCGCAGGAACCGGGGGCGGGCCCCGTGAAGGGACCGGCGTCCTACTTCCCCTCGATCGAGGCGAGGTACGGCCGCCCGGTCTCGCAGTGGCAGGCCCTGCTGCGCGAGCACCGCGCCGCGCACCCCGGGGTCCGGCACTCCGAGCAGGTGACGTGGTTGAAGGCCGAGCACGGTCTCGGCCACGGGCACGCCAACGCCCTCGTCGCCGCCACCCGTTCCCAGGACGACGCCTGACCCCGGTGGTGCCGGTCGGGCCCGTTCAGGGGCGGTCGGCCACGAGCACGAGGGTGCCGGGGACGAGCTCGCCGCGCAGCCTGCTCCACCCGCCCCAGACGGCGTCCCCGGAGCGCCACCGCGGCTCGACGAGGTCGCGCACGACGAGGCCGACGCCCACGAGCAGTCGCACCCAGTCCCCGACGGTGCGGTGGTGCTCGGCGTAGGTGACCCTCCCGTGCTCGTCGGCCTCGACGTAGGCGTTCCGGTCGAAGTAGGAGTGCGTCACGGTCAGCCCCTCCGGACCGGGCACGTCGGGCAGGGCCCACCGCAGCGGGTGCGGCACGCTCGCGGCGAACCGGCCCCCCGGGCGCAGCACGCGGGCGGCCTCGGCGAGGACCCGCCCGGCGTCGGCGACGAACGGCAGGGCCCCGTAGGACGTGAACACGACGTCGAAGGTGGCGTCGGGGAAGGGCAGCACCCGGGCGTCGCACTGCACGAGCGGCACCCCGGCCGACCGCGCGGGCGCCGACCCCTCGCGCAGCATCCCCAGGGACAGGTCGGTCGCCACGACCCGGGCGCCGCGGCCGGCGACCCAGCGCGCGCACTGCGCCGCCCCCGCCCCGATCTCCAGGACGTCGCGACCGGCCAGGTCGCCGAGCAGCTGCGCCTCGTCCTCGCGCAGGCCGTCCGGGCCCCACACGAGGTCCGATCCGGGCCGGGCGTCGCCGAGGAAGGCGCCGTGCTCGCGGCGGTACTCCGCGGCCTCGGCGTCCCACCAGGACCGCTGCGCGGCAACGGTCTCGGCGGCCCCGGCGGGGCGGCGACCGACACTGGGCTGGGCGCTGGGCTGCTGGTCCACCCGGTGATCCTGCCAGCCCCGCCGAGCACCGGCCGGGGGTGCTTTGCCCGCCTCCGGTCGCGCCGGTAGTCTGGGACAGCGCGCGCCCGGTGGTCCGACCGGTGTTCCTCCCCGGAGCTCGACGGCCCGTGGGCACGCGTGGCGGCCGGGAACCCCCGGACGTCCACCTACGACTGTCCCTGACGGAGCCCCTACCTCCATGACGACCACCACGACCGCGCCGGCGGGCACCACTCCTCAGATCGCGATCAACGACATCGGATCGGCTGAGGACTTCCTTGCCGCGGTCGACGCGACCATCAAGTACTTCAACGACGGTGACATCGTCTCCGGCACCATCGTGAAGGTCGACCGGGACGAGGTCCTCCTCGACATCGGTTACAAGACCGAGGGCGTCATCCCCTCGCGCGAGCTCTCGATCAAGCACGACGTCGACCCCAACGAGGTCGTGGGCGTCGGCGACGAGGTCGAGGCCCTGGTCCTCCAGAAGGAGGACAAGGAGGGCCGCCTGATCCTGTCCAAGAAGCGTGCCCAGTACGAGCGCGCCTGGGGCACGATCGAGGCCAAGAAGGACGCCGACGAGGTCGTCGAGGGCACTGTCATCGAGGTCGTCAAGGGTGGGCTCATCCTCGACATCGGCCTCCGTGGCTTCCTGCCCGCGTCGCTGGTCGAGATGCGTCGCGTCCGCGACCTGCAGCCCTACGTCGGCAAGACGATCGAAGCCAAGATCATCGAGCTGGACAAGAACCGCAACAACGTGGTCCTGTCCCGCCGCGCCTGGCTCGAGCAGACCCAGTCCGAGGTCCGCCAGAACTTCCTCACGACCCTGCAGAAGGGTCAGGTCCGCTCCGGCGTCGTCTCCTCGATCGTCAACTTCGGTGCGTTCGTGGACCTCGGTGGCGTCGACGGTCTGGTGCACGTCTCGGAGCTGTCCTGGAAGCACATCGACCACCCCTCCGAGGTCGTCGAGGTCGGCCAGGAGGTCACGGTCGAGGTCCTGGACGTCGACATGGACCGCGAGCGCGTGTCCCTGTCGCTCAAGGCGACCCAGGAAGACCCGTGGCAGCAGTTCGCCCGGACCCACGCGATCGGCCAGGTCGTGCCGGGCAAGGTCACCAAGCTCGTCCCGTTCGGTGCGTTCGTGCGCGTCGACGACGGCATCGAGGGCCTGGTCCACATCTCCGAGCTGGCCGAGCGCCACGTCGAGGTGCCCGAGCAGGTCGTCCAGGTCAACAGCGACATCTTCGTCAAGGTCATCGACATCGACCTGGAGCGTCGCCGGATCTCGCTGTCGCTGAAGCAGGCCACCGAGTCCCTCGCCGCCGCCGGTGACGAGTTCGACCCGTCGCTGTACGGCATGGCCGCGGACTACGACGAGCAGGGGAACTACAAGTACCCCGAGGGCTTCGACCCCGAGACGAACGAGTGGCTCGAGGGCTACGAGGCCCAGCGCGAGGAGTGGGAGGGGCAGTACGCCCTGGCCCACGAGCGCTGGGAGCAGCACAAGAAGCAGGTCGCGGAGGCCGCCGAGGCCGAGGCGAAGGCCGAGGCCGAGGGTGGCGCCGCCGCTCCCACGAGCAGCAGCTCCTCGAGCAGCAGCTCGTCGTCGGCGCCGTCGTCCTACACCTCCGAGGCTCCGGAGGCCGCGGGCACGCTCGCGTCCGACGAGGCCCTCGCCGCCCTGCGCGAGAAGCTGACCGGGGGCAACTGAGGCTGACCGCCCCGGTGCTCCGCTGAGCTGAGCAGGAGGCCCCGACCGGTTCGTCCGGTCGGGGCCTTCGTGCGTGCCGGTGGTGTCCGGGTGAGGGGGAGGGTTCCGCTCAGGCCGGGACGGGCGGGGGAGCGGTGCTGGAGCGCACGACGAGACCGGGGGGGACGGTGCCCGGTTCGACGACCCGGTCGTGCAGCCGGCCCAGCAGCACCCGGACGCAGCGGCGGCCGATCTCGGAGAAGTCCTGACGGACGGTCGTCAGGGGCGGGGCGTAGTAGGCCGCTTCCGGGACGTCGTCGAACCCGACGACGGACACGTCGTCCGGGACGCGCACCCCGCGGGCGGACAAGGCGCTCAGGGCGCCCAGGGCCATGGCGTCGTTGGCGGCGAAGAGGGCGGTGACCTCGGTCAGCGGCAGGTCGGCGACGGCCGCGTGCCCCGAGGCGGCGGTCCAGTCCCCGCGCACGGGACGCGGCACGACCCGCGCCCGCTCCACCAGGGCGGTGCGCCAGCCGGTGGAGCGGGCGCGGGACTCGGCCCAGTCGCCGGGGCCGCCGAGGTGGTGCACGGTGCGGTGCCCGAGGCCGAGGAGGTGGTCGGTGGCGGCGCGCGCGGCGGCGACCTCGGCCCAGTAGGCGTCGGTCACACCGGCCCCGTCGAGGCCGGGCGCCAGGACGCAGGGGAAGGCGGCGTCGACCTCGCGCACGGCGTCCTGCGCGCCGTCCTGGGGCACGACGGCGATCGCGCCGTCGACGTACTGGGCCCGCAGGTCCTCCAGCGCCTCCTGCACGCCCGCCGTCGTCAGTTCCGGGAGCATGACGAGGGAGACGGAGTAGCCGGTGGTCCGGGCCGCCTCCTGGATCCCCTGCAACGTCATGGCCGCGCCGTAGAGCGCGGCGTTGGCGGCGACGACGCCGATCCGGTGCGAGCGCCGGGTGACGAGGGTGCGAGCGGCGACGTTGGGGCGGTAGCCGACCTCGGCGATGGCGGCCTCGACCCGCTCGCGGGTGCGCCGCGCCACGGACGGGCTGCCGCGCACGACGCGCGAGACGGTCTGCTGCGAGACGCCGGCCAGCTGCGCGACGTCGGCCAGGACGGGGACCCGCGGCTCGGCGTCGGGGTAGACGCTCCGCTCGTCGGAGTCGGCGGACATGACGGGTCCCGCTTCCTGCAGGCCGGTCCTCGGCGGCGAGGGCCGGAGGTGGATGGGTGGCGAGGGAGCGTCGCACCGTCCTCGCGGGAGCAGAGTAACCCACGGGTCCGGCGGGCACGCCCACCTGCGTCGAGTCCGGGTGCAACCGGGTGACTGGCTTGACGGCCTCGATTGGCAACGCTAACAATGAGGTCGTCCGAACGATGTGCCGGTGGTGACGAGACGAGGAAGCTCGACTCCCACCCGGCAACCCGCGCCACCACGGCGCACATCCCCACACTCGTCGCGGCCGGACGCCGCGCGGGTTCACGAGGTACAGAGGAGTCCCGCCGTGATGAAACGCCGCAGTGCCCTTGCCGTCTTCGGGGCCGGTCTGGCCCTGACCCTCTCCGCCTGCGGTGGCGGTGGCGCCGGAACCGGTGCCGGCGGCGACGACAGCGCCCCCGCCGACAAGGGCGACATCACCGTCGGCGTCGCGATGCCGACCCAGACGTCCGAGCGCTGGATCGCCGACGGCAACAACGTCAAGGCGGGTCTGGAGAAGGCCGGCTACAAGGTCGACCTGCAGTACGCCAACGACGACATCCCGACCCAGTCGCAGCAGATCGACCAGATGATCACCAAGGGCGACAAGGTCCTCATCGTCGCGGCGATCGACGGCACCGCCCTCTCGAGCCAGCTCTCCTCCGCGGCGTCGGCCGGCGTCAAGATCATCTCCTACGACCGCCTCATCCGCGGGTCCGGGGACGTCGACTTCTACGTCTCCTTCGACAACTACAAGGTCGGTGTGCAGCAGGGCACCTCGCTGCTGACCGGCCTGGGGCTGAAGAACGCCGACGGTTCCGAGGGCACCGCCACCGGCCCGTTCAACGTCGAGCTGTTCGCCGGCTCCCTGGACGACAACAACGCCCAGTTCTTCTGGGACGGCGCGTTCGACACGCTCAAGCCGTACATCGACTCCGGCCAGCTCGTCGTGAAGTCGGGGCAGACGAAGATCGACCAGGCCGCCATCCTGCGCTGGCAGCAGGAGACCGCGCAGAAGCGCATGGAGGACCTGCTCACCTCCGCCTACAACGACGGCAGCAAGGTCGATGGCGTCCTGTCGCCCTACGACGGCATCTCCCGCGGCATCATCACCGCGCTGCAGAACGCCGGGTACGGCGGCTCGGGCAAGCCCATGCCGATCATCACCGGCCAGGACGCCGAGATCGCCTCCGTGAAGCTCATCAACGACGGCGTGCAGTACTCGACGATCTTCAAGGACACCCGCAAGCTGGCCGACGAGGCCGTCACCGTCGCGACCGCGCTGGTCGAGGGCGACGAGCCCGAGGCGAACGACACCGAGACGTACGACAACGGCGTCAAGGTCGTCCCCTCCTACCTCCTGGAGTCCCAGATCGTCACCAAGGACAACGTCAAGAGCGCCCTGGTGGACACCGGCTACTACACGCAGGCCGAGGTCGACGCCGGTCAGGCCAGCTGACCATCCTCCCGTCCCCGCCCCGAGTTCTCGCGAACTCGGGGCGGGGTTCGTGCGGTCCAGCGAGAAACTCCCCACCACGACGAGGGACGACGGTTCACCGATGACCGAGAACACCCGCACCACCGGCGCCGAGAACATCCTCGAGATGCGCTCCATCACCAAGACCTTCCCGGGCGTCAAGGCCCTGTCCGACGTCTCGTTGTCGGTGCGCCGCGGTGAGGTCCACGCGATCTGCGGGGAGAACGGCGCCGGGAAGTCGACGTTGATGAAGGTCCTGTCCGGGGTCTACCCGCACGGGACCTACGACGGCGAGATCTACTTCAACGGCCAGCTCTCGACGTTCTCCGGGATCGTCGACTCCGAGAAGGCCGGCATCGCGATCATCCACCAGGAGCTGGCCCTCGTGCCGTACCTGTCGGTGGCCGAGAACCTCTTCCTGGGCAACGAGATCAAGGGCCGTACCGGTCTCATCGACTGGAACCGCACCAACGGCGAGGCCTCCAAGCTGCTGCAGCGCGTGGGCCTGACGGAGAACCCCAGCACGCCCATCGGGCAGCTCGGCGTCGGCAAGCAGCAGCTCGTCGAGATCGCCAAGGCCCTCAGCAAGGACGTCAAGCTGCTCATCCTCGACGAGCCGACGGCCGCGCTGAACGACAACGACTCCGCCCACCTGCTCGACCTGCTGCGTCAGCTGCGCCAGGAGGGCATGACGAGCATCATGATCTCGCACAAGCTCAACGAGATCGAGGCGATCTCGGACTCGGTGACGATCATCCGCGACGGCCAGACCATCGAGACCCTCGACATGCGGGCCGACGCCGTCACCGAGGACCGCATCATCCGCGGCATGGTCGGCCGTGACCTCGACAGCCGCTACCCCGAGCGCGAGTCCCACCCGGGCGAGGAGATCCTGCGCATCGAGGGCTGGACCGTCGGGCACGCCAACCAGGACCGCCTCGTCGTCGACCACGCGTCGCTCAACGTCCGCGCGGGCGAGGTCGTCGGCATCGCCGGCCTTATGGGCGCCGGACGCACCGAACTGGCGATGAGCGTGTTCGGCCGCAGCTACGGCCGGTACCTCGGGGGCAAGCTGTTCCTGCACGGCAAGGAGACGCAGGCGCGCTCGGTCCGCGAGGCCATCAAGGTCGGGCTGGCCTACGCCACGGAGGACCGCAAGAAGTTCGGCCTGAACCTCATCGACGACATCAAGCGCAACGTCTCCGCGGCCGCGCTCGGCAAGCTCGCCAGCGGCGGTTTCGTCGACGCGAACGAGGAGATCAAGGTTGCCGAGGACAGCAAGCGGAGCATGAACATCAAGGCCCCGACCGTCAGTGCGCTGACGGGCAAGCTGTCCGGCGGCAACCAGCAGAAGGTCGTCCTGTCGAAGTGGATCTTCTCCGACCCCGAGGTCCTCATCCTCGACGAACCCACCCGCGGGATCGACGTCGGCGCCAAGTACGAGATCTACACGATCATCAACCGCCTGGTGGCGGCCGGGAAGGCCGTCATCGTCATCTCCTCCGAGCTGCCCGAGCTGCTCGGGATCTGCGACCGCATCTACACGCTGTCCGCGGGGCGCATCACCGGCCAGTTGCCGATCGCCGAGGCGAGCCAGGAGAGCCTCATGGTCCTCATGACCAAGGGCGGCAGCGTCTCCGTCGCGCCCGACCCCCACCCCACCGACGAACTCACCCCGCAGGAGCGCACCGCATGAGCGGCAGCACGCTGACCAAGGACAGCAAACCCGCACCGGCCCCGAAGACGGGCAGCGCGAACCCCTTCGTCGCCATCACCCAGAACCTGCGCGAGAGCGGCATCTACATCGCCTTCGTCGTCGTGGTGGTGCTGTTCGCGATCCTCACCGACGGGTTGTCCCTCAGCCCGGGCAACATCACGAACATCGTGCTGCAGTACTCCTACGTGCTGGTGCTCGCCATCGGCATGCTCATCGTCATCGTCGCCGGCCACATCGACCTGTCGGTCGGGTCGGTCGTCGCGTTGACGGGCGCCGTCTCGGCCCAGCTCGTCATCGGCTCCAACCAGCCGTGGTGGGTCGGGGTCATCGCCGCCCTCGGCGTCGGGCTCCTCGTCGGTGCCTGGCAGGGGTTCTGGGTCGCCGTCGTCGGGATCCCGGCGTTCATCGTCACCCTGGCCGGGATGCTGCTGTTCCGCGGCCTGACGTTCTTCGTCCTGAACAACGTCTCGCTCTCGCCGTTCCCCGCGCAGTACGGCAAGATCGCCACCGGGTTCTCGAACGGCCTCATCGGCGGCAACGGCTACGACGCCTTCACCCTCCTCATCGCCGTCCTCGCCGTCGTCGCGTTCGCCGTCACCCAGGTGCGCACCCGCATCGCCAAGATCCGCTACCAGCAGGTCGTGGACGCGATGCCGTTGTTCGTGCTGAAGATCGTCGTCGTGGCCGCGGTCGTCATGGCCTTCGCCTGGCAGCTGGCGAACAGCCGGGGCCTGCCGTACGTGCTCGTCATCCTGGCCGTGCTGATCCTCACGTACTCGATGGTCATGAAGTCGTCCGTCTTCGGCCGTCAGGTCTACGCCATCGGCGGCAACCTCGCCGCCGCGCAGCTGTCCGGCGTCAACGTCCGCCGGGTGAACTTCTGGATCTTCGTCAACATGGGCTTCCTCGCCGCGGTCGCGGGGGTCATCTTCTCCTCGCGCTCCAACGGGGCCCAGCCCAGCGCCGGCAACAGCTTCGAGCTGGACGCCATCGCCGCCGCCTTCATCGGTGGCGCCGCGGTCACCGGCGGGGTCGGCAAGATCCAGGGCGCGATGATCGGTGGTCTGCTCGTCGGCGTCATCTCCAACGGGATGCAGCTGTACAACGTGGACCAGTCGCTCCAGTCGGTCATCAAGGGCCTGGTGCTGCTGCTGGCCGTCGCCTTCGACGTCTTCAACAAGCGCCGCAGCGGCGTGCGCTGACGCACCACCCTCTCGCAGGGCCCGTCCGGTTCGTCCGGGCGGGCCCTGCGCGCGTCCGGGGCTAGGGTCGGCCGCGTGCTGCGCGTGGGGTTGACCGGCGGGATCGGTGCGGGCAAGTCGACGGTGTCGCGGCTGCTGGTGCAGCTCGGGGCCGTGCTCGTCGACGCCGACGTCGTCGCGCGGGAGGTCGTCGCCGCCGGCACCCCGGGGCTGGCCGCGGTGGTCGAGGAGTTCGGTCCCGGTGTCCTGGCCGACGACGGGTCGCTGGACCGGCCGGTGCTGGGGCGGGTCGTGTTCGGCGACACCGGCCGCCGCGCGGCGCTCAACGCGATCGTCCACCCGCTGGTGGCGGCCCGGCGGGCCGAGCTGGCCGCCGCCGCCCCCGAGGACGCCGTGGTCGTCGAGGACGTGCCGCTGCTCGTGGAGACCGGGGCCGCCCCGACGTACCCGCTCGTCGTGGTCGTCGACGCCGACGCCACCGAGCGCGAGCGCCGGCTCGTCACCGAGCGGGGCATGGACGCGCAGGCGGCCCGGGCCCGCATCGCCGCGCAGGCCGGGGACGAGGAGCGCAGGACGGCGGCCGACGTGCTGCTGCCCAACCCGCGCCGGGACCCGGCGGCGCCCGACCCGCTGCCCGGGCTCGTCGGGCGGTTGTGGAGCGAACGGCTCGTCCCCTTCGAGGAGGGGACGCGCACCGGCCGGCCGGGGGCCCTGCCCGCCGGGACGCCCGCCGAGGGGGACGAGCGCCGCGTGCTGGCCCGGCTGGAACGGGCGGCCGGTTCCGCCCGGCTCACCGCCACCGGCGCCTGGCCGCTGCGCACGGTCGTGTCCGCCGAGGGCGGACTGGCCGGCCTGGGGTACGTCCGGGCAGGTCAGGGGCGGTGGGCCAGCGCCGACCCGGGGTGCGCGGTCCTGGTCGAGGTCGAGGCGGGCCTCGCCCGGAGGGCCCGTGTCGGAGGTCCGACCTAGTCTTCCCCCATGCGGCCGACGACAGACCTCCAGCGCCGGGTGGCCCCCTTCGAGGTGGTCTCCGAGTTCTCCCCCTCCGGGGACCAGCCCACCGCCATCGCCGAGCTGGCACGGCGGGTGGACGCGGGGGAGCAGGACGTCGTGCTGCTCGGCGCGACGGGGACGGGGAAGTCGGCCACGACGGCCTGGCTCATCGAGCAGGTGCAGCGACCGACGCTCGTCATGGCCCCCAACAAGACGCTCGCCGCGCAGCTGGCGAACGAGTTCCGCGAGCTGCTGCCGAACAACGCGGTGGAGTACTTCGTCTCGTACTACGACTACTACCAGCCCGAGGCGTACGTCCCGCAGTCGGACACGTACATCGAGAAGGACTCCTCGGTCAACGACGAGGTCGAGCGGCTGCGGCACTCGGCGACGAACTCGCTGCTGACCCGCCGCGACGTCGTCGTGGTCGCGACGGTGTCGTGCATCTACGGTCTCGGCACCCCGCAGGAGTACGTCGACCGGATGGTGACGCTCAAGGTCGGCGACACGATCGAGCGCGACGAGCTGCTGCGCAAGTTCGTCGAGGAGCAGTACACCCGCAACGACCTGGCCTTCACCCGCGGCACCTTCCGGGTCCGCGGGGACACGGTCGAGATCATCCCGCAGTACGAGGAGCACGCGCTGCGGATCGAGTTCTTCGGCGACGAGATCGACAAGCTCTACACGCTGAACCCGCTGACGGGGGAGGTGCTGCGCGAGGAGGAGCTGGTCTACGTCTTCCCCGCTTCGCACTACGTCGCCGGGCCCGAACGGCTCGAACGGGCCATCGGCACGATCGAGGCCGAGCTGACCGAGCGGCTGGCCGAGCTGGAGCAGCAGGGCAAGCTGCTGGAGGCCCAGCGGCTGCGGATGCGCACGACGTACGACATCGAGATGCTGCGCCAGGTCGGTGCCTGCTCGGGGGTGGAGAACTACTCCCGCCACCTCGACGGCCGCGGGCCGGGGTCGGCGTCGAACACGCTGCTGGACTACTTCCCCGAGGACTTCCTCCTCGTCGTGGACGAGTCGCACGTGACGGTGCCGCAGATCGGGGCGATGTACGAGGGCGACATGTCCCGCAAGCGGACCCTCGTCGACTTCGGGTTCCGGCTGCCCAGCGCCATGGACAACCGGCCGCTGCGCTGGGAGGAGTTCCTCGAGCGCACCGGCCAGACGGTCTACCTGTCGGCGACGCCGGGGGACTACGAGCTGTCCCGGGGCCGGGGGGTGGTCGAGCAGATCATCCGCCCGACGGGTCTGGTCGACCCGGAGGTCGTCGTCAAGCCGACGAAGGGGCAGATCGACGACCTGCTGCACGAGATCTCGCTGCGCACGGCCAAGGACGAGCGCGTCCTCGTCACCACCTTGACGAAGAAGATGGCCGAGGACCTCACGGACTACTTCCTCGACCAGGGCGTGCGCGTGCGGTACCTGCACTCCGAGGTCGACACCCTGCGCCGCGTGGAGCTGCTGCGCGAGCTGCGCCAGGGCGACTACGACGTCCTCGTCGGCATCAACCTGCTGCGCGAGGGGCTGGACCTGCCGGAGGTCTCGCTCGTGGCGATCCTCGACGCGGACAAGGAGGGGTTCCTGCGCTCGTCGAAGTCGCTGATCCAGACGATCGGTCGCGCGGCCCGCAACGTCTCCGGTCAGGTCCACATGTACGCGGACACGGTCACCCCGTCCATGGCCGAGGCCATCGAGGAGACGAACCGCCGCCGCGAGAAGCAGATCGCCTACAACACCGAACGCGGCGTCGACCCGATGCCGCTGCGCAAGCGGATCGCCGACATCACCGACCTCATCGCCCGCGAGGACGCCGACACCGCCGAGCTGCTCGCCGCGGCCAAGGGCGGGCCCGGGGGCAGCGGGCGGTCGCAGTCGCGCGGCAAGGCCCCCACGCCCGCCAAGGGCGCCAAGGGCGCCAAGGGGAAGAACGTCGGCCGCGAGGTGGGTCCCGAACCGCGGGCCGGGATGCCGCAGGCCGACCTCGCCGACCTCATCCAGGAGCTCACCGACCAGATGCACTCGGCGGCCGCCGAGCTGCAGTTCGAGCTGGCGGCGCGGTTGCGCGACGAGGTCGGGGACCTGAAGAAGGAGCTGCGGGGGATGCGCGCGGCGCAGGGGGCCTGATCACCGACGGCACGAACGGGGGCCGGCCGTCCCCTCCTGACCGGCCGGCACCCGACGGCGTGACGGCGTGGCCGCCATCCCCCGCCGCGTCAGGCGCGGTCGGGGGCGGGCGGGACGGAGGACACGCTCCCGGTCGCCTGCAGGTGGTCCAGCAGCACGGTGCTGATCTCCCGCAGCTGCCGCAGCTGCTCGGCGGAGAGCTGGTCGAACAGCGTGCCGCGCACCGTGTCCACGTGCCCGGGGGCGGCCGAGGCCAGCGCGGCCGAGCCCTCGTCGGTGAGCACGGCGAGGAACCCGCGACCGTCGGTGGGGCAGGCCTCGCGGCGGATCCAGCCGCGCTCCTCCATGCGGGCCACCGCGTGCGAGACGCGGCTGCGGGAGGAGGAGGAGGACTCGGCGAGCTCGCTCATGCGCAGCGAGCGGCCCGGGGCCTCCGAGAGCCGGACGAGCATCTCGTAGTACGTCAGGAGGATGCCGGAGTCCCGCTGCAGCTGACGGTCGAACCGGTCGAGCAGCAGCTGGGTGGCGGACAGGAAGGTCCGCCAGGTCACCTGCTCGTCGTCGTCCAGCCACCGGGCCGGCACCGGGTCCGCGGGGCCGGCGCCTCCCGCGGTCTCGTCGGGGGCGGCGGGGCGCGCTTCCTGCAGAGCCGATCCGGGTGGAGCCATGAACCGAGGGTAAGCAGAACGCTCAACTACCTGCGTCCTCCGAACGGTGGACGTCGACCCGTGCAGTCCTCACGCCCCGCCCGTGCGCAGGTCCCTCCGCCCGGACCGGGACCGTGGCCAGGAGCTGCCCGCGGGCTCGTGTCGGAGGTGACGCCTAGGGTTGCCCCGTGGCATCCCGGACCCCCTCGAAGACCGCGTCGGCGAAGACCGCGTCCTCCCAGCAGACCGTGCCCGCCCAGGGCAGCGGCGGCGCTCGCCGCGGCAGGACCTCCGCCGCTGCGGCGGCACACCCGGTGACCGGTGCCCGCACCCCGGGCGACCGCCTCCTCGTCCGGGGCGCCCGGGAGCACAACCTCAAGAACGTCTCGGTCGACCTCCCCCGGGACAGCCTCGTCGTGTTCACGGGCCTGTCCGGGTCGGGCAAGAGCTCCCTCGCCTTCGACACCGTCTTCGCCGAGGGCCAGCGCCGCTACGTGGAGTCGCTGTCCGCGTACGCGCGCCAGTTCCTCGGGCAGATGGACAAGCCCGACGTCGACTTCATCGAGGGGCTGTCCCCGGCGGTGTCGATCGACCAGAAGTCGACGTCGCGCAACCCGCGCTCGACGGTCGGCACGATCACCGAGGTGTACGACTACCTGCGCCTGCTCTTCGCCCGCGCCGGCACGCCGCACTGCCCCGTCTGCGGCGAGCCCGTCGGCCGCCAGACCCCGCAGCAGATCGTCGACCAGCTCCTGGAGATGCCCGACGGCACCCGCTTCCAGGTCCTGGCCCCCGTGGTGCGCGAGCGCAAGGGCGAGTACGCCGAGCTGTTCCGCGAGCTGCAGGCCAAGGGCTTCGCCCGCGCCCGCGTGGACGGCGAGGTCGTCCCCCTCGACGACCCGCCGACGCTGCAGAAGCGGCTCAAGCACACCATCGAGGTCGTCGTCGACCGCCTCGTCGTCAAGGACGGCGTCAAGCGCCGCCTCACCGACTCCGTCGAGACCGCCCTGGCCCTGTCCTCGGGTCTGCTGGTCGCCGACCTCGTCGACGCCGAGGGTCCCGAGGGGGAGCGGCGCTTCTCCGAGAAGATGGCGTGCCCGAACGAGCACCCCCTGGAGCTGGACGAGATCGAGCCGCGCTCCTTCTCCTTCAACTCCCCGTTCGGGGCGTGCCCGGAGTGCACCGGCATCGGCACCCAGCTCGAGGTGGACCCCGAACTCGTCGTCCCGGACGAGGACCTGTCCCTGGACGAGGGCGCCATCGCCCCGTGGACGGGGGGGGCGGCCGACTACTTCACCCGGCTCGTCACCGCGCTCGCCGACGACCTGTCCTTCTCCACGTCGACGCCGTGGCGGGCCCTGCCCAAGCGGGCCAAGGACGCCCTGCTGCACGGCAAGGACCACCAGGTCCACGTCCGCTACCGGAACCGCTGGGGCCGGGAGCGCTCCTACTCCACCGGGTTCGAGGGGGTCATCGAGTTCGTCAAGCGCCGGCACGCCGAGACGGAGTCGGACTCCTCCAAGGAGCGCTACGAGGGGTACATGCGCGAGACGCCGTGCCCGGTGTGCCGGGGCGCCCGGCTCAAGCCCACCTCGCTGGCCGTGAAGATCGCCGGGCACTCGATCTCCGACATCTGCGCGTTGCCGATCGACGAGTGCTCGCGCTTCCTCGACACGATGCAGCTGTCCCCGCGCGCCAAGAAGATCGCCGGTCAGGTCCTCAAGGAGATCCAGGCCCGCCTGGGGTTCCTGCTCGACGTCGGCCTGGACTACCTGTCGCTGTCGCGGCCCTCGGGCACGCTGTCCGGCGGTGAGGCGCAGCGGATCCGGCTCGCCACCCAGATCGGCTCGGGCCTGGTGGGCGTCCTCTACGTCCTGGACGAACCCTCGATCGGCCTGCACCAGCGCGACAACCGCCGCCTCATCGACACCCTGACGCGGCTGCGGGACCTGGGGAACACCCTCATCGTCGTCGAGCACGACGAGGACACCGTGCGCGTCGCCGACTGGATCGTCGACTTCGGCCCGGGGGCGGGCGAGCGCGGCGGGGAGGTCGTGCACTCCGGGGACCTGCAGGGGCTGCTGGAGAACCCGAGGTCGCTCACCGGGCAGTACCTCTCCGGCGCCCGCGCCATCGAGGTGCCCGCCCAGCGCCGCCCGCGGGACGGGCGCACGCTCGTCGTGACGGGGGCCCGGCAGAACAACCTCAAGGACGTGACCGTCGAGTTCCCGCTCGGCCAGCTCGTCGCGGTGACGGGGGTGTCGGGGTCGGGGAAGTCGACGCTGGTCAACGACATCCTCTACACGGTGCTGGCGAACCGGCTCAACGGCGCCCGCCGGGTCCCGGGCCGGCACAAGTCGGTGGAGGGGCTGGAGCACCTCGACAAGGTGGTCCACGTGGACCAGAGCCCCATCGGGCGGACCCCGCGGTCCAACCCCGCCACCTACACGGGCGTCTTCGACCACATCCGCAAGCTGTTCGCCTCCGCACCGGAGTCGAAGCTGCGCGGGTACCAGCCGGGCCGGTTCTCCTTCAACATCAAGGGCGGGCGCTGCGAGGCGTGCGCGGGCGACGGCACGCTGAAGATCGAGATGAACTTCCTGCCCGACGTGTACGTCCCCTGCGAGGTGTGCCACGGGGCCCGGTACAACCGGGAGACCCTGGAGGTGCGCTTCAAGGGCAAGACGATCGCCGAGGTGCTGGACATGCCGATCGAGGAGGCCGCGGACTTCTTCGCCGCGGTGCCGGCGATCTCGCGGTACATGGCGACGCTGACCGAGGTCGGTCTGGGGTACGTCCGCCTCGGGCAGCCGGCCACGACCCTGTCCGGCGGTGAGGCCCAGCGCGTGAAGCTGGCCTCGGAGCTGCAGCGCCGGTCCAACGGGCGCACCGTCTACGTCCTCGACGAACCCACGACCGGCCTGCACTTCGAGGACATCCGCAAGCTGCTCGGGGTGGTCCAGGGCCTGGTGGACAAGGGCAACAGCGTCCTGGTCATCGAGCACAACCTCGACGTCATCAAGTCGGCGGACTGGATCGTCGACATGGGCCCCGAGGGCGGCAACGGCGGCGGGACCGTCGTCTGCACCGGTACCCCCGAGGACGTCGCGGCGGCCCCGGCCAGCTACACCGGCCAGTTCCTCGCCGAGATCCTGCGGACCACGACCGCCACCGCCGGCACCCGCCGGCGCCGGGCCAAGGCGAGCTGAGGCGAGCTGACGCCGGGCCCGGCGCCGGTCAGGCCGAGACGACGAGCTTGACCACCTGCTCGACCACGACGCGGCTGGCCGAGCCGTCCCCGCAGGGGGTCGGCACGGCCCGCCACCGGCCAGGGTCCGCGGCCAGGACGCCGAGGGCGGCGCTCGCGAGGCGCAGCCCGCCCGGGACGAGGGTGGCGAAGGTGCCGAGCACCTCCGGCCGCTCGCTCGAGCGGCGCACGAGCAGCAGGGGCCGCTTGAGGACGGAGGCCTCCTCGGCCACGCCGTCGGCGTCGGAGACGAGGACGGCGGCCCGGTGCTGCACGACGGCCGCCTGCACGGGGTCCAGCGGGCCCAGGACCGTGCACCGGTCCAGGAGCGGCGCGAACCCCGCCTCGCGCCACCGGTCCCCGGTCGAGGCGGTCACCGGGACCACGACGGGGGTCCCGGCGTCCAGGAGCGTGCTCACCTCGGTCAGCAGCTGCGCCAGCAGGGCGGGCCGGTCGGTGTGCTCGGGCCGGTCCACCGTCAGCAGCACGTACCCGCTCGGCAGGCCCAGAGCGGCGGCCACCGCCTCTTGCGTCCCGTCGTCGGGCAGCAGCCGGTGGACCGCCTCCACGACGGGGTCACCGGTGAGGAGGATGCGCTCGTCGGCGACCCCCTCGGCGCGCAGGGCCGCCACGGCCGCGGCGGTCGGCGCGCAGCACAGGTCGGCGAGCCCGTCGACCACCCGGCGGTGGTGCTCCTCGGGGGTGCGCCGGTCGTGGCTGCGCAGCCCGGCGCCGAGGTGCACCAGGTGCAGCCCGGCCGCGTTCGCGGCCAGCGCGCCCGCCAGGGCCGCGCTCCCGCCGCCGTGCACCACCACGGCCGAGGGCCGGTGCTCGGCGAAGGCGGTGGTGAGGGCGGTGACGAGCTCGCCCAGCACCCGGCCCCGCGGGCCCTCCGGCGCCGCCACGTCCACGCACGCGCCGGCGGGGGTGCCCGCGGCGGACCCGGCGGCCGCACCGGCGCGCACGAGCAGCCCGGCCGCCCCGAGCCGGTGCACGACCTCCGCCGTCCGCACCACGTCGAGGCGATCGCCCACCACGACCGCGACCGGTCCGGGAGCGCCCTCGCCGACGGGGAAGCCCAGCGGCCGGCGCGGCACCGGCGGGCGAGCGCCCGCCGCCGGGAGCGGGACCGAGGGGCTGAGCGTCGGGGTGGGCACGCGCGGACGCTAGGGCACGACCGCGCGCGCCACCGAGCGCTCCGGGCCGTCCGGGACGGAGTTCACCCGTGCCCCGCACGGCCGGTCCCGGACAGTGACCTCACCGTCACGCGAGGTCGGCCCTCGCCGCGGCCCCGGGGGTGCCGGGCCCCTGTCGGAGGAGCGACCTACCCTCGGAGCCGTGCCCGACCCCGCCACCTACCGCCCCAAGCCGGGGGAGATCCCGCTCGAACCCGGGGTGTACCGCTTCCGCGACCCGCACGGCCGGGTCATCTACGTCGGCAAGGCCAAGAGCCTGCGGGCGCGCCTGGCGAACTACTTCCAGGACCTGTCGGCGCTGCACCCGCGCACCACGGCCATGGTCACCACCGCCGCCAGCGTGGAGTGGACCGTCGTGTCCACCGAGGTCGAGGCCCTGCAGCTGGAGTACTCCTGGATCAAGGAGTTCGACCCGCGGTTCAACGTCAAGTACCGCGACGACAAGTCCTACCCCTACCTCGCCGTCACCATGGGCGAGGAGGTGCCGCGCGTGCAGGTCCTGCGCGGGGCCAAGCGCAAGGGCACCCGCTACTTCGGCCCCTACACCCACGCCTGGGCCATCCGCGAGACCGTCGACCTCCTGCTGCGCGTCTTCCCCGTCCGCACCTGCTCCACCGGCGTCTACAAGCGCGCCGGCCAGGTCGGCCGGCCCTGCCTGCTCGGCTACATCGACAAGTGCTCCGCGCCCTGCGTCGGCAAGATCTCCCCCCAGGACCACAAGGACCTCGCGCAGGACTTCTGCGACTTCATGGCCGGCAACACCGCCAAGTTCGTCCGCCGCGCCGAGCGGGAGATGAAGGCCGCCGCCGCCGAGATGGACTACGAGCGCGCCGCCCGCCTGCGCGACGACGTCGGCGCCCTCACCAAGGCCCTGGAGAAGTCCGCCGTCGTCCTGCCCGACGCCACCGACGCCGACGTCTTCGCCATCGCCGACGACGAGCTCGAGGCCGCCGTGCAGGTCTTCCACGTCCGCGGCGGCCGCGTCCGCGGCCAGCGCGGCTGGGTCTCCGAGAAGGTCGAGGACGTCGACACCCCCGAGCTCGTCGAGCAGCTGCTGCTGCAGGTCTACGGCGGCGAGTCCGGCGAGGGCGTCCCGCGCGAGGTGCTCGTCCCCGAGCTGCCCGCCACCGTCGAGGCCGACGTGGAGGACTGGCTCAGCGAGCTGCGCGGGTCCCGCGTCGACCTGCGCGTCCCCCAGCGCGGGGACAAGCGCGCCCTCATGGAGACGGTGCACCGCAACGCCACCCAGGCCCTGGCCCTGCACAAGACCCGCCGCGGCGGGGACCTCACGACCCGCAGCCTGGCCCTGCAGGAGCTGCAGGAGGCGCTCGGGCTGGAGGAGGCGCCGCTGCGCATCGAGTGCTACGACGTCTCGCACACCCAGGAGACCAACGTCGTCGCGTCCATGGTCGTCTTCGAGGACGGCCTGCCCAAGAAGGCCGACTACCGCCGCTTCGCGGTGCGCGGCGAGGAGGGCGGCCTCGACGACACCCGCGCCATGCGCGAGGTCCTGTCCCGCCGGTTCCGCCGGGTGCGCTCGGAGCAGGACGGCGCGCCGGGACAGCCCGCGCCGATCACCGAGACCGCCGACGGCGTGGAGGTCGAGACCTCCGGGGCGGTCGGCGGTGAGGTCCTCGCCGGCCTCGACCCCGAGACCGGCCGGCCCCGCCGCTTCGCCTACACCCCCAACCTCGTCGTCGTCGACGGCGGCCGGCCCCAGGTCGAGGCCGCCGCCCGCGCCCTGGCCGACGTCGGCGTCGTCGACGTGGCCCTGTGCGGGCTCGCCAAGCGCCTGGAGGAGGTGTGGCTGCCGGGGGAGGAGCACCCCGTCGTGCTGCCCCGCACCAGCCAGGGCCTGTTCCTCCTGCAACGCGTGCGCGACGAGGCCCACCGCTTCGCCATCACCTACCACCGCTCCAAGCGGTCCAAGGCGATGACGACCTCCGCCCTCGACGGGGTGCCCGGGCTCGGCCAGGCCCGCAGGACGGCCCTGCTGAAGCACTTCGGCTCCGTCAAGAAGCTGCGCGCCGCCAGCGAGGAAGAGGTGGCCGCCGTGCCCGGCATGGGGACCAAGACCGCCCGGGCCGTCGTCGAGGCGCTCGCGAGCGCCCCGGCGCCCGAACCGGCGGTGAACACCGCCACCGGCGAACTGCTCGACTGAGCCCGCCGGACCAGACCCACCACGGCTGGTGACCGCGTGACCGCGGCGAGTCCTGACCCCGTCGTCGCCGACACGCCCGGGATGACAGGATGAGCGCGTGCAGGAGACGGTGGAGGCCACGGGGGCGGGGCCAGCACGGCCGCGACGGCCCGAGCTGCTCATCATCACCGGGATGTCGGGGGCGGGGCGCTCCACGACGGGCAAGGCCCTGGAGGACCTGGGCTGGTACGTCGTCGACAACCTGCCCCCGCAGATGCTCGAACCCCTGGCCCAGCTCGCGGCCCGGGCGGGGCAGGCCATCCCGCGCCTGGCCGTCGTCGTCGACGTCCGCGGCCGCAGCTTCTTCGCCGAGCTCACCGGCGCCCTCGCCTCGCTCGACACCCGGCACGTCTCCCCGCGCGTGCTGTTCCTCGACGCCACCGACGAGGTCCTCGTCCGCCGCTTCGAGTCGGTCCGGCGCCCCCACCCCCTGCAGGGCGAGGACCGCATCGTGGACGGCATCGCCCGCGAACGCGTCCTCACCGGCGAGCTGCGCGCCCGCGCCGACGTCGTCGTCGACTCCAGCTCCTTCAACGTCCACCAGCTCGGGTCCCTCGTCGCCTCCCTCTTCGAGGCCGACCGCGCCGAGGACCTGCGCGTCACCGTCATGAGCTTCGGCTTCAAGTACGGCACCCCGGCCGACGCCGAGCACGTCGCCGACGTCCGCTTCATCCCCAACCCGCACTGGGAACCGGACCTGCGCCCCCTCACCGGCCAGGACGAACCGGTGTCCCGCTTCGTCCTGGCCGCCCAGGGCGCCACCCCGTTCCTGGACGGCTACGAGTCCGCGCTGTCCCCCGTCTTCGACGGCTACCGGCGCGAGAACAAGCGGTACGCGACGATCGCCATCGGCTGCACCGGCGGCAAGCACCGCTCGGTGGCCATGGCCGAGGAGCTCGGCGCCCGGCTGCGCCGCGACGGCGTGCCCGTCCGCGTCCTCCACCGCGACCTGGGGCGTGAGTGAGCACGCCACCGGAGTCGCACCACCCCTCCTCGACGAGCTTCCCCACCGGTCTCGTCCCCACGGTCGGGCCCGCCACCGCGCCGGTCCCCCCGACGAGCCCGGCCGTCGTCGCCCTCGGCGGCGGCCACGGCCTGTCCGCGTCCCTGTCCGCGCTGCGCCACCTCACCGACCGGCTCACCGCCGTCGTCACCGTCGCCGACGACGGCGGCTCCTCGGGCCGGTTGCGCCGCGAGCTCGGCGGTCTGCCCCCCGGGGACCTGCGGATGGCCCTGTCCGCCCTGTGCGACGACTCCGAGTGGGGCCGGACGTGGCGCGACGTGCTGCAGCACCGCTTCACCAGCGAGGGGTCCCTGCACCAGCACGCCACCGGCAACCTGCTCATCGCCACGCTGTGGGAGCTGCTCGGCGACGAGGTCGCCGGCCTGGACTGGGTCGGCCGCCTCCTCGGCGCCCGCGGCCGGGTCCTGCCCATGGCCGCCGTCCCCCTCGACATCGTGGCCGACGTCCTCGGCCTCGTCCCGGGGGCTCCCGAGGAGACCACCGAGGTGCGCGGCCAGGTCGCCGTCGCCTCCACCACCGGACGCGTCGGCGCCGTCCGGCTCCTCCCCCCGGACCCGCCCGTGCGGCCCGAGGTGGTCGAGGCGGTCACGACCGCCGACTGGGTCGTGCTCGGCCCCGGGTCCTGGTTCACCAGCGTCCTGCCGCACCTCATGGTCCCCGGGCTCGCCCAGGCCCTGACGCGGACCTCCGCGCGGACCTGCGTCACCCTCAACCTCGCCGTCCAACCGGGGGAGACCGACGGCTTCAGCGCCGAGGCCCACCTGGAGGTGCTCGCCGCTCACGCGCCCGGCCTGCGGGTGGACGCCGTCCTCGCCGACCCGGTCGCCGTCACCGACGTCGGTGCCCTGCGCGCGGTGGCCGACTCCCTGGGCGCGCAGCTGCTGCTGCGCACCATGTCCGTCGGCGACGGCACCCCCCGGCACGACGCGCTGCGGCTCGCGGCGGCCTACCGTGACGTCTTCGCGGCCGGACCGTGAGGACGCGCGGCGAGGAGCCGGCACGCGGACGAGCCGACGGACCAGCACACGCACAGCCGACGAGGAACCCCCGGGAGGACGCGCCATGGCGATGACGGCGGCGGTCAAGGACGAGCTGAGCCGGTTGCCGGTGACGACGACGGCGGCCCGCAAGGCCGAGGTGTCGGTGATGCTGCGCTTCGCCGGCGGCCTGCACATCGTGTCCGGGCGCATCGTCATCGAGGCCGAGCTCGACTCCGCCTCCATCGCCCGGCGGCTGCGGCGCGACATCGCCGACGTGTTCGGCCACCCCAGCGACCTGCTCGTTGTGCAGGCCGGCGGACTGCGCCGCGCGACCCGGTACGTCCTGCGGGTGGCCCGCGACGGGGAGTCCCTGGCCCGCCAGACCGGCCTGCTCGACGGCCGCGGCCGTCCCGTGCGCGGGCTGCCCTCGCACATCGTCTCCAGCTCCACCCAGATCGCCGAGGCCGCCTGGCGCGGTGCGTTCCTGGCCCGCGGCTCCCTCACCGAACCCGGCCGCTCCGCCGCCCTGGAGGTCACCTGCCCGGGCCCGGAGGCGGCGCTCGCGCTCGTCGGGGCGGCGCGGCGCCTGGACCTGTCGGCCAAGGCCCGCGAGGTGCGCGGGGTCGACCGGGTCGTCCTGCGCGACGGGGACGCCATCTCGGCGCTGCTGACGCGCCTGGGCGCGCACGACGCGATGATGACGTGGGAGGAACGGCGGATGCGCCGGGAGGTGCGGGCCACGGCCAACCGCCTCGCCAACTTCGACGACGCCAACCTGCGCCGCTCGGCCCGGGCCGCGGTCGCCGCGGGCGCCCGCGTCGAGCGCGCCCTGGAACTGCTCGGCGACGACATCCCCGACCACCTGCTGCAGGCCGGCCGGCTCCGGCTGGAGCACAAGCAGGCCAGCCTGGAGGAGCTCGGCCAGCTCGCCGACCCGCCCATGACGAAGGACGCCATCGCCGGCCGCATCCGGCGGCTGCTCGGGATGGCCGACAAGAAGGCGATCGAGCTGGGCCTGCCCGGCACCGAGTCCGGTCTCACGGCGGACATGCTGGACGCCTGAACCCGGCCCCCGCGCGGGCACGGACCCCCCGGGTCCGCGCGGACGTGACGCAGGCCATAAGGTCGGGGCGACGCCGCGGGGCCCGCGGCAGGTGTTCCCCGGCCCTCGGCGGGGGACGGCACCAGCACTCATCACGTACGGGACGCACGAGACGCACCCGGCCCGCCCGGTCACGGGGTGCGTCAAGGGATGGAGAGCGCATGACCACTCGGGTCGGGATCAACGGATTCGGCCGCATCGGCCGCAACTTCTTCCGCGCCGCACTCGCGCAGGGGGCGGACGTCGAGATCGTGGCGGTCAACGACCTCACCGACGCCAAGGCGCTGGCGCACCTGCTCAAGCACGACTCGATCCTCGGCAAGCTGTCCGAGGACGTCCGCGTCGAGGGCGACTCGATCGTCGTCGGTTCCACCAGCGTCAAGGTCCTCGCCGACCGCGACCCCGCCAACCTCGGCTGGGGCGACCTGGGCGTCGACGTCGTCGTGGAGTCCACCGGCTTCTTCACCGACGGCGAGAAGGCGAAGGCCCACCTGGCCGCCGGCGCCAAGAAGGTCGTCATCTCCGCGCCCGCCACCAACAACGACGTCACCGTCGTCATGGGCGTCAACGACTCCGACTACGACGCCTCGAAGCACTCGCTCATCTCGAACGCGTCCTGCACCACCAACTGCCTGGCCCCGCTGGCCAAGGTCCTCGACGACGCCTTCGGCATCGAGCGCGGCCTCATGACCACGGTCCACGCCTACACCGCGGACCAGAACCTGCAGGACGGCCCGCACAAGGACCTGCGCCGCGCCCGCGCCGCCGCCCTCAACATCGTCCCGACCTCGACGGGGGCCGCCAAGGCCATCGGCCTGGTCCTGCCGACGCTCAAGGGCAAGCTCGACGGCTACGCGCTGCGCGTGCCGGTCCCGACCGGCTCGGCGACCGACCTCACGGTCACCCTGGGCCGCGAGGTCACCGCCGAGGAGGTCGACGCCGCCTACAAGGCCGCGGCCGACGGTCCGCTCAAGGGCTACCTCGTGTACTCGGACGAGCCGTTGGTCTCCTCCGACATCGTGACCGACCCGGCGTCCTGCATCTACGACTCCGGCCTGACGAAGGTCAACGGCAACCAGGTCAAGGTCGTCGGCTGGTACGACAACGAGTGGGGTTACTCCAACCGCCTCGTCGACCTCGTCACGCTCGTGGGCTCCTCGCTCTGAGCCTCTGACACGTTCCGGCCCGGGCACTCGCGCACGCGCAGTGCCCGGGCCGTCGTCCGTCCGGACCCCGGGCCGCACCAGCAGGCCGGGCAGCAGCAGAAGGGAACGTCCATGAAGACCATCGACGACCTCGAGGCCCAGCTCGGCGGCCTCGCCGGCCAGCGGGTCCTCGTCCGCAGCGACCTCAACGTGCCGCTGGACCACTCCGGCGAGCAGCCCGTCATCACCGACGACGGCCGCATCCGCGCCTCCGTGCCCACCCTGCGGCGCCTGCTGGACGCCGGGGCCCGCGTCGTCGTGACGGCCCACCTCGGCCGCCCGAAGGGGGCGCCGGAGGCGAAGTACTCCCTGGCCCCCGTGCACGCCCGCCTCGCCGAGCTGCTGGAGGGCGTCGACGTCGCCTTCTGCCCGGTGACCGTCGGCGAGGAGGCCACCGCCGCCGTGGCCGCCCTGCGCGAGGGCCAGCTCCTGCTGCTGGAGAACATCCGGTTCAACGCCGGTGAGACGAGCAAGGACGCCGACGAGCGCGGCGCGTTCGCCGACGAGCTCGCCGCCCTGGCCGACGCGTACGTCTCGGACGGGTTCGGCGCCGTGCACCGCAAGCACGCCAGCGTCTACGACGTCGCGCTGCGGCTGCCGCACGCCGCCGGTGGTCTCGTGGCGACCGAGGTCGAGGTGCTGCAGCGCCTGACCACCGACCCGGAGCGGCCCTACGCCGTCGTCCTGGGCGGCTCGAAGGTCTCCGACAAGCTCGGGGTCATCGACAACCTCCTCGGCTCGCTGCTGACGTCGGGGGACCGCCTGCTCGTCGGTGGCGGGATGGTCTTCACCTTCCTCGCCGCGACGGGCCGCGAGGTCGGCAGGAGCCTGCTGGAGGCCGACCAGCTCGACCGGGTCCGCGGCTACCTGGACACCGCGCGCGACAAGGGCGTCCAGCTCGTCCTGCCCACCGACGTCGTGGCCGCGACGGCGTTCGCCGCCGACGCCGACCCGCAGGTCGTCCCCGCCGACGCCATCCCGGCCGACCGGCTCGGTCTCGACATCGGCCCCGAGTCCGCGCGGGCCTTCGCCGCGGCCCTGGCCGACGCCCGCACGGTGTTCTGGAACGGCCCCATGGGCGTGTTCGAGATGGAGCCCTACGCCGGCGGCACCCGCGCCGTGGCGCAGGCCCTCGTCGAGGCGAAGGACTCCTCCGGCGCGTTCAGCGTCGTCGGCGGCGGCGACTCGGCGGCGGCCGTGCGCACCCTCGGCTTCGCCGACGAGCAGTTTGGGCACATCTCCACCGGTGGTGGGGCGAGCCTGGAGTACCTCGAGGGCAGGCAGCTGCCCGGCCTCGACGTCCTCGACTGACCCCGCGACCCCGCCCACACACCCCGCTGGAAGGCGTACCGATGCCCCGCACCCCGCTCATCGCCGGCAACTGGAAGATGGTCCTGGACCACCAGCAGGGCACCCTGCTGGTGCAGAAGCTGGACTGGACCCTGAAGGACGCCAAGCACGACTACTCCGCCGTCGAGGTGGCCGTCCTGCCCTCGCACACGAGCCTGCGCACCGTGCAGACGCTCATCGACGGCGACAAGCTGTCGATCCGCCTCGGCGCGCAGGACGTCTCCGAGCACGACGCGGGTGCCCACACCGGTGAGGTGTCCGCGGCCCAGCTCAGCAAGCTCGGCGTCACCTACGTGGCCGTCGGGCACTCCGAGCGCCGCCAGCACCACGGCGAGGACGACGCGGTGGTGCGGGCGAAGACGGCGAAGGCCCTGGCCGGCGGGCTCGTCCCCGTCGTCTGCGTGGGGGAGCCGCTGGAGGTCCGCAAGGCGGAGCAGCACGTCGAGCACACCGTCGGGCAGGTCGTGCAGGCCCTCACCGGCCTGACGGCCGAGCAGGTCGCCGGGCTCGTGCTCGCCTACGAGCCGGTGTGGGCCATCGGGACCGGCGAGGTCGCCACGCCCGAGGACGCCCAGGAGGTGTGCGCCGCGCTGCGTTCGGCCGTGGCCGAGCAGTTCGACCAGACGACGGCCGACGCGGTGCGGATCCTCTACGGCGGCAGCGTGAAGCCCGCCAACATCGCCTCGATCATGAAGCAGCCGGACGTCGACGGGGCCCTCGTCGGGGGCGCCAGCACGGACGCGGGCGACTTCGCCGCGATCGTGCGCTTCCGCGATCACCCGGCCTGAGGACGGCCCGTGATGGCCTAGGCTGAGCGGCGTGAGCGTCCTCCGCATCGTGCTGCAGGTGATCCTCGCGATCTCCAGCCTCTTCCTGACCCTGCTCATCCTGCTGCACAAGGGCAAGGGGGGTGGCCTGTCGGACATGTTCGGCGGTGGCGTCACGACGAGCCTGTCCGGGTCGAGCATGGCCGAGCGGAACCTCAACCGGTTCACGATCACGGTCGGTTGCGTCTGGTTCGCGACCGTCGTGCTGCTCGGCCTGGTCGAGCGCTTCACCAACGAGTTCTGAGGAGACGACCGACGTGGCAGGTGGCAACGCCATCCGGGGCAGCAGGGTCGGCGCCGGCCCCATGGGCGAGGCGGAGCGCGGCGACACCGCGCCGAGGATCCGCATCTCCTACTGGTGCGCGAACGGGCACGAGACGAAGCCCAGCTTCGCCGAGGAGTCCGGGGTCGAGCCGCCGGAGACGTGGGACTGCCCGCGCTGCGGGTTCCCCGCCGGCACGGACCGGAGCAACCCGCCGGCCCCGCCGAAGAACGAGCCCTACAAGACGCACCTCGCGTACGTGAAGGAGCGCCGCTCCGACGCCGACGGCGAGGCCATCCTCAACGAGGCCCTGGACTCGCTGCGAGCGCGCGGCCTCATCCGCTGATCCCGCCCGCTCCACGGACGACGAAGGCCCCCCGCACACCGTGCGGGGGGCCTTCGTCCGTGCCGGACCGGGCTCAGAGGTCGGCGGCAGCAGCCTCGTCGACGAGCCACAGCGTCCGCTCGGTGCCGAACACGCCGGCGGCCGGGGTCTCGGAGACCTCGCCGGCGGCGACGCCGCGGGCGACGGCGGCGGCCTTCTCGGCGCCGGCGGCGACGAGCCACACCTGCCGGGCCCGTGCGATGGCCCCGAAGGTGAACGAGACCCGCAGCGGCGGCGGCTTGGGGGACTCCCGGATCCCGACGACGCTGGACTCGTCACGCGCCAGCCCGGGGTGGCCCGGGAAGAGGGAGGCGACGTGCCCGTCGGGCCCCATCCCCAGCAGCAGGACGTCGAACGCAGGGACCTCCGCCCCGTCGCCGAACTGCAGCAGCTCGGCGGCGTAGCGGGCGGCGGCCGCGTCGAGGTCGTCCCCGTCGGGGCCGTCCGTGGCCGGGGGGTAGTGCACGGTGGACACGTCGAGGTCCAGCGCGTCCAGCAGGGCGTCCTGGGCCTGCGTGGCGTTGCGCTCCGGGTCGCCCGTCGGCAGGAACCGCTCGTCGGACCACCAGAAGTGCACCCGGCGCCAGTCCACGGCGTCCCGACCGGCCGCGCCGGCGACCGCCGCCAGCGTCTTGCCGCCGATCGTGCCGCCCGTCAGGGACAGGTGCGCCACCCCCCGCGCCGCCTGTGCGTCGGCCAGCGCGGTGAGGAGCCGGTCGGCGGTGGCCGCGGCCAGCAGCTCGGCAGAGCCGTACCGGACGACGGAGACGGCCTGACGGCTCACCGGTCCACCGCCGCGCGCCTCGTCGTCGTCCGTGCCGTCTTCTTCGCGGTCTTGGCGGCCGTCGTCTTCTTCGCGGTGGTCTTCTTCGCAGTGGTCTTCTGCCCGGTCGTCTTCTGGGCGGCCGTCTTCGTCGCGGCGGCCGCCCGCTTCTGGGTGGACCGGACCTGCGGGGTCTGCGACTCCGGGGCCTCACCCGCGACGGGGGAGGTGCCGTCGGAACGTTCCTGCTCCGGCGGGGCCCCCTTCATCTGCTCCGAGACCACCGCCGAGGCGGCCTCGGCGGCGGCCTGGCGCGCCGCCGCCCCCCGGCTGCCGGACAGCTTCCCGGCGTGCTCGGCGTCGCGGGCGGACATGACCTTCCTGCTCACCTGCGGCAGGCCGTCGCGCAGCACCTCGCCGTAGACCTCGTCGGGGTCCAGGCGCCGCAGCTCCTCGGTCAGGCAGTCCTTCACCTGCCGGCGGGCCAGGGAGAGCCGTCGGTCCGGCTGACCCGGCTGGGTCAGCGTGGCGACCGTCGCGTCGGGGCGGATCAGCTCCACCGCGCCGGACCGGCGTTCGAGCCGGACGCTCTGGACGCCGGTGCCGCGACGGGTCCGGGCCCGCACGACGGGCGCCTTGAGCTTGGCGGCGAGCCAGGCGGCGAGCAGCTCGGTGCTCGGGCTGTCCGGAGCGCCGGCGACCGTGATGGACGTGACCGGCTCGTAGGGCGGCTGGTCCAGCGCGGCCGCGAGCAGCGCGCGCCAGTTCGTCAGGCGGGTCCACGCGAGGTCGGTGTCACCCTCGCGGTAGGTGGCCCGCCGCGCCGCCAGGGCCTTCGCCGGGTCGCGCGACTCCGCGGAGTCGGTGATCCGGCGCTGCGCGATGCGGCCGATGGGGTCGGTGCGCAGGTCCTCGGGGGCCGCGCCGGGCCAGTAGGCCACGATCGGCGCGTCCGGCAGCAGCAGGGAGACGATGGTCGTCTCACCGTGCTCGACGAGCGGGCCGTACGCGCGCAGCACGATGACCTCGCTGGCCCCGGCGTCCCCGCCGACCCGGATCTGCGCGTCCAGGCGGGCCGCCCCGCGCTTGGTGCCGCGGGCGAGGACGAGCACCCGGCACGGGTGCTCGCGGCTGGCCTCGTTGGCCGCGGAGATGGCGTCCTCGGCGTGGGCGTCGTCGGTGACGACGACGAGCGTCAGGACCCGGCCGAGGGCCACGGCCCCGCCGGAGTCGCGCAGGTCGATGAGCGCCTTGTTGATGGCGCTCGTCGACGTGCTGGGCAGGTCGATGATCATCGTGAGACCTCCTCGGTGCGCGTCACGGTCGCCGCCACTGCCGGCCGGTCCGCTCGAGCATGGCGTCCGCCGACGGCGGCCCCCACGTGCCCGACGGGTACGGCTCGGGCCGGCTGTTCTTGGCCCAGAACGAGGTGATCGGGTCCAGGATCTTCCAGGACAGCTCGACCTCCTCGTGCCGCGGGAACAGCGGGGGGTCCCCGAGCAGGACGTCGAGGATGAGCCGCTCGTACGCCTCGGGGCTGGACTCGGTGAAGGCGTGCCCGTAGCCGAAGTCCATCGTCACGTCCCGCACCTCCATCGCGGTGCCCGGGACCTTCGACCCGAACCGCATGGTGATGCCCTCGTCCGGCTGGACCCGCACGACCAGCGCGTTCTGGCCCAGCTCCTCGGTCGCGGTCCGCTCGAACGGCAGGTGCGGCGCCCGCTTGAAGACGACGGCGATCTCGGTCACGCGCCGGCCCAGGCGCTTGCCCGCCCGCAGGTAGAACGGCACACCCGCCCAGCGGCGGGTGTCGATCTCCAGCTCGACGGCGGCGAACGTCTCGGTCCTCGAGGCCGGGTCGATGCCGTCCTCGTCGAGGTAGCCCTTGACGAACTCCGAGCCCTGCCAGCCCGAGGCGTACTGCCCGCGGGCCGTCGAGCGGGCCAGGTCCTTCAACGGCCGCACGGCCGAGAGCACCTTGGCCTTCTCGGCGCGCAGGTCGGCCGCCTCGAAGGAGACCGGTTCCTCCATGGCCGTCAGGGCCAGCAGCTGCAGGAGGTGGTTCTGGATGACGTCGCGCGCCGCGCCGATGCCGTCGTAGTACCCCGCACGGCCGCCGATGCCGATGTCCTCGGCCATGGTGATCTGCACGTGGTCGACGTGGTTGGCGTTCCACAGCGGCTCGAACATCTGGTTCGCGAAGCGCAGCGCCAGGATGTTCTGGACCGTCTCCTTGCCCAGGTAGTGGTCGATGCGGAACACCGAGTCCGGGGGGAAGACGTCCTCGACCACGGCGTTCAGCTCGCGCGCCGAGGCCAGGTCGTGCCCGAACGGCTTCTCGATGACGACGCGGCGCCACTGGTCGCCGTGCTGGGCGCTCAACCCGCTGCGCGCCAGCTGCTTGGCCACGACGGGGAAGAACCGCGGCGGGATCGACATGTAGAACGCGTGGTTCCCGCCGGTGCCGCGCACCCGGTCCAGGTCGGCGACCGTCGCGGCGAGCTGGTCGAACGCCTCGTCGTCGTCGAACTCCCCGGGCACGAAGCGGAACCCCTCGGCCAGCTGGGCCCACACGGACTCGCGGAACGGGGTCCGGGCGTGCTGGCGGACCGAGTCGTAGACGATCTTGCCGAAGTCCTGGTCGACCCAGTCGCGCCGGGCGAACCCGGTGAGGGCGAACCCCGGGGGCAGCAGCCCCCGGTTCGACAGGTCGTAGATCGCCGGCATGAGCTTCTTGCGCGCCAGGTCACCGGTCACGCCGAACATCACCATGCCGCAGGGACCGGCGATCCGGGGGAGCCTGCGGTCCCGCGGATCGCGCAGCGGGTTCACCGCGTGCGTCACCCGCGTGGGGCTCACCGGGCGTCTGCCTGCGTCTTCACGCGCTCCAGCTCGTCGGTGACGGTCTGCAGCAGCTCGGTCCAGCTCTTCTCGAACTTGTCCACGCCCTCGGTCTCGAGCAGGTCGACGACCTCGGTGTAGGAGATGCCCAGGCGCTCGAGGTCGTCGAGGACCTTCTGGGCCTCGCCGTAGGAGCCGCGGACGGTGTCACCGCTCACCTCGGCGTGGTCGACGGTCGCGTCGAGCGTCTTGCCGGGCATGGTGTTCACGGTGTTCGGCGCCACGAGCTCGGTGACGTAGAGGGTGTCGGGCAGGTTCGGGTCCTTGACCCCGGTGGAGGCCCACAGCGGACGCTGTGGACGGGCGCCGGCCTCCTTGAGGACCTGCCAGCGCGGGGTCGAGAAGACCTCCTCGTAGGCCTGGTAGGCCAGGCGCGCGTTGGCCAGGCCCGCCTGGGAGCGCAGGCCCTTCGCCTCCTCCGTGCCGATCTCGTCGAGCCGCTTGTCGATCTCGGTGTCGACGCGGGAGACGAAGAACGACGCCACGGACTCGATCGTGGAGAGGTCGTGGCCGTTGACCTTGGCCTGCTCGAGGCCGGTGAGGAAGGCCTGCATCACCGCGCGGTAGCGGTCCAGGGAGAAGATCAGCGTGACGTTGACGCTGATGCCTTCCGACAGCGCGGTGGTGATGGCGGCCAGGCCCTCGACCGTGGCGGGGATCTTGATGTAGAGGTTCTCCCGGCCCACGGCCTTCCACAGCGTGCGGGCGGACCCCTCGGTGGCGGCGGTGTCGCGCGCCATGCGGGGGTCGACCTCGAGGGAGACGCGGCCGTCGAGGCCGTCGGTGCGGTCGAAGACCGGCTTGAGGACGTCGCAGGCGCGGCGGACGTCCTCGGTGGTGATCTCGAAGACGGCCTTCTCGGTGTCGGCGCCGGCGGCGACGAGCTCGGAGACCTGCTCGGTGTAGCGGTCGCCCTTGGACAGCGCCGTCGCGAAGATCGTCGGGTTGGACGTGACGCCCAGGACGCCGAGGTCGACGAGGCGCTGCAGCTCCCCGCCGTCGGTCAGCTCGCGGGAGAGGTCGTCGAGCCAGACCGAGACGCCGTGCTGGTGCAGGGCCTCGAGGGTGGGGCTGGTGCTGGTGGGGGTGCTGGTGGTGTCGCTCACGGGATTGCTCCGTTCCTTCGTCCACGGGGTGGTGGGCGCCGGGACGGCGCCCGCACGAGGTCCCGGGGGCCCGCCGGTGCGGGCCCCCGGGGTGGTGCTCACTGCAGACCGGCGAGGGATTCCTTCGCAGCGGTCACGACCGCGGTGTCGGTCAGGCCGAACTCGCGGTACAGGTCCTGGTAGTCGGCCGACGCGCCGTAGTGCTCGATCGAGACCGAGCGGCCGGCGTCACCGACGATGCCCTCCCAGCCGAAGGCCAGGGCGGCCTCGACCGAGACGCGGGCCTTGACCTGCGGCAGCAGGACGGTGTCGCGGTAGGCCTGGTCCTGCTGGGAGAACCACTCCCGGCACGGCATCGAGACCACGCGGGTGGGGACGCCCTCGGCCTCGAGCTTCTCGCGGGCCGCGACGGCGACCTGGACCTCGGAGCCGGTGCCGATGAGGATGACCTGCGGGGTGGCGGCCGAGCTCTCCACCAGGGTGTACGCGCCCTTGGCCACGCCGGAGGCGTCGCCCCAGCCGTCCTGCGAGCGGTCGAACGTCGGCAGGTTCTGGCGCGAGAGCGCCAGACCGGCCGGGCGGTCGGTGTGCCCGAGGATCGTGCGCCACGCCCACGCCGTCTCGTTGGCGTCACCGGGCCGGACGACGTCCAGGCCCGGGATGGCGCGCAGCGCGGCGAGGTGCTCGATGGGCTGGTGCGTCGGGCCGTCCTCGCCCAGACCGATGGAGTCGTGCGTCCACACGTACGTCACCGGCAGCTGCATGATCGCCGCGAGGCGGACCGCCGGGCGCATGTAGTCGCTGAAGACGAGGAACGTGCCGCCGTAGGGGCGGGTGCCGCCGTGCAGCGCGATCCCGTTGAGGATGGCGCCCATGGCGTGCTCGCGGATCCCGAAGTGCAGGGTGCGGCCGTAGAGGTTGCCCTCCCACGTCTTCGTCGTGCGGCTCTCCGGCAGGAAGCTCGGCTCGCCCTTCATCGACGTCAGGTTCGACTCGGCCAGGTCGGCCGAGCCGCCCCACAGCTCCGGCAGGGTCGAGGCGAGGGCGTTGAGGACCTCACCGGACGCCTTGCGGGAGGCGATGGAGGTGCCGGCCTCGAAGACCGGCAGTGCCTGCTCCCAGCCGGCGGGCAGGGTGCGGGTGCGCATCCGGTCGAACAGCTCGGCGCGCTCACCGGCGCCGGCGCGCCAGGCGTCGAACTCCTGCTGCCACGCGGCGTGCTCGTCCTTGGCGCGATCGCGCAGGGCGCGGGTGTGGGCGAGGACGTCGTCGGCCACGGCGAACTCGGCCTCGGGGTCGAACCCGAGCAGCTCCTTGGTGGCCTTGACCTCGTCCTCGCCGAGGGCCGAGCCGTGCGACTTGCCGGTGTTCTGGGCGTTCGGCGCCGGGTAGGCGATGATCGTGCGCAGCACGATGATCGACGGCTTGGACGTCTCGGCCTTGGCGGCCTCGAGCGCGGCGTGCAGCCCGGCGACGTCCTCGGTGTACTCGCCCTCGCCGCCGTTGGTCCAGTCGATCGTCTGGACGTGCCAGCCGTAGGACTCGTAGCGCTTGGCCGTGTCCTCCCCGAGGGCGATCGCGGTGTCGTCCTCGATGGAGATGTGGTTCTGGTCGTAGATGACGACGAGGTTGCCCAGCTCCTGGACGCCGGCGATGGCCGAGGCCTCGGAGGTGACGCCCTCCTCGATGTCGCCGTCGGAGGCCAGCACGTAGACGTGGTGGTCGAACGGGCTCGTGCCGGGGGCGGCCTCGGGGTCGAACAGGCCGCGCTCGCGGCGGGCGGCCATGGCCATCCCGACGGCCGAGGACAGGCCCTGGCCCAGGGGACCGGTGGTCATCTCCACGCCGGCGGTGTGCCCGTGCTCGGGGTGGCCCGGGGTCTTCGAGCCCCACTTGCGCAGGGCCTTCAGGTCGTCCAGCTCCAGGCCGTAGCCGGCCAGGTACAACTGGACGTAGAGCGTGAGGCTGGAGTGCCCGCAGGAGAGCACGAACCGGTCGCGGCCGACCCAGTCCGGGTCGGCCGGGTCCTGCCGCAGCATCTTCTGGAACAGCAGGTAGGCCACCGGGGCCAGGCTCATCGCGGTACCCGGGTGCCCGTTGCCGGCGCGCTGCACGGCGTCCATGGCCAGGACGCGGACGGTGTCGACCGCCTTCGTGTCGAGTTCGCTCCACTCGAGGGGCTGGCTCACGTGTCTCCTCCCGTGCGAACCAGCTGACCGCCCAGCGCCCGGATGGCGGTGGGGACCGGCCGTTGGTCCGCTCTGTCGTCTTCCGTCGCGGCCGGGACCGTGGTGTTCCGGTCCGGCGTCCGAGGCGTTCTGTGTGGTGACGCTCCGTGGCCGTCGCTCGCGGCGGTGTGGGGCGCGTCGCCTGCGAGGAGCCTACTCGCACGCGGGTGGGCCGCAGCTGGGCAGGGGTGCACCCCCGCGGGGGTGAGGCCGCGGTGGCGCCGACGCGCCCGCGACGCCCTCCCGGGTACGACAGCGCGTAGCAGAGGCGTAAGCTCGAGGCTGCCCGTTGCCGCCTCGCCCTGAGGACACTGTGACCGTCGCCGACCCGCGTCTCTCCGACGCCCCCGCGCACTCCCGGACCAGCCTGCTGGGCCGGCGCCGCGGTGGGCGCCCCCCGCGCTTCCCCCGGGCCGCGGCGTACCTCGCCCTGACCAAGCCGCGCATCGTCGAGCTCCTGCTCATCACGACGATCCCGGTGATGCTCTTCGCGGCGGGCGGTCTGCCGTCGGGCCGGCTGGTGCTGACGACCTTCGTCGGCGGGGCGCTGGCCGCCGGCTGCGCCAACACGCTGAACTGCTACTTCGACCGCGACATCGACGCGCTGATGAAGCGCACCGAGAACCGGCCGCTGGTCACCGGTGCGGTGAGCCCGCGCCAGGCCCTCGCGTTCGCCGCCGTGCTGGGCCTGACCTCGACCGCGCTGTTCGTGGCCTTCGTCAACGTGCTGTCGGCGGCCCTGGCCGTCGCGGCGATCCTGCTCTACGTCGTCGGCTACACGCTGCTGCTCAAGCGCCGCACCTCCCAGAACATCGTCTGGGGCGGCGTCGCCGGCTGCATGCAGGTGCTCATCGGCTGGACGGCCGTGACGGGCTCGCTGAGCTGGGCGCCCTTCGTCCTGTTCGGGGTCATCTTCCTGTGGACCCCGCCGCACTACTGGCCGCTGTCGGTGCGCTACCGCGAGGACTACGCCAACGCGGGTGTGCCCATGCTCCCGGTGGTGGCCACGCCGACGACCGTCTCCCGCCAGGTCGTCGCCTACACGGTGGCGATGGTCCTGTGCTCCCTGCTCCTCGTGCCGCTCGGCGGCGCGGGGGTCCTCTACGGCGTCGCCGCCCTCGCCCTCGGCCTGGCCTTCCTGGGGCAGACGATCGGCCTGCACCGGCGCGCCTCGCGCTTCGAGCGGGAGACCGGTGGCCGGGACGCGGGCACGCTGGAGCAGCTGCGCCGCATCTCGCCCATGGGCGTCTTCCACGGGTCGATCACGTACCTGACGCTGCTGTCGGTGGCGGTGGCCCTCGACCCGTTCGTGCGGATCCCCTGGCCGTTCTGACCTGGTCGGCCCCAGCCGCGACGCTGGCCCCGCCCGTCGTGACGGTGGGGCACCCGGACGCGCACCGGCGCGCCGCCCGGAGACGCGGCGCACCGCGCACGTGGTGCGCCGCACCCCGTCCACCGCGACGCAGCGGGCCGGGACGTGCCGCTCCGGCGGCGCTCCTGCACCGCCGCTCGTGGTGGGGGTGCGCCGACGTCCGGTCAGCGCGGCGTCGACCGCGACGAACGCGCTCGGGGCCGGCACGACACCCGCCCGAGCGCCGGTGAGCTCACTCCCAGCGGAACCACCGCGCGCAGGCGAGGCTGCCGGCGATCGCCCAGACGGCCAGCACCACGAGCGGGCCGGCGGCGAGCGTCCCGGCCCCCAGGGCCTCGCGGACCGCGGTGCCGAGCGCGCCGGACGGCAGCAGGTCGGTGACGGGGGACAGGGGCGAGGGCAGGACGAGCCCGCCCCCGGCGAGCAGCAGCACCCACGCGAAGTTGGCGACGGCCAGCGTCCCCTCGGCCCGCACGGTCCCGGCCAGCAGCAGGCCCAGCGCGGTGAAGGCCGCGACGCCGAGCAGCACGGCGGGCACCGCCAGGACCAGCCGGCCCGACGGCGACCAGCCCAGCGCCGCGGCCAGGGCGCCGAGCACGACGACCTGCACGACGACGAGGGCCAGGACGGCCAGGACCTTGCCGGCCAGCAACCCGCCGCGCCCCAGCGGCGAGGTCGCCAGCAACCGCAGGACCCCGTTGCGGCGGTCGAAACCGGTACCGATGGCCTGGCCCGTGAAGGCCGTCGAGACGACCGCGAGGGCGAGGACCCCGCCCAGGGCCAGCGCCGGGCGGTCCCCGGACCCGAGGTCCAGGGAGGTCACGCGGGTCACGCCGACGAGGACGAGGGCCGGCAGCAGCAGCGTCAGCAGCAGCTGCTCACCGTTGCGCAGCGCGATGGTGGCCTCGAAGCGGGCCTGGCGCAGCACGCGCCGGGCGAAGGGGGCCGAGGCCCCGCCGGGGGTGAAGTCGAGCCCGTCCGCGGGCCTGGTCAGGGACGTGCTCACCGCAGGGTCCTCCCGGTCAGGTCGAGGAACACGTCCTCGAGGGTCTTGCGGACCGGGCCGATGCCTTCGGCCAGGACGTCGTGCGAGGCGCACCAGCTCGTGACGGTCGCCACCACGCGCGGGTCGACCTCGACGCCGGTGACGGCGTAGCGGCCCGTCTCGACCTCGTCGACGTCGGCGCCGACGGGCAGGGCGCGCGCCAGGTCCCGCGTGGGCAGGCCCGGCCGGGAGCGGAAGGTCAGCGCGGCCGGCCCCGAGGTCAGCTCCGCGGGGGTGCCGGTCGCCACGACGCGGCCGTGGTCGACGACGACGACGTCGTCGGCGAGGCGTTCGGCCTCCTCCATGAGGTGGGTGGTCAGCACGACCGCGACCCCGGCCGCCCGCACCTGGCGCACCACGTCCCAGACCGCGAGGCGCGCCTGCGGGTCCAGGCCCGCGCTGGGCTCGTCGAGGAAGACCAGCTCGGGGCGGCCCACCAGCGCGCAGGCCATCGCCAGCCGTTGCCGCTGCCCGCCGGACAGGCGGCGCACCCGGGTGCGGGCGAAGGACGTCAGGCCCAGCCGCTCGGACAGGGCCCGCAGGTCGAGGGGGTCGGTGTGCAGGGCGGCCACGTGCGCGAGGGCCTCGTGGGCCGAGACCCCGGTGGGCAGCCCCCCGTCCTGCAGCATGACGCCCACGCGGGGCCGCAGGGCGGCGGCGTCGTGGACGGGGTCCAGGCCCAGCACCCGGACCGTGCCGGAGTCGGCGCGCTGCAACCCCTCGCAGATCGCGACGGTGGTCGTCTTGCCGGCCCCGTTGGGGCCCAGCACCGCGGTGACCCGGCCGTGCGCGGCGGTGAAGGACAGCCCGGCCAGGACGGCGGGCCCGGCGCCGAAGGTCTTGCGCAGGTCGCGGACCTCGACGGCCGCGGCTGCGTCGCCGTCCGTCGTCGCCGCGGGGGAGGGGGAGCCGAGCACCACGAGGACGCAGTCTACGAGGGAGGTAGTAGCGCGCCCGACCGCTCGCCGGGGGGTGGTGCCGGACGAGCGGGTCAATTAGGTAACATGGATGTTGTGGAAATGGTGAGGACAGCCTCACCGGGACGGACGGCCGCCCCGGTGGGCGAGAGCCTGCCCGGGGTCGAGGAGGCCCGCACCCGCACCCGCGTCCGCACCAGCGTCGCCGAGCTGGGCCCCGTCAGCGCGGCCCGCGTCGCCGAGGTCCTCGGTCTCACCGGTGCCGCGGTCCGCCGCCACCTCGACGCGATGGTCGCCGACGGCGTGCTCGAGGTCCGCGACCCCCGGCCCGGGGCCCGTCGGGGCCGCGGGCGCCCGGCGAAGGAGTACGTCATCGGCTCGGCCGGTCACGACGACCTGCCCGCCGGGTACGACGAGCTGGCGCTCACGGCCCTGCAGTACCTGGCCGACACGCTCGGTCCCGAGGCCGTCACCGACTTCGCCCGCCGCCGGTTCGCCGGCCTGGAGGAGGCCCTGGCCGGTCTCGACGGTCCGCTGCCCGAGCGGGTCGACGCCCTCGTGCGGGCGCTGGCCGACCAGGGGTTCTCGGCGAGCTCGCGGCCGGTGGCCCGGGGAACAGCGGCCGAGGGCGTCCAGTTGTGCCAGGGGCACTGCCCCGTCCAGAAGGTCGCCGAGGCCTTCCCGCAGCTGTGCGAGGCCGAGCGGCGGACGTTCGAGACCGTCCTCGGCACCCGGGTCCAGCGCCTGGCGACCCTCGCCCACGGCGACCACGTCTGCACGACGTTCGTGCCCCTCGAAGCGCTCCACCAGCACGAACCCCCGCAAGCCCCCCCGCACCACGACCAGCACGCCACGGAAGGACGACGACTGTGACCGACACCGTCTCCGAGACCCCGACCACCGCGGGCCCGCCCGAGCTCGAGGGTCTGGGCAAGTACCAGTACGGCTGGGCGGACTCCGACTCCGCCGGCGCGTCGGCCCGTCGCGGGCTGTCCGAGGACGTCGTGCGCGACATCTCGGCGAAGAAGGGCGAGCCGGAGTGGATGCTCGCGCTGCGCCTGAAGGCGCTGCGGATGTTCGGCCGCAAGCCGATGCCCGACTGGGGTTCGGACCTCACCGGGATCGACTTCGAGAACATCAAGTACTTCGTGCGCTCGACCGAGAAGCAGGCGACCAGCTGGGACGAGCTGCCCGAGGACATCAAGAACACCTACGACCGCCTCGGCATCCCCGAGGCCGAGAAGCAGCGGCTCATCGCCGGTGTCGCGGCCCAGTACGAGTCCGAGGTCGTCTACCACCAGATCCGCGAGGACCTGGAGGAGAAGGGCGTCGTCTTCGTCGACACCGACACCGGGCTGCGCGAGCACGAGGAGCTCTTCAAGGAGTACTTCGGTTCGGTCATCCCCGTCGGGGACAACAAGTTCGCCTCGCTCAACACGGCCGTGTGGTCGGGCGGGTCGTTCATCTACGTCCCCAAGGGCGTCCACGTCGACATCCCGCTGCAGGCCTACTTCCGGATCAACACCGAGAACATGGGCCAGTTCGAGCGCACGCTGATCATCGCCGACGAGGGTTCCTACGTGCACTACGTCGAGGGCTGCACGGCGCCGATCTACCAGTCCGACTCGCTGCACTCCGCGGTCGTCGAGATCGTGGTGAAGAAGAACGCCCGCGTGCGGTACACGACGATCCAGAACTGGTCGAACAACGTCTACAACCTGGTGACCAAGCGCGCCACGGCCGCCGAGGGCGCGACCATGGAGTGGATCGACGGGAACATCGGCTCCAAGGTGACGATGAAGTACCCGGCCGTCTACCTCATGGGCGAGCACGCCAAGGGCGAGACCCTCTCGATCGCCATGGCCGGTGAGGGCCAGCACCAGGACGCCGGCGCCAAGATGGTCCACGCCGCCCCGCACACCGCCAGCTCGATCGTCTCCAAGTCGATCGCCCGCGGCGGTGGCCGCACGTCCTACCGCGGCCTCATCCAGGTCCTGGAGGGTGCTCACCACGCGGCCTCGACGGTCCGCTGCGACGCCCTCCTGGTCGACACCATCTCCCGGTCGGACACCTACCCCTACAACGACATCCGCGAGGACGACGTCGTCATGGGGCACGAGGCCACGGTCTCGAAGGTCTCCGACGACCAGCTCTTCTACCTCATGAGCCGCGGCATGGCCGAGGACGAGGCCATGGCGATGATCGTGCGCGGGTTCATCGAGCCCGTCGCGCGCGAGCTGCCCATGGAGTACGCGCTGGAACTGAACCGCCTCATCGAGCTGCAGATGGAAGGGGCCGTCGGCTGATGACCCTGGTCAACGAAGAGACCACCGCCTCCGCGCCGGGCACCCGCGCCGGCACGGTGGACACCTCCGGGGCGCACACCCACGGCGGGCCCGCCGCCCCGGAGGCCTCGCGCGCCGCCCGGGCGACCTCCTTCGACGTGGTCGACTTCCCGGTGCCCACGGGCCGGGAGGAGGAGTGGAAGTTCTCCCCGCTGCGCCAGCTCGCGCCGCTGTTCGAGGTCGCCGAGCGCGCCGCCGGGAACTCCGCCGCCGTCGAGGTCAGCGCCCCCGCCGGCGTCGAGCACACCACCGGCACCCCGGCCGAGGTCGGGGCCGGGACCGCGTTCGTGCCCGGTGACCGCGCCGCCGCCGCGTCGTGGAACGCCACCGACGTCGCGCACGTCGTGCGCGTGCCCGCCGAGGTCGAGCTGACCGAGCCGGTCCTGGTGACCGTCCGCGGGCAGGCCGGGCGCACGAGCGAGGGCCACCTCGTCGTCGAGACCGGTCACCACGCCAAGGCCCTCGTCGTGCTCTCGCACGTCGGGTCCGGCGCCCACCGCGGCAACGTCGAGGTCCGCGCCGGCGACGGTTCGGAGCTGACGGTCGTGAGCCTGCAGGAGTGGGACGACGACGCGCTGCACGTCGGCCAGCACGACGTCCGCGTCGGCCGCGACGCGCAGGTGCGCCACATCGTCGTCACCCTCGGCGGCAAGGCCGTCCGCGTCTCGGCGAACATCGGCTACGCCGCCCCCGGCGGGTCGGCGACCGCGCTCGGGGTGTACTTCGCCGGGTCCGGCCAGCACTCCGAGCACCGCCAGTTCGTCGACCACACGGCCGTGAACTGCCGCAGCTACGTCGAGTACAAGGGTGCCCTGCAGGGGGCCGACGCCCACGCGGTGTGGATCGGCGACGTGCTCATCCGCGCCTCCGCCGAGGGCACCGAGACGTACGAGCTGAACCGCAACCTCGTCCTGACCGACGGTGCGCGCGCGGACTCGGTGCCGAACCTGGAGATCGAGACCGGCGAGATCGTCGGCGCCGGCCACGCCAGCGCCACGGGCCGCTTCGACGACGAGCAGCTGTTCTACCTGCAGTCGCGGGGGATCAGCGAGGAGGAGGCCCGCCGTCTCGTCGTGCGCGGCTTCTTCGCCAGCATCGTCGAGCGGATCGGCATCCCCGAGGTCTCGCAGCGACTCATGACCACGATCGAGGGCCGGCTGGCGCAGGACCCCACCGCGCCCGCCCCCGCCGCCCAGCCCGTTGAGGAGAACTGAATGTCCACCCTGGAGATCCGCGACCTGCACGTGACGGTCGACGAGGCGGACGGTTCCGTCAAGGAGATCCTGCGCGGGGTCGACCTGACCATCGCCTCCGGTGAGGTCCACGCCGTCATGGGCCCCAACGGGTCCGGCAAGTCCACGCTCGCCTACTCCATCGCCGGTCACCCCAAGTACACCGTCACCGGCGGCACCGTCACGCTCGACGGCGAGGACGTCCTGGCGATGAGCGTCGACGAGCGCGCCCGCGCCGGTATGTTCCTGGCCATGCAGTACCCGGTCGAGGTCCCCGGCGTCACCGTGTCGAACTTCCTGCGCACGGCCAAGACCGCGATCGACGGCGAGGCCCCCAAGCTGCGCACGTGGGTCAAGGACGTCAAGCAGGCGATGGACGACCTGCGCATGGACGCCTCCTTCGCCGAGCGCAACGTCAACGAGCACTTCTCCGGCGGGGAGAAGAAGCGGCACGAGATCCTGCAGATGGAGCTGCTCAAGCCGAAGTTCGCGATCCTCGACGAGACCGACTCCGGCCTGGACGTCGACGCGCTGAAGATCGTCTCCGAGGGCGTCAACCGGTCGCTGGCCGCGGTGTCGCCCGGGGTGCTGCTCATCACGCACTACACGCGCATCCTGCGGTACATCAAGCCCGACTTCGTCCACGTGTTCGTGAACGGCAAGGTCGCCGAGCAGGGCGGCCCGGAGCTGGCCGAGTCCCTCGAGGAGACCGGGTACGACCGGTTCCTCGCCCCCGCCTGACCGGCCTCGACGACAGGGAGACACCGTGAGCGAGACCACCACAGCGACGGGTGCGGCGAACGGGCCGACCCCGGCGGCGCTGACCGACGTCGAGGAGGCCCTCAAGGACGTCGTCGACCCCGAGCTGGGGATCAACGTCGTCGACCTCGGCCTCATCTACGGGTTGACGGTGTCCGACGACAACGTCGCGACGATCGACATGACGCTGACCAGCGCGGCCTGCCCGCTGACCGACGTCATCGAGGACCAGACCGCCCAGGCCCTCACCGACGTCGTCGCCGACCACCGCATCAACTGGGTGTGGATGCCGCCGTGGGGTCCGGAGAAGATCACCGACGACGGGCGCGAGCAGTTGCGCGCCCTGGGGTTCAACGTCTGACGCACCCCGGCCCGACGGGCCAAGGCCCCCGGACGTCCCCGTCCGGGGGCCTTGGCGTGCCCGGACCCACCGGCCGGCTCGTAGACTGGCCCCACCCCCTGCCCGACCCGAGCCCCTGTGAGCTGCCCCCGTGATCGTCGCCACCGACATCGAACTGCGAGCAGGCGCGCGCCTGTTGATGGAGGGGGTGAACTTCCGGGTCGCCGCCGGTGACCGCATCGGACTGGTGGGCCGCAACGGGGCGGGCAAGACGACGCTGACCAAGGTGCTCGCCGGTGAGGGGCAGCCGGCGTCGGGGACGGTGACCCGGTCGGGGGAGATCGGCTACCTGCCCCAGGACCCGCGCGCCGGGGACCCCGAGATGCTGGCCCGCGACCGGATCCTGGCCGCCCGCGGGCTGGACGCCGTCGTGGCCAAGCTGCGCCGGGCCGAGGCGGACATGGCCAGTGAGGACCCCAAGGTCCGCGACCGGGCGATGGACCGCTACAGCAAGCTCGACGCCCGGTTCGTGGCCCTCGGCGGGTACACCGCCGAGAGCGAGGCGGCGCGCATCTGCGCGAACCTCAACCTGCCCGACCGCATCCTGGACCAGCAGCTCAAGACGCTGTCGGGGGGTCAGCGCCGCCGCGTGGAGCTGGCCCGCATCCTGTTCTCGGCCAGTGAGACCCTGTTGCTGGACGAGCCCACCAACCACCTCGACGCCGACTCCATCACCTGGCTGCGCGAGCACCTGCGCAACTACTCCGGCGGTCTCATCGTCATCAGCCACGACGTGGAGCTGCTCGACGTCGTGGTCAACCGCGTCTTCCACCTCGACGCCAACCGGGCCACGATCGACCTGTACAACGTGGGCTGGAAGAACTACCTCAAGCAGCGCGAGACCGACGAGAAGCGCCGCCAGCGCGAACGGGCCAACGCCGAGAAGAAGGCCGGGACGCTGCTGGCCCAGGCCGCCAAGATGGGCGCCAAGGCCACCAAGGCCGTCGCGGCGCAGAACATGGCCAAGCGGGCCGAGCGGCTCCTGGACGGGCTGGAGGAGGTCCGCGTCCAGGACAAGGTCGCCAAGCTGCGCTTCCCCCGGCCCGCCCCCTGCGGCAAGACGCCCCTCATGGCCGAGGGGCTGAGCAAGTCCTACGGCTCGCTGGAGATCTTCACCTCCGTCGACCTGGCCATCGACCGCGGCAGCCGCGTCGTCATCCTCGGCCTCAACGGGGCCGGCAAGACGACGCTGCTGCGCATGCTCGGCGGGGTGGAGGACCCCGACACCGGGCAGATCGTGGCCGGGCACGGCCTGAAGGTGGGCTACTACGCCCAGGAGCACGAGACGCTGGACCACGACCGCACGGTGCTGGAGAACATGCGCTCGGCGTCCCCGGACCTGGACGACACCCGCGTCCGCACGGTGCTGGGCTCGTTCCTGTTCTCCGGCGACGACGTCGACAAGCCCGCCGGGGTCCTCTCGGGCGGGGAGAAGACGCGGCTGGCCCTGGCCACCCTCGTCGTCTCCAGCGCCAACGTGCTGCTCCTGGACGAGCCGACGAACAACCTCGACCCGGCCTCGCGCGCGGAGATCCTCGACGCGCTGAAGCACTACGAGGGCGCCGTCGTGCTCGTCACGCACGACGAGGGGGCCGTGGAGGCCCTGGGCCCCGAGCGCGTCGTGCTGCTGCCCGACGGCGTCGAGGACCTGTGGAACGCCGGGTACGCCGAGCTCGTCTCCCTCGCCTGAGACCGGTTCGGGTGCAGCGCTGAAACGTTTTCGCAGGTGAGAGGCCCGCGGTGGGCGGTCCGACGCGGCTTCGACTGGCCAGGACGGGTCCCAGTGGTGACCATGGGGAGGGTCTGAGGTCGGCGAGGACGCGCAAGCACGGGGACACGTGGACAGGTGGACATGGAGGAGGTCGAGGTGACCGAGACGATCAAGCGCGGTACCCGGTTGAGCGGGTCCGAACGCGAGCAGCTCGCCGGTGAGCTGTCCAGGGGGTACGCGGAGGGCAAGAGCATCCGGGCGCTGGCGGAGGAGACGGGGCGGTCCTACGGGTTCGTCCACCGGCTCCTGAGCGAGAACGACGTCACGCTGCGAAGCCGGGGTGGTGCCACGCGCGGCAAGGCGCGTCAGGGGGGCTGAGGCGCCCCGAGCGTCGTCCGCCCCGCCGGGCCGCCCGCGGCGGCCCGGCGCGGGCGGACCCGTTCACAGGGAGCGGTCGGTCCCGCCGTCGACGAGCAACGAGGCTCCGGTGATGTAGCTGGCGGCGGGGGACAGCAGGAAGACCGCCGCGCGGGCGAACTCGTCCGGCAGCCCGGCGCGACGCAGCGGGATGGTGTCCAGCAGGTCCGTGGCCAGGTCGGCGGGGTCCTCGAACTCCAGCGGTGAGCTGGCGTCGACGTGACCGGCGAGCAGGTTGTTGATCCGCACCCCGCGCGGGCCGAGCTCGTCGGCCAGCGCCTTGGCGGCCATGGCCAGGCCCGGGCGCAGCCCGTTGGCGACGCCGGCGTCCATGACGGGACTGCGCGCGGTGCTCGACAGGAGCAGCACCATCGAGGCGCCCTCGCCGGTGGCGGCCTTGCCGACCGAGCGGGCCAGCCGCAGCGGTCCGAGCAGGCTGGACTCGAACGCCTCTCGCCAAGCGCCGTCGGCGGCCTCCAGGACGGTCGAGGTCGGTGGGGCTCCGCAGGAGATGACCGCGCCGTCGAGGCGGCCGAAGCGGGCGTTGGCGGCGGCCACGAGGCGGGTCTCGGTACCGGGGTCGGAGATGTCGCCGGGCACGAGCAGCATGCGCCCCGGGTCGCCGATGCTGGGGGCCACCGCGGCCAGCTCCTCCTCGTCGGCCGCGTGCAGCACGAGCAGTCCGCCCTCGTCGGCGAGCACCCTCGCACAGGCCAGGCCCAGACCGGTGGACGCACCGGAGACGATGTACACGCGGTCAGTGAGGCCCAAGTCCATGAGCCTATTGTTGCGCAGAGTGCCCGATGAGACACACATCATGATCCCATGCACCCGAACGGGCGAATTTGCGCGGGGTGACCGGGCTTCCTGCCGGTGGTGGTTCCCCTCGTTGGACGGTCCGTCCGGTCAGCGGTGCTCGACGCGGGCGTCGAGCTCGGCGTCCTCAGCCGCCTCGTCGACCCCCTCGCGCCGGCGCCGGCGGCGGGGTGCGGGCGGCGCAGCGGACGTCGTGCCGGCTCCTCGTGGTGCCCGGTCCTGCGCGGTGCCCGGGGTGGTGCCCGGGGTGGGGTCCTGGGGGGTCTGGTCCTCTTCGGCGCGGGCCTGCAGCTCCCGCCGCCCGGCGACGACCCACACGACGAGCGCGGTGAGCGCGAACCCGAACCACTGCACCGTGTAGGCCAGGTGCGGTCCCTCGTCGACGGCCGGTCGTTCGGCCGGGGCCGGGGCCGGGACGGCGGCCGGGCTGGTCCCGGAGGCGGGTGCCTCCGAGGCCAGGAGCGCGTACCCGCCCAGCAGGCGGGGCGGGTCGTCGAGGGCCCCCTCGACGGCGGCGGTGACGCTGTCGCCGGCGATGGACGTCACCTGCCCGGCCGGGACGCGGCCGCGCTTGTCGTCCTCCCACTGCCGCAGCCGGGCCACGACCGTCACCCGCCCCGCCGGTGGGGCGGGGACGGCGTCGGGGCGCTCGGTGGAGTCGTCCCCGGCGGGCAGCCAGCCGCGGTCGACGAGCAGCGCCGTCCCGTCGTCCTGGACGAGGGGGACCAGCACTTCGTAGCCGAACCGTTCGTCGCGGGGGCGGTTGCGGACCAGGACGGTCGCGTCGGTGTCGTAGGTGCCCGTCAGGCGCACGGGCGTCCAGACGTCACCGGGGGCCAGCACCTGCCCGTCGCCGAGCACGGAGTCCACGGGCACGGGCGCGGCGTCGTAGTTCTGCACCAGGGGGGCGTTGGCGGCCAGGCGTTCCTCGCGCCGGTGCCACTGCCACCGGCCCAGGGCGCAGCACACGAGGGCGACGAGGACGGCCAGGGCCAGCCCGCGCAGCCAGCGCGGTTCGCGCAGCAGCCGCAGGACGTTCCGGCTCGCCGGCCGGGCGTCCCGCACGCCTGCTCCCCTCACGTCCTCAACTGTGCCACCTCGACGACCTCGCGCAGGAAACCCCTCGTGCCCAGGAACCGGCTGAGGTGCTCGCGGTGCTCCTGGCACGCCAGCCACGTCTTGCGGCGCTCAGGGGTGTGCAGGGTGGGGTTGTTCCACAGCAGACCGAAGTCGGCGTGGTGGGTGCAGCCGCGGGCGCTGCAGACGAGGTCGGAGGGTGGTTCGTGCGGCGAGGCCGCCGCCCAGGAGTGGTGGGTCGTTCCCCGGGGTTCCACGCGAGGTTCCACGCGGTCAGTCTGGCACCGCCGGGGCGGCTGTCCAACCCGTGAACGTCCCCGTGCCGGCAGGTGTCCTCGCGGTGTCGGGCCGGTCTCACGTGCCGGGCCGCGGCCCGGGTCCGGAGGGGCCGGGGTCGTTCGGAGACCACACGTGGGTGATCTGCGCCTCCAGCGCGGGCAGCTCCTGCGGTTCGCGCGGGGCCTGGGGGGTCACGTCGAAGGAGTCCGGTGCCGGGCCGCGCGACTCGCGGCCGGCGTTGGCCAGCACGACGGCCACGTAGGGCAGGAAGACCGCACCGGCGATGAACAGCCAGCGCGACCAGTGGTCGATGAAGGCGAAGCACAGGAAGCAGGCGGTGCGGATGAGCATCGAGACGACGTACTTGCGGTACCGCACGCCGAGGTCGTCGGTGTGCGAGGTCGGTGCCGCGGTGATCCGGAAGGTCTCCTCCTGGGCGCGGTGGCCGTGCTGGGGCTGCTGGCCGGGCCGGGAGGGCGGGGTGCGTGCGTCGGAACTGCGCTGGTCGTGCACCGTTCAACGGTAAGCCCGCCCCCGCGGGCCGCACACCGGGACGGACGTGTGATGCGTTACGTTCCCCGCCGTGACCTCCACGACCGACCCCTCCGCCCCGATGCCCGACCCCACCCCCGCCCGCACCCCGCGCAGCGTCCTGGTGACCGGTGGCAACCGCGGCATCGGCCTGGCCGTGGCGCAGGCGTTCGCCGCCGCCGGTGACCGGGTGGCGGTGACGTACCGCTCGGGGGAAGCGCCGGCCGGTTTCCTCGGTGTGCGCGCCGACGTGACCGACCCGGCGTCGCTGGACGCGGCGTTCGCGACCGTCGAGGCCGAGCAGGGGGCGGTGGAGGTGCTGGTGGCCAACGCGGGCACCAACCGCGACCAGCTGCTGATGCGGATGAGCGACGAGGAGTTCGACACCGTCCTGGACGCCAACCTCGCCGGGGCCTGGCGGGTGGCCCGCCGGGCGGTGCGGGGCATGGTGCGCGCCAAGCGGGGGCGGATCATCTTCATGTCCAGCGTGGTGGGGATGTACGGCTCGCCGGGGCAGACGAACTACGCCGCCAGCAAGTCCGGGATGGTCGGGCTGGCGCGCTCCATCGCCCGGGAGCTGGGCGGCCGCGGCATCACGGCCAACGTCATCGCGCCGGGGTTCATCGACACCGACATGACGCGGGAGCTGCCGGAGGCCACGCAGGCCCAGTACCGGGCTCAGATCCCGGCGGGCCGGTTCGGGGACGCCTCCGACGTCGCGCGGGCCGCGGTGTTCCTGGCCGAGGCCGGTTACGTCAACGGCGCGGTGCTGCCGGTCGACGGCGGCCTCGGGATGGGGCACTGAGTGTCCGGTCCCTCCCCCTCGGGGGGCCGCAAGCTGGCCGTGCTGGGCGCCGTGATGATCGCCTTCATCGCGGGGCTGGCGCTGCTGTCGACGTGGGCCCTGGGGCACGGCTGAGCGCTGCGGGTCAGTCCCGGCCCAGGGCCTCGTCGGCCAGGTCGGCGTCCTCGACGTCCTCGCGGGTGATGCCCAGCAGCGGCAGGACCGCGTCCAGGTAGGGGACGTTGAGCGCGGCGTCGGCCTGTTCGCGCACGACGGGTTTGGCGTTGAAGGCGATCCCCAGACCGGCGGCGCCGATCATGTCCAGGTCGTTGGCGCCGTCGCCGATGGCCACGGTGCGGTGCAGGGGCAGGCCCTCGGCGGCGGCGAACTCCCGCAGGGCGGCGGCCTTGGCGGCCCGGTCCACCACGGGTCCCAGGACGCGCCCGGTGAAGCGGCCGTGGACGACCTGCAGGCGGTTGGCGCGCACGTGCGCGATGCCGAGCTCGGCCGCCAGGGGCCCGACGACCTCCAGGAACCCGCCGGAGACCAGGGCGAGGGTGAACCCCAGCCGGTGCAGGGTGCGGCACAGCGTCCGCGCGCCGGGGGTCAGCGCGACGGCGGCGCGCACGTCCTGCACGACGGACACGTCGAGCCCTTCGAGGCAGGCGACGCGTTCGCGCAGGGAGGCGGCGAAGTCGAGCTCCCCGCGCATGGCCCGTTCGGTGACGGCCGCGACCTCGGCCCCGCGCCCGGCATGGGCGGCGAGCAGTTCGATGACTTCCTGCTGGATGAGGGTGGAGTCGACGTCCATGACCACCAGCCGGCGGCCCATCCGGGCCAGCCCGGCGGGGGAGACGGCGGCGTCCAGGCCGTGCCGGCCGGCCTCCACGGCCAGGGTGCGGCGCAGGGCCAGGACGTCGTCGGGGCCGCCGCGGGTGGACACGTCGAGTTCGACGCTGGTGACCGGTTCGGCCGACATCCGCCGCACGCGGTCGACGTTCGCCCCGGCCTGGGCCAGCACCGTCGTGACGCGAGCGACCGCCGCCGGCAGCAGGGGGGCGCCGAGCAGGGTGACGTGCAGCCGGCGGGGCCGGTCGGTGACGTCCGTGCGCGGTGCGGTGCAGCGGATCTCCAGACCCTCCAGACCCTCCGGCCGCGTGCCGGCGACGGTGGCGCGCACCGCGTCGGCGCGGGTGAGCAGGACGGACAGGGTCAAGACCCCGCCGACGACGACCTGCTCCACGTCGAGCACGTGGGTTCCGGTGGGTTCCAGGGCCGCGAACAACGCCGAGGTCACCCCGGGGCGGTCCGGTCCGGTGACCGTCACGAGAACGCTGTCGGGCGCAGTGCCGGAGGGGGTGCCGGAGGGGGTGTCCGGGGTGGGGGTGGGCACGCCCGGAACCCTACCGGGAGGGTTCCGGGCGTGGCCGGGTGCGGAGGCCCTCAGCCGTTCTTGCCGTCGCGCCAGGCGAGGAGGTCGGCCAGGACGGCGGTGTCGTGGTCGGGGCCGCCGACCCCGATGGTGAACAGCCGCGCGCCGGCGGCGTACATCGTCTCGGCGTCCTCGACGGTCTCCACCCCCACGGAGCGTTCGATCTCCCCCGGGTCGCGACCGATCTCGGCGCAGCGCTCGTCCAGGACGGCGGACTTGCGGGTGAACGTCTCCACGTCGCCGAAGGTGTGCCAGATGTCGGCGTGCCGGGCCACCAGGCGCAGGGTCTTCTTCTCCCCGCCGCCGCCGATGAGGACGGGGATGTGGCGGGTGGGTGCGGGGTTGAGCTTGCCCAGGCGGGACTCGATGCGGGGCAGGTCGTCGCGCAGCTTGTCCAGGCGGCCGCCGGCGGTGCCGAACTCGTAGCCGTACTCGTCGTAGTCCTTCTCGAACCAGCCCGAGCCGATGCCCAGGACCAGCCGGCCGGTGCCGGGGTCCTGCGCGCTGCCGTGGGCGGAGATGTGGTCGACGGTGCGGGCCATGTCGGCGAGCAGTTCGGGGTTGCGGTAGGAGTTGCAGGAGACCAGCGCGCCGATCTCGATGCGGCTGGTGGCCTCGGCCCACGCGGCGAGCATCGTCCAGCACTCGAAGTGCAGGCCCTCGGGTTCGCCGTACAGGGGGTAGAAGTGGTCCCAGTTGAAGGCGATGTCGGCGCCCATCTCCTCCACCCGCGCCGCGGCGGCGCGGATCGCGGGGTAGGGGGCGTGCTGGGGCTGGATCTGGATGCCGATGCGCGCGGGCCTGTCCCCGGCGGTCCCGGGAGTTCCCGCGGGGTTCTCGGTGGTGTTCTCGGTGGGGGTGGTGCTCACGAGATGGTCTGTCCCTTCCCGACGACGGTGATGCCCGAGGGGGTGACGTGGAAACCCCGGGCGCGGTCCTCCTCGGCGTCGACCCCGATGCGGGCGTCGTCGGGGATGGTGACGAACTTGTCGACGATGGCGCGCTGGACCACGGCGTGCCGTCCGACCTGGACGCCGTCCATGAGGACGGACTCGGACACGTGCGCCCAGGAGTCCAGGCGCGCGTTGGGGGAGACGATCGACTTCTCCACCAGCGCACCGGAGACGACGGTGCCCTGGGAGATGATGGAGTTCACCGCGTGCCCGTAGGTGCCCTGCCAGCCGTGGACGAACTTCGCCGGCGGGTAGAAGTCCTGCGCGGCGACGATGGGCCACTCGTAGTTGTAGAGGTTGAACACCGGCAGGACGGAGATGAGGTCCATCTGCGCCTCGAAGTAGGCGTCCAGCGTCCCCACGTCGCGCCAGTAGGCGCGGTCGCGGTCGGTGGCGCCGGGGACCTCGTTGTCCTTGAAGTCGTACACCGAGGCCAGCCCCCGGCCGACGAAGTCGGGGACGATGTCCCCACCCATGTCGTGCTTGGAGTCCTCCCGCTCGGCGTCGCGGGTGACGGCGTCGACGAGGGCGTCGGCGTCGAAGACGTAGTTGCCCATCGAGGCCAGCACCTCGTGGGGGGAGTCGTCCAGGCCCTGGGGGTCCTTGGGCTTCTCCAGGAACTGCGCGATCCGGGAGGAGCCGTGCTCGGTCTGGATGACGCCGAACTGGTCGGCCAGGGAGATGGGCTGGCGGATGGCGGCCACGGTGCACGGCGAACCGGAGGCGACGTGGGCCTCGACCATCTGGGAGAAGTCCATGCGGTACACGTGGTCGGCGCCGACGACGACGACGATGTCGGGGCGCTCGTCGGAGATGAGGTTCAGCGACTGGTAGATCGCGTCCGCGGAGCCGAGGTACCAGCGCTGCCCGACGCGCTGCTGGGCCGGGACCGAGGCGATGTAGGAGCCGAACAGGTTCGACATCCGCCAGTTCTGGGAGATGTGCCGGTCCAGGGAGTGCGACTTGTACTGGGTCAGCACGACGATCTTGCGGTACGCGGCGTTGACCAGGTTGGACAGGGCGAAGTCGATGAGGCGGTAGGTGCCGCCGAACGGGACGGCGGGTTTGGCCCGGTCGGCGGTGAGTGGCATGAGCCGTTTGCCCTCCCCGCCGGCGAGGACGATCGCGAGGACGTTCGGTGTGGCCACGAGGGGCAGACTAGGGCCCAGTACGCTGGCTTGCCCATCAGGTGGCTCAACACGGGCGCCGGTGCGCCGCCGCGGCGCCGGTTCCCAGGGAAGGACGTGCCGTGCGTGTCGACCTGCTCACCAAGGAGTACCCCCCGGAGATCTACGGCGGGGCGGGCGTGCACGTCCAGGAACTGGTCGCGGCGCTGCGCGCGGTGCCCGGCGGCCCGCAGGTGCAGGTGCGCTGCTTCGGCGCCGCACGCACCGAGCCGGACGCCACCGCCTACCCCGAGCCGGCCACCCTGACCGGGGCCAACGCCGCCGTGCGCACCCTCGGGGTGGACCTGGCCATGGCGCAGGACGCCGCAGGCGCGGACCTGGTGCACTCCCACACCTGGTACGCCAACCTGGCCGGGCACCTGGCCTCCCTGCTGCACGGCGTCCCGCACGTGGTGACCGCCCACAGCCTGGAACCGCTGCGGCCGTGGAAGGCCGAGCAGCTCGGCGGCGGCTACCGGGTCTCCTCCTGGGCCGAGCGGACCGCCTTCGAGGCCGCCGCCGCCGTCGTGGCCGTCAGCGCCGGGATGCGCGCGGACATCCTGCGCTCCTACCCGGCGCTGGACCCCGCCCGCGTCCACGTCGTCCACAACGGCATCGACGCCGCGCAGTGGGAACGCGTCGAGGGCCGGGACCTGGTGCGCGCCAACGGGGTCGACCCCGACCGCCCCAGCGTCGTCTTCGTGGGGCGCATCACCCGGCAGAAGGGCCTGCCGCACCTGCTGCGCGCCGCGGCGCAACTGCCGCCGCAGGTCCAGCTCGTCCTGTGCGCCGGGGCGCCGGACACCCCCGAGATCGCCGCCGAGGTCGCCGGGCTCGTGCAGGAGCTGCAGCGCACCCGCGACGGCGTCGTGTGGCTGCAGCGGCACCTCAGCCGCGCCGAGCTGCTCGAGCACCTCTCGCAGGCCACCGTGTTCGTCTGCCCGTCGGTGTACGAACCCCTCGGCATCGTCAACCTGGAGGCCATGGCCTGCGGCGCCGCGGTCGTGGGCACCGCGACCGGCGGGATCCCCGAGGTCGTCCAGGACGGCACCACCGGGTGGCTCGTGCCCATCGAGCAGGTCACCGACGGCACCGGCGCCCCGGTCGAGCCCGACCGGTTCGTCGCCGACCTCGCCGCCACGCTCACCGAAGCCGTCTCCGACCCCGACCGGGCCCGGGCGTTCGGGGCCGCGGGCCGCACCCGCGCGGTCGAGCGGTTCTCCTGGGACGCCATCGCCGAGCGGACCCTGCAGGTCTACCGCTCGGTGCTCTAGGCGCGGGGACCGCGGGGCAGGGCGCGGCGGCGGGCGACCAGGTCGGCCGCCGCGTCCGGCCACGTGGGGTGGGTGAAGGTGAACCCGGCGCGCAGCAGCCGGCCGGGCACCACCCGCCGGCTCTTCAGCAGCAGCTCGGCGTCGGTGCGCAGGGCCAGCGCCCCGGCCCGGGCCATCCAGCGCGTCGCCGGCAACCCGACCGGCCGTCCCCACGTGCGGCGCAGCACCCGCATCGTCTCGGCCTGCGTCAGCGGGTGCGGGGCGGCGAGGTTGACCGGCCCGGACAGCTGCGGGTGGGTCCGCAGGAAGTCCAGGGCGCGCACGAGGTCGTCGCCGTGGACCCACGACACGTACTGCCCGCCGCCGGCGACCGGACCGCCCAGCCCCAGGCGCGCCATCGTCGACAGCACGTCGAAGACGCCGCCGCGGTCGGGGGTCATGACCATCGCCGCCCGCAGCGCCACCTTCCGCGTCGCCGGGACGTCCGCCTCCTGCAGGGCCTGCTCCCAGCGGCGGGCGATGCGCACGCTGTACTCCCAGTACAGCGGGACGTGCGGTTCGGCCCCGCCGATCTCACCGTCCTCGTCGTGGGCCGGGCCGCGCGTGTCGGCGTAGACCGTCGCGGTGCTCATCTGCAGCCACGTCGCCGGCGGCCGGGCCGCGGCCGCGATCGCCTGGCCCACGACGCGGGTGGACTGCACCCGCGAGTCCATCATCTGGCGCAGGTTGGCGTCGGTGTACCGGCAGTTCACCGTCCGCCCGGCGAGGTTCACCACGACGTCGGCACCGTCGAGCTCACCGGCCCACGCACCCAGCGTCCGGCCGTCCCACACCGCGTGCCGCACCCCCGGCTCCAGCCGCTCGGGCCGGCGCGAGAGCACCACCACCTCGTCCCCGCGCGCGACGTGCACCCGGCGCAGCAGCGCCCCGACCTGACCCGTGCCCCCCGGCAGGACGATCTTCACACCGCTGACGGTAGCCGCCCCGGACGACGGCCGCGCCGGGCCGGGTGCGAGGCTGCGCCCGTGGATCCGCGCGCGAGGCCCCGGGTGCTGGCCGTCGAACCGGTCCTGCCCACCCACCGCCACGACCAGGACGAGATCGCCGCCGAGCTGGCGCCCCTGCTCACCGAGCCCGGTCCGCGCCGGGAGCTGCTGCACCGGCTGCACGCCAACGCCGGGGTCCGCACCCGCCACCTGGCCCTGCCGCTGAGCCGGTACGCCCACCTCACCACCCGCCCCGACGCCTTCGAGGCCGCGAACGCCGTCTTCGCCCAGGTCGGCCTGGACCTGGCCGAGCAGGCCGTCAAGGGGGCGCTCGCCAGCGCCGGGCTGGCCCCCGCCGACGTCGACGTCCTGCTGTTCACCACCGTCACCGGGGTCGCCGCCCCGTCCCTGGACGCCCTGCTGGTGGAGCGGGTGGGGCTGCGCCGGGACGTGGTGCGCTGGCCGGGGTTCGGCCTGGGGTGCGTGGCCGGGGCCGCGGGGATCTCCCGGCTGCAGGACCACCTCACCGGGCACCCCGGCCAGGTCGGGCTGCTCGTCAGCGTCGAGCTGTGCTCCCTGACGCTGCAGCCGGGCGACACCTCCGCGGCCAACCTCGTCGCCAGCGGCCTGTTCGGCGACGGCGCCACGGCCCTCGTCGTGGCCGGACCCGAGCGCGCCGGCACCCGCCCCGGGTGGGCGGTGCTGGAGCACGCCTCCCGGCTGCTGCCGGACTCCACCGACGCCCTCGGCTTCCAGGCCGGCTCGCGGGGGCTGCGCATCGTGCTCTCGGCGGGCCTGCCCGACGTGCTGCACCGGCACGTCGGCGCCGACGTGCGCGCCTTCCTGGCCGCCCGCGGCGTGGACCACTGGGTCGTGCACCCCGGCGGGCCGAAGGTGCTGGACGCCGTCGCCGACGCCCTCGACCTGCCCGCGGCGGCGCTCGCGACCTGCCGGCGGGTGCTGGCCGAGGAGGGGAACCTGTCCAGCTCGGCCGTCCTGCACGTCCTGGCCCGCACCACCGCGGCGCCGGGGGAGCGCGCCCTGGTGCTGGGGGTCGGGCCCGGGGTCAGCACCGAGACCGTCCTGCTGGAACGCGTGTGAACCGCAGCCTGGACCGGAGGGGGACCGCGTGAGCGTCCTGTTCGTCGTCCTCGTCCTGGCCACCGCCCTCGAACGGCTGGCCGAGCTCGTCGTGTCCACCCGCAACGCGCGCTGGTCCTTCGCCCGCGGCGGGGTGGAGACCGGCCGCGGGCACTTCGGGCCCATGGTGGCCCTGCACACGGGGCTGCTGGTGGCGTGCCTGGTGGAGGCCGGGGTCGCCGACCGGCCCGTGCTGCCCGCCCTGGCCGCACCGATGCTGGTCCTGGTGCTGGCCTCGCAGGGACTGCGGTGGTGGTGCATCGCCACCCTGGGACCGCGGTGGAACACCCGCGTCATCGTCGTGCCCGGCCTGGCGCTGGTGGCGCGCGGGCCCTACCGCTGGTTCACCCACCCCAACTACGTCGCCGTCGTGGTCGAGGGCTTCGCCCTGCCCCTGGTCGGGTCCTGCTGGTGGACCGCGGCCGCGTTCACCGTCCTGAACGCGGTGCTGCTGCTGGGCTTCCGGCTGCCGGCCGAGAACCGGGCCCTGGCCGCCCTGCCCCCGGCGGGCTGAGGAACCCCCGCCGCGCCTGCGGGCACCGGGGCGGCGGGGGCGACGGGCGGGGAGGGCTCAGGCTCGGTCCTGCTCGGCGGCGCGGCGCTCCTCGGCCACCCGGTGCGGCGCGCGCAGCACCCGGATCGCGGTCACCAGCAGCAGACCCCCGACCAGGTTGCCCAGCACGGCCCACCCGACCAGCTGCAGCCACGTCCCGTACCCGAACGGGGCCCCGACGTGCAGTGCCGCGAACATCAGCAGGGAGTCCAGGACGCTGTGGAACAGCTGCGCTCCGGCCAGCAGCGCCCCGAACAGGATCGCCGGCACGATCTTGACGCCCACGCTGTCGGTGGCGTGCTGCATCCGGGTCATGAGGGTGATGACCGCCCCGGCCAGCACGGCCAGCGCGAAGGACTGCCGGCTCACGCCGAGCTCGACGAAGTGCTCGGCCGAGGCCACGGCCGTGGGACCGATCTCCGGCAGCGCCGTGACGATCAGCCAGCTCACCACCCAGCCCGCGGCGAGGTTCATCACCAGCGTCAGCACCCACAGCCGCAGGAGTTGCAGCACGGTCCCGCGGCGGGAGATGACCGCGGTGACGGGGACCAGGAAGTTCTCGGTGAACAGTTCGCTGCGGGCCATCAACAGGGCCACGAACCCGACCGAGAAGGCCAGCCCGGCCAGCAGGTCGCTGCCGGTCTCGTGCTTGACGACCAGGTAGGCCAGCAGGCCGCTGCCGATGTCGATGCCCCCCAGCAGCCCGACGCTGATCAAGGGCAGCAGCGGGCGGCGCACCCGGTCCTCGCCCTCGGAGACGAGGCGGTCGAAGGCGTCCTCCACCTCCGGTTCGGGCTCGTCGGGGCGGTCGGCGGCACCGGGCAGGTCAGAGCTCGTCTGGTCCACGTGCCGACTTTGCGGGGCGCACGGCCCCGGCGCCAGCGGTGATCCACCGGGAGCGGACCCACCGGGACCCGCTCACCGGCCCGTGCACCGCGGCGGGCGGCTCGGTCCAGCGCAGGCCGCGGTCCGTGCGGGCCACCACGACGCTGTGCGGGACGGTCAGGCACAGGACCAGGGCCAGCCCCACCACGAGGACGGAGCGGCCGCCGGCCGGCACCGCGACCGCGCCGGCCACGACGGTCAGGGCGGTGGGCAGGGCCGCGGACCGGCAGAACCGCCGCAGGGCCACCGGCGGGCCCACCGCCTCGCGCAGGGCGTCGGTGGCGACCATGCGGGTGACCTGCCGCCAGGAGTGCCACAGCCCGAAGTAGACGGCGAAGGCCAGCAGGGGGGTGACCAGCGTGAACAGGGCGGTCAGGGCGGCCGTCTCGCCCGCCGTGGCCCACCGGGCCCGGACCAGGGCCAGGACGCAGGTGGCCGCGGCAGCGGTCAGCGCCACGACGGTCCCGGCGCGGGCGAAGGCCTCCACGACGGGGGCGTGCCCACCGGACAGGCCGTCCAGGACCCCCTCGACGGCCTGCCCGTGCAGGCCCAGGGGGACGGCGACGGGCACGGTGCCGGCGGCGAGCGCCTGCAGCACCCGCAGCGTCGGGGGCAGCGGGCCGGTGCCCCGGGCCCGCCAGCGGGCGGTGACGTCGTCGGCGGCGCCGAAGTGGACCGCGGCCAGCGCGAGCAGGGCCAGCAGGGCGGGCAGGGGTGCGAGCAGCCAGCAGCCGAGGGCCGTGAGGGCGCAGCCCAGGTAGGCCGCGGTGGCCAGGCGGCGGGAGCGGGGGGTGGCCCCGGGGTCCAGCACCTCCGGGCGCAGCAGGTCCACGGCCCCGTGCGGCAGCCCCACGAGCAGGCTGGCGAGCAGGAGGGCCGCACCGGCCGGGCCGGCGGAGGCGCCGGGCCCGGTCAGCACGTCCACCGCGGTGCCCGGCGCCGACCGGCCGGCGGTGACGAGCACGGCCGCGGCCACCGTCGCGACCGCGACGGCGACGGGGGTGTCCAGGACACCGCGCCAGGCCCGGGTGGGGACCGGCAGCCGTTGCGCCGGGCCCTGGTGGGCGCTCACGTCCTCAGCGCCGCCGACCGTCGAAGGTCGGTTCCTCGTGGCTCGGGACGGGGGAGGGGGAGGGGCTGACCGTGACGGCGGCGGGGACGGACAACAGGGTGCCGGAGACCCAGACCTCACCGGGCAGGCTGTCGGGCAGGGTCACCGTCCGGTGGGCTTCGGTGTCGCCGCCGGCGGCCACGGTGTCCTCGGCGGTGCGCAGCTTGGCGACCTTGTGGATGACCAGGCCGAACCCGGCCTTGGCGGCGATGTCGGCGAAGGTGAACACGAGCTGTTCGGTGGTGGCCCAGCCGGCGTCGGAGGCCCCGGCCCAGGCGGGCACGAGGTAGGCCAGCGGGTAGGCGCCGAAGACGCTGAGCAGCAGGACGAGGGCGTTGCGGTAGCTGGTGCGGGTCTCGGCGGAGACCTCGTCCCGGGTGGACCGGTAGGCGCGCCAGGCCACGACGTACAGGACGACGAAGAAGACGGTGCTGACGGCCCCCCAGACCCACAGGGCGGCGCCGGTGCCCTGGCGCGCGTCGGCGCCGTAGACGACCCCGAGGTAGCCGGTGGCGATCATGAGGAAGGCCGAGGGGACCGCGACGGTGCGCAGCCGGAACGCCTGCGAGCGGGTCAGGACCGCGACCGCGAGCAGCTCGACGGTCAGCAGCGGGACGGTCACCGACCAGTCCATGTAGCGCAGCTCGGTGACGACGGTGCCGGGCCGGGGGGTGAAGGTGGAGCCGTCGGGGGAGGCCTGGAAGCCGAGCACCCACTCCAGGACGAGCGCGACGTAGGCCAGCGTGGCGATCCAGCAGACGAGGGTGCTGGCCAGGACCGCCGGCCGGTAGGCCTTGGAGACCTCCGAGGTCGTCTTGGCCCCGTAGACCCCGGTGGCGAACAGGGCGAAGGCGGCGACGACGAAGGAGTACAGGACGAGGGAGTACTGGGCGGAGCTGTAGGTGGAGGTGGCGGTGAACTCCGCCCCCGCCAGGGTCGTGGGGAACATGGGGCTCCAATCTGTCGAGCGCACCGCAACGCTTGCGTCGCGCAACACCTACGAAAGTAGGCCCGGGCAACGACAGGTGCGCGCCGAGGACCGGTCCCGGCTCCTGGGGATCTGCCGCCGATCTCCTGGACGGTCCCTGGCCCTCCCCGCCCGGGCCCCCACCGCCGACCTCGGCCCGCACCGCCGGAACCGGCACGGCAGGATGGACCGGTGGACGAGGACCTGCGCCGTGGACTGCTCAAGCTGTCCTCCGACGTGCTGCAGGGCACGATGCGGGCCGCGGAGGCGATCGAACCGACGGTCACCCCGGCCCAGCTGCGGGTCCTGGCCGTCCTGGCCGACGGCGGCCCCCTGACGGTGAGCGCCCTGGCCGCGCACCTGGGCGTGGCCGTGTCCACCGCCAGCCGGCTGGGGGACCGCCTCAGCGGCGCCGGTCTGCTGATCCGGCAGAACGGCACCGACAACCGCCGCGAGGTCGAGCTGGCCCTGACCCGCCGCGGGCGGCTGGTCGCCGGGCGCTGGGCCGACGCGCGGGTGGAGGTCCTGTCCGACCTGCTGGCCCAGCTCGAGCACCCCGCCCGCCGGGCCGTCGAGGACGGGGTGCGCGTCCCGCCACCGCAGACCGCGAGCCCGCCGGGGACCCCGTCGGCCCCCGCCCGACCCGAAGGGGCCGCCGGGCCGGTGCCGGAGCCGGTCCGCACCCCCGCCTGGGCGCGGGCGGACGCCACGTCCCCGGCGTGCCACCGCCTCTCCGGCGCGCTGCGGGCCGCCGACCCGCACACGGCCCCCGACGTCCTGGTCACCGAGCTCGCCGAGGTCCTGGACTCCGCCGCGGTCGTCCTGCGGGTGCGCTCCCCCGACGGGCGGGTCCTGCGCCCGGTGTCCTGGCGGGGCCCGGCGGACGCGCCGGCGCCGCGGGAGGAACCGGTGGACCGCAGCCCGGCCGGCCAGGCCCTGCGACTGGACGACCTCGTCGTGGAGGTCGAGGGCGAGGTCGTGGTCGCGCACGCGCCCCTGACCCGCGCCGCGCAGCGCCTGGGCGTGGTCAGCGTCCACTGGCAGGCCCCCGCAGGGCAGGACGACCCCGGCGCGAGCGCCGCGCAGACGCAGGTGCGGGCGGGCCCACCGGAACGGTGGTCGGACCTGCTGCTGGCCCTGGTCGCGACCGCCGGGGCGCAGCTGGAGGCCGCCAGCACCGGCAGCCGGCGGATGCACCTGGCCTCCCGCACGCAGGAGTGGACCGTCGCCGCCGAGATCCAGGCCCGCCAGTCCGGCCCCGGCGCCGTCGCCGTCCTCGGGGCGCGCGCGGCCGCCCACACCGAGCCCTCGGCCAGCGGGGGCGCCGAGGCGCACGACCTGGAAGTGGTCACGGCCCCGGCGCACCGCGACGGGCGACCGGGCACCGTGTCCCCGGTGCACCTGGACCTGGCCCTGGTGGACTGCCGCTCCCGGGGCCGGCAGGCCGCCGCGGCGACCGGGCTGGCCCTGGGCGCGCTGCGCCACGCCCGCAGCCTCGGGCTGGACCTGCCCGAGCAGGCCCGGCTCGTCGACCAGGCGGTCTTCGGCGAGCACCGCGGCGAGCACGTCGTGGACGTGCTGCTGCTGCGCGTGGACTTCGACCCGTGGCGGGTGCACGTCCTGGCCAGTCCCGACACCACGGTCCACCTCCAGCGCGACACGTTCCTGCAGGAGCTGGACCTTCCGCGCCACGACCCCCTGGGCCTGACCGGGGAGGCCGACTACCGGGCCGTGTCCCTGGACCTCACCCGGGGCCAGCGCCTCCTGGTCACCGGGGACGGCTTCGGGCCGGTGCCCCAGCACGGCCGCCGCCGCGTGGAGACGGTCGCCAACCGGCTGCGCGACCTCAGCGCCGACGAGGTCGTGCGCCAGGTCATCACCGACCTGCTCGAGACCGCCGGCCCCGACGGCCCCGACGAGGACGCCACGGTCGTCTGCCTGGACCTGTGAGCCGACCCCTCACCAGTCAGACCCCTCACCCTCAGGGCCGGGCGGGTTCGGCGTGCGCGTTGACGGCCGCCACCAGCGCCCGCCGCGCCACCGCACCGACCTCCCGCAGCGCACCCGCGCGCGAGGTCGCCTCCACGCTCGTGATGGCCGCGCCGTCGTCCTCGGCGGCCAGGTCCACGATCGCCAGGACCCGCGCAGCGGTCTGCAGGACCCGCATCGCCCGCGGCGACGTCACCGGCGGCACCGCGTCCCCGACGAGACCACCGTCGCGGACGGCGGCGATCCGGTCGGCGGCCTCCTCGCGCCAGCGCGCCACGTCCAGGCTCGCCAGCGCCTGCGTCGCCGTACCCAGCGCCACCCGCAGCTCCCGCTCGGACTCGGCCACGCTGGAGCTGTCCGGCACCCGGCGCGCAGCGGCGGTGCGCACCGCCCACGTCACGAACGCCCCCGGCTCCAGGACCGAACCGAACTCGCTCACCTCCGGCACCAGCGCCCACCGTCCCTCGTGACCGTCGACCTCGGCCACGACGCACTCCCCGGCCTCCAACGCGGCCACGTTGACCTCGGCCGGGCCCGGCAACCCGCGCGGATCACCCGGCACCGGCAGCGCCAGCAGCAACCGCCCCCCGCACCCACCCCGCCCGCCGGGCCCCGCAGCGCACTCGGCGAACCCGGCCAGCAACGTCGTCACGTCGTCCGGGACCGACCGCACCCCCGGCAGCGCCGCACCCTCCCACCGCACCACGTGCGGTTCGTCCTGACGGGTCACGGCGGCCACGGCGGCATCCAGGGAGACGTCGGCGCTCAGCACACCGGTGCCCCAGGCGGCCAACCGCGCGGAGCGGGGCAGGTCCAGCACAGCGGCGAGGATACGACTCGTTAGGGTCCCCACCATGAGCGACGTGCTGGACCTGTCCACGGTGACCGTCCGCCGGGGGAGCAGCGTGCTGCTCGACGCCGTCGACCTGGCCGTGGACAGCGGGCAACGATGGGTCGTCCTGGGCCCCAACGGCGCCGGGAAGTCCACGCTGCTGTCCATCGCCGCCGGCCGCCTGTTCCCCACCTCCGGCACCGTCGGCATCCTCGGGGAGGTCCTGGGTCGCGTCGACGTCTTCGAGCTGCGCCCCCGCATCGGCCTGGCCAGCACCGCCCTGGCCGGGGCCGTGCCGAACCGGGAGAAGGTCCGCGACGTCGTCGTCACCGCCGCCTACGGCGTCACCGGCCGCTGGAACGAGGCCTACGACCCCGACGACGAGGCCCGCGCCGACGACCTGCTCGCCCTCCTCGGCGTCGCCCACCTCGCCCGACGCGCCTTCGGCACCCTCTCGGACGGGGAACGCAAGCGCACCCAGATCGCCCGCGCCCTCATGACCGACCCCGAACTGCTGCTGCTGGACGAACCCGCCGGCGGCCTCGACCTCGGTGGCCGCGAAGACCTGCTGCGGCGGCTGACGGCGCTCGCGGCCGACCCCGACGCCCCGACCCCGGTCATGGTCACCCACCACGTCGAGGAGATCCCCGTGGGCACCAGCCACGCCCTGCTGCTGCGGGCCGGGCAGGTCGTGGCGGCCGGGCCGGTCGAGCAGACCCTGACCTCGGCGGCGCTGTCGGACACCTTCGGCCTCGCGCTGGAGGTCAGCGCCCGCGACGGCCGGTACGCCGCCCGCGCCGTCTGAGGTTGCACGGGCTCTGCCGGGGGAGCGGTCGCCCGGCGGGGGCGTGGGGCGATTCGGTCCGCCGCTCCCGGGTGACGCCGGTGGCCGCGCTCGCGCTCACGCCGACGAGCGCGACCGCGCGCATATGACGAAAGTCGTGTGGGCGCGGCTCATGTCGATGCCGGTCGGATACTGGCTGCATGACGCCACCCGAGGCCGACCCCACGGGTCCACGTCGCCGTCCCGTCAGTCGAGTGTTGGTGGCGCTCCTGGCTGCCACGCTGGCCGGGAACACAACGGCAGCGTTCCTCAGCCTCGCTAGCTGGACAGCGTGGCAGCGCGGCGTGCTGGGCGGCGTGGTCACCGTCGTCATCGTGGGTCTGCTTTGGAGATGGGCCTTCCAGCCCCCCAAATAGCTCGAACCGCTCGATCGTCCCGCGTTGTGCGCGGCAGGTCATGCCCGGTGAGCAGGAGTCAGGTGAGTGGCTGACCGGTCTCCTGGGCCGGAAGGACGCGCAGGTGCCCCGCCGGCAGCCCCTGCAGCCAGACGCTCGCCTCCTCCAGCGCTGCCCGCAGCACCTGCACGGGACTGCTCCCCTCCCACTCACTGGCCGGGTACTCCGTCCCCGGCACCGGGATCGCCACCATCCAGCTCCACGACCCCGACTCCCCGGCCGGGGCGTACCCGACGCTCACGTCCATGCCCGCGTCCTCGTCGGGCAGGTGGCAGCACAACCGGGCCACGTCCGCCAGCAGCTGCGACCATCCTCGCCACGACCATGCCAACTCCTGGACGAGGTCGTCCACCTCACTCGGGACCGGGACCTCACCTGTAGTGGAGAGGGTCTTGGTGAGCTCGTCGATCACCGCGGCGGGATGACCGGCCAGCTCGTAGGCGTCCTCGCCGGAGTGCGGAAGCCCGAAGTTGACCTCCCAGGACAGGTCGACTCCCTCGTCCTCGCCCAGCTGGCTGTAGGGCACGTAGGCCAGGGTGAAGCCGCAGCTCGCAGGATCTAGGGCGATCATCGAGGCCAGCACCGTCGTGATGGCCTGCTCCACCTCTGACCAGGGACGAGGGTCGCTCCACCCCTTCGCGTTCGGCGGGACGGCGAGGTCTTCTCGGTAGGCCACAGATCGAGCATCGCCAGACAGCTGGTCCCACGCCACCGACTTCACGGTCATCCCGTGGTGCGCGCGGGCGCGCGGTCATCCCGCTATGTGCGTCATGACTGCCCGATGATCTTGCTCTCATGTCGATGAGCGAAGTCAAGCTGATCGCGACGATCACCTGCATATCGTCGCGGTGCGCGCGAAGCGCGCGGTCATCCCGCTTATGTGGGTGATCGGCGTCTGAGTGTGGTCACCCCCAGCCACGGCGCCCCTACACTCGCTGAGCAGCGAAATCACCGAACGCGGTCCGGAGCACACAAGCAGCCATGCCTCAACGGGTCCCACCCCGGCGCCGGCGCATCCGCGACACGGTGTGGTCACGTCGAGGACGACGCGCCGTCGGCACCTTGTACGTGCTGTGCTTCTGGATCGCCTTCATCTGGATCTGCCCCGAAGTCCCCATCGACCAGCTCCACTACCCCGCCGCGGTGCTCGCCCTCACCGCCTTGGTCGCCTACCGGCTGCTCGTCGCACCCCACCTGCGACTGCAAGAACACTCATTGGTCGTCACTGACCTCCTGCGGACCTGGCGGATCCCCTACGGCCAGATCGAGAAGGTGGACGCCAGCAGCGGGCTGTCCCTCCTCCTTCAAGGAGGTGAAGAGGTCACCGTGGCGGCGATGTCCTCATCGCTACTGACGGCTCTGGATCGGGAGCGACGCCTGAAAGCTCTGGCAGTTGAGCTTGAAGCTCGGATCGCTGCCGCAGATGCAGGCTTCGAGCAGATACCTGAGGCGTCCTGGTCGCCTCTGATGAAGAGGAGCTTGACTCTTCTCGGCTTCGTCGCCCTGACCTACGCAGTCGCGCTGGTCTGCAAGCTCATCTTCTGACCACGACGTCTTCGTCAAAGCCGCAGGAAGCACAAGACCTCCCCGTGGTCGCATAGGCGCCCAAGGAGGCCTGGTCGCGACGTCGACCTCGCGGGCATCCCGCTGACCAGGACGTCCGGACGCACGCACATGACGATCTGCGAGCGGTCAGCTCCGGGCCTCTCAGCTGACAAGGGGTGCCTCTCGGGTGCACCGCAGCAGACATGATCGACGCATGAAGACCTGGCGCGGCTGGGTCAAGTCCTCAGAGGTGGTGTACGACGGTTTCCTCGTGATGCTTCGTACGGTCAGGTCGTCAAGGCCTGCATCGTGAGGTCGGAGTTCACCTCCACCGGGCTCTGCGCGGCGTCGGCCGGGCTGGTGGGGTCGTCCGGGTCGGTGCCGCCGGGCATCGACGTGAGCCGGCAACGACCCAGCAGATCCAGCCCGAGGTAACGCCGGCCCTCGGTCCACTCATCGTCCTGCTCAGCCAGCACCGCCCCCACCAGCCGGATGAGGGAGGCGCGGTCAGGGAAGATCCCCACGACGTCGGTGCGGCGGCGGATCTCCCGGTTCAACCGCTCCTGCGGGTTGTTGGACCAGACCTGACGCCACACCTCCTTCGGGAAGGCGGTGAACGCCAGGACGTCGGCGCGGGCGGCGTCCAAGTGCTCAGCGACCTGCGGCAGCTTGACCTGGACCGCATCCAGCAGCCGGTCGAACTGGGCGTGCACCGACCCCGCATCGGGCTGGTCGTAGACGCTGTGCAGCAACGTCTTCACCCAAGGCCAACTCGTCTTCGGCGTCACCGCCATCAAGTTCGCCGCGTAGTGCGTCCGACACCTCTGCCAGGACACTCCAGTCAGGGTGGCCCCGATCGCGGCGACCAGGCCGGCGTGCGCGTCGGAGGTCACCAGCCGGACACCGGACAGGCCGCGGGCGGTGAGATCGCGGAAGAACCCGAGCCAGCCGGCTCCGTCCTCGGCCGAGGAGACCTGCAGACCCAGGATCTCCCGGTGCCCGTCGGCGTTGACCCCCACCGCCAGCAGAGCGTGCACGTTTGCGACCCGGCCGTCCTCGCGGACCTTCATCACCAGCGCGTCAGCGGCGAGGAACGTGTAGGGCCCGGCGTCCAGGCGGCGGGTCCGGAACGCTTCGACCTGCGCGTCCAGGTCCTTGGCCATCTCGCTGACCTGCGACTTCGACAACCTGGTGATGCCCAACGTCTCGACCAGCTTCTCCATCCGGCGGGTGGAGACCCCCAGCGGGTAGGCGGTGGCGACGACGGTGGTCAGGGCTCGTTCGGCGCGGCGGCGCCGCTCCAGCAGCCAGTCGGGGAAGTAGGAGCCTGAGCGCAGCTTGGGGATGGCCACGTCGATGGTGCCCATCCGGGTATCGAAGTCGCGGTGACGGTAGCCGTTGCGGACGTTGACCCGCTCCGGGCTCGACGCGCCGTACTGCGCGCCGCAGACGGCGTCGGCCTCAGCGGACATGAGGGTGTCGATGAACGAGCGCAGCATCGAGCGCATCAGGTCCGGGCTGGCCTGGGACAGCTGCTCGTCCAGCAGGTGGGCAGGGTCCATCATGGGGTTGGCGGTCATCGTGTTGGTCTCCTTCAAAGGCACTGTGAGAGGTCCTTCGAAGCATCACGCGGTGGCCGCCTTCTCCGTGTCAGCCACGCCCGTCAGCGGGGTGGTCGCGCACCACTCTGGTGGACTCCACTCGCGGCTACTTCCTCATTGACCGTCGTCGCCGCAGAACCGATACGACAGGTTAGTCCAGCTCGGTACCCGCTCACGTCTCCTGCGGCCAGCATCGCGGTCATCCCGCGGCGGGTGTGGTCACCGCCTGCTCTGCGAAGCAGCCCCAGGGGTCGCGATACCTTGATCATCACGTGTCACCGGAACAGTCGGTACCCGGTGCTCCACCAGCCAGATCGGGACCCCTGTGCGCACTCCGCTGCTTCACATCGCCTTTCATCGACACGCCGCAGCCATGGCCAGGTGCGCCTTGGTCCTGATGCTCGCGAGTTGGCTTGCGCCGGGAGTCCCCGCTCGGGCCGACGCGACGAGCATCGCCCAGGCGGTCAGCGCACCGGCAGCCGCTCACGAGCTCACCACCGGTGACGTCGACACCTGGCTGGACGGCTTCGTACCCACCGCTTTGGCACGGGAAGGCATCGCCGGCGGCGTGGTCTCGGTCGTCCACGACGGGCAGGTCGTGACCCGTCGTGGCTTCGGCCTGGCCGACACCGGGGTCGACGAGTACGACCAGGACGGTCCCGTCGGCCGGGCCACCACGCCGGTCGACCCTGATCAGACCCTGTTTCGGATCGGGTCCATCTCCAAACTCATCACCGCCACCGCGGTGCTGCAACTGGTCCAGGACGGAGTCCTGGACCTGGACACGCCCGTGCAGAACTACCTGGACTTCACCCTGCCCACCCGTTTCGCCCAGCCCGTCACCCTGCGGCACCTGCTGTCGCACACCGCCGGTTTCGAGGACCAGATCGCCGGGGTCATCCTGGCCCCGCAGGCCGTCCCGCCGACGCTGCTGTCGGTGGTCGCCACCGACCCGCCCGAGCAGATCTTCGCCCCCGGCACCGTCCCGGCCTACTCCAACTACTCCAACGCGCTGGCCGCCTACGTCGTGCAACGCGTCACCGGCCGCGACTACGTCGACTGGGCCACCGAACACGTCCTGGTCCCTGCCGGCATGGGCACCGCCACCTTCGCCCAGCCGTTGCCGCAGGACCTGGCCGACCGGATGTCGCACGGTTACGACTCCACGACCTCACCGCAGGTGCCCTTCGAGATCGTCGGTCCCGCCCCCGCCGATGCCATCTCAGCGACCGCAGCGGACATGAGCGCCTTCCTGCTGTCCCAGCTGGGACACGACACCAGCGCTGAGGGCAGCGCCGTTGCGGGCTCTTCGTCCGACTCGGGGCCCGGCCGCGTGCTGCCGCCAGCGGCCCTGGAACTCATGCACCGGCCCGCCCTCGGCTTCGACCAGCTGGGTGGCCTGGCCGCCGGTCCGCGCATGGCGCTGGGCTACTTCGACCAGTCCCGCAACGGTCACACCATCCTGGGGCACGCCGGCGACCTGACCGCCTTCCACGCCCAGCTGCAGATCTACCCCGACGACGACACCGGCATCTTCCTCGCCCTGAACAGCACCGGAGTGCGTCCCGACTCCAGCCTGGCCGTGCGCGAACAACTGCTCACCGGGTTCAGCGACCGCTACTTCCCTGACCAACGGCCCGCACCGGCACCCTTGCCGACGTCAGCGCAGCACAGCGCTCAGGCCGAGGGCAGCTAGCTCATCTCCCGGCGCAGCCAGAGCACTTTCGCGCGACTGTTCTTCCTGCTGTCGGCCATCGACGTGCGCGCCGCCGGGGACGGGACCTTGACCGTCTCGCAGATCACTGATCCCTCCGGTGCCCTCGTGCCGTTCGTCGAGGTCGAACCGTGGGTGTGGCAGGAGGTCGACGGTCAACGTCGCCTCGCCGCCGACCACGACGGCACCGCAGTGACCGCGATCGGCCTCGATCCCGCCTTCACCGTGCAACCGATGCCCGCCCACCAAGCCGTCCTCCCGACGGTCCTGGCGGCCTCGCTGAGCATCATCCTGGCCTGGCTGCTGATCTGCCTCGTGACGGCCACCCACGCCTGGCGTCACCGGATCCGCCGGCACCGCACGCGAGGCGCTCGGTGGCTGCGTGCCGCCGACGTCTCGTCCGTGGTGGCCTTGGCCGCGGCTGCCGTCAGCTGGGGTGTGGTGGCCACTGCGCTGCTGAACGACGCCCCGCCCCCGGCCGCCTGGGTCATCAGGGCCGCCCAAGTGCTGACCGCGCTGGCGGTGCTGGGTGTCGTGCCCGCCGCGTGGTCCACCGTCCACAGCGCCCGGCGGGTCGTTCGGACTCGAGATCGCCGGGGATGGTTGGACGTCGCCCTGCGCATGGTGCTGGTCGCAGGTTTCGCGGGCCTCGGTCACGGCGTCCTCGTCGGGGGCTTGCTGGCGCCCAGCATCACTTGCTGAGTCCGGATCCGCCGCGGACGCACCACCGACGTCACACCCCCCCGGAGGTCCCCGCGCAATCCAGGTGACGCCACCGGCCGGGCTCTGCGAACCTCCAGCCGGTGATCACCGACGGTCCGTCCCGCACCTGGGGCCGGCAGGAGCAGACGTGGACGAGGGCACGACCCGGCACCGGCGGCGTCCGGTGCTGCTGACCCGCCCCTTCACCACCCTGGCCGGCTCGGTGGTCCTGCTGGGTCTGGCCGATTCCGTCGTGGGCAGCTACTACGTCCTCTTCCTCCACGACCACGCCGACCTGTCCGCCACCCGGATCGGTCTGCTCTTCTCCCTGCCCGCCCTCGGCGGCATCGCCTTCACCCTGTGGAGCGGGCGCCGCTTCGACCGCCGCCCCACCCGCACCTGGGCGTTGCTGGCCACCGCCTCCAGCGCGGCCGGTTACGCCTTGCTGACCACGACCACGTCCTTCGCGTGGCTGCTACTCATCTCCGTGACCCTGCTCGCGGTCTACCAGGCCATCTACCCCCAGCTGTTCGCCATGGCCCCCACCGTCCTGGGCTCTGGGGCCTCGGGTCGGCGCGCCGTGCCGCTGCTGCGCTCGGGCTGGTCCCTGGCCTGGGCCCTCGGCCCGCTCGTGGCCGGCCTGCTCCTGGTCCCGCGGATCGGCTACCTCGGCATGCTGTGGGTCACCGTCGGGCTGCTGGTGCTGACCGTGCTGTCCACCGCCGCGGTTCCCTCACCAGGGGCTGGGCCCGCACCGATCCCCGACCTCGACCCGGGCACCGCCTCCGCAGCCCGGCCGAGAACCGTCCCGCGCGCCGGCCTGGTCCTGCTGACCGCCAGCGTGGTCCTGTTCTTCCTGGCGATGTTCGCCGGCGGTCTGGCCCTGCCGCTGTACGTCACGCAGGGTCTGGGCCTGCCCGAGGAGGTCGTGGGGACGCTGTTCGCGCTGTGCGCGGTCGTGGAGATCGTCGCCGCGGTGGCTCTGGTGGCCCTGCCACCCCGGCTGAGCCGGCGCGGACTCCTGGTGGGCGGGATCCTCGCCCTGGCGGTGCACTTCGCGCTGACCGCAGCCGCCGACGGTGTCGTCCTGCTGCTCGTCGCGCAGGTGCCGCGCGGGGTGGCGGTCACGGTCCTGGCCGCGGCGGGGATGCGCTTCTTCCACGAGGTCCTGGCCCCGGCGACCGGGTTCGCGACGACGCTGTTCTCCGCGGCCGCCGACGGCGGGTTCCTGCTCTCCGGTGTCCTGGGCGGGGTCGCCGTGGACGCCCTGGGCTACCGGTCCACGCTCATCTGCGGCGCCGTCGTGGCCGTCCTCGCGGCAGGTGTCCTCCTGGCTTCGCCGGTCACAGCGCCGCGCGCTGCTGCCCGACCGTGAGGGTGCCCCTCGTCCAGGCTCACCCCGCGGTGCGCGCAGCGCCCGGCCGGGCCGGGGGGCCGGGGGGCGGGGGGCCGGCGACCGCACCGCCCCGTTCACGGCCGCAGCAGCTCGGTGTCCCAGCCACCCCCCTCGTCGCGGGAGTAGCGCAACCGCACGTGGTGGCCCTCCGGATCGGCCTGGAAGAACTCCATCCGCCCCGCGTCCACCCCCCACAACCGCCACGACGGGGCCGAGGCGGCGCCCGGTTCCTCCAGCTCCAGCAGCTCGGAGGGGTCGCCCAGGGCGTTGGACAACCACCCCTCGTCGTGCAGGGGGCGGCTCTGGCGGTCCACCAGCGCCTCGGTGCGCGCGTGCGCGGACAACCGCTCGAACGCCGCCGCCGTGCGGGCCTCGTCGCCGGCCCGGACCGCTCCCCGCACCCGCACCTGCCGGCCCTGCCGGGCCCAGTGGAACACCAGCGCCGCCACCGGCACCCGGCCCAGCTGCTTGCCCTTGGGGCTGGACTCGCTGGCCGCGACCCAGAACGCGTGGTCGTCGACGTCCTCCAGCACCGTCACCCGCGCGTCCGGGCGCCCGGCCACGTCCACGGTGGCCAGCGTCAGGACGTGGGCGGCGGGCACGTCGTGCGCGACGGCCTCGCGCAGCCAGCGCTCGAACAGCACCACCGGGTCACCCGGAGCGGTCTCGGGGTCGAACGCGGGCGCCTGCGGGCGGGGCCAGGACAGTTCGGCGAGGAAGCCGGACAACTCACTGCGCACCCCGCGACGGTAGCCCGTCACCCCGCCCGCCCCGGACACGGCTCCGGCCCGCCACCGCACCCGACCCCGCCGGTCAGGGACCGACGTCCCACAACGCCCGGTAGTACGCCGTGCGCACCGGGTCCGGCTCCACGCCGTACGCGGCCAGGAACACCTCCTGCCACCCCGGCCCGTAGTTCCAGTCCAGGCTCATCGTCGCGACCGCGATGTCGGCCCACCGGTCACCCACCCCGACCCCCGACAGGTCCACCCACGCCACCGCCTCCCCGGTCCCCTCCGCCAGCAGCGTGTTCGGCGCGCACGCGTCGCCGTGGCACACCACCAGCCGGTCCACCGCCGGCGGCTCCCGCAACCCCGAGACGTCCCGCACCGCCCGCCGCAACCGGAACGGCACCGACCAGTCGAACGGGCACCCGGACACCGGCAGCTCCTCGTGCCAGCGCCGCAGCGCCCGCCCCAGGGAGGGCACCACCACCTCCGGGCGCGCCAGCCAGTCCGGGTCCACCGCCGAACGACCCGGCAGCGCCCGCGACAGCAGCCACGACCCGCTCACCCCCGCGCCGGTCTCCACGACGTCGGGCACCGGCAGCCAGCGCGCCGCCCACCGCGCCTTCACCGCCTCCGCCGCCAGGTCCAGCCCCACCCCGGCCGGGGCCCACTTGCAGAACAGCGCACCCCCGGGCCGCTGGAGGCGGAACGTCGTCCCACCCGCCGCGTTCACCCACACCGCCGGCACCGCCGCCACCGCCGGCGGCGCGCCCCACCGGGCCAGCACCGGCCGCAGCTCCGCGGGCACCGGCACCGGCCCGGCCGGCACCTGGCTGATCGGCACGCTCACCCGGACCAACCTAGGGGTGGTGTCGAACCGTTTCCCCGCCCACCTCGTGATGTCCTCGACAGGACGGACGACGAAGGGGAGGACCACCGGTGACCGGTGCCGACGAGGACCTCGTGCGCGCCCTGCACGACGAGCACGCCGGCGCCCTGTGGGCGTACGTGGTCTCCCTCACCGGCGACCGCGTCAACGCCCACGACGTCGTCCAGGAGACGCTGCTGCGCGCCTGGCGCCACCCCGAGTCCCTCGACCCCGCCCGCGGCTCCACCCGCGCCTGGCTGTTCACCGTCGCCCGCCGCCTCGTCATCGACGACTGGCGCTCGGCGCGCAACCGCCGCGAGAGCGTGCACGCCGACCTGCCCGAGCGCGCCGTCCTCGACGAGTCCGAGCAGGTCCTGCAGCAGTGGGTCCTCGCCCAGGCCCTGACCCGACTCTCCGGCGAGCACCGCGCCGTCCTGCGCGAGTGCTACTTCGCCGGCCGCTCCGTCGCCGACGCCGCCCGCAGCCTCGGCATACCCCCCGGAACCGTGAAGTCCCGCACCCACTACGCCCTGATGAACCTCAGACTGGCCCTGCAGGAGATGGGGGTGACCCACCGGTGAACCAGCCACCCCGCCACGAGCACGACGACCACGCCTTCGACGCCGACCCGTACGCCACGACCGCCGGCCCCTACGTCCTGGGCGCCCTGACCCCCTCCGACCGCGCCGACTTCGAGCACCACCTGCGCAGCTGCGCCGACTGCCGGCGCAGCGTCGAAGAACTCGCCGGCCTGCCCGGCCTGCTCGCCCGCACCCCCCGCGAAGTCGTCGACACCCTCACCGAGGACGACCCCCACGCCGCCCTGCGCGAGGGCACCGGCGTCCCCGACACCGTCCTGCCCGCCCTCCTGCGCGCCGTCCGCCGCCACCGCCTCACCCGCCGCGCCGCGCTCGCGGGCGGCCTGGTCGCCGCCGCAGGACTCGCGGCCCTCGCCCTCACCGGCGGACTGCGCCCCGACGCACCCGCACCGACCCCCCAGGCGCTGCCGACCGCACCGTCCTCCGCGCCGCCCTCCACGCCGCAGACCCCCGCGGCCCCACCCGGTCCCGCGCTGTCCATGGACCCGCTGGTGCCCACGCCCATCACCGCCACCGTCGCCCTCACCGAGGTCGGCTGGGGCACCAAGGTCGACCTCGTCTGCGCCTACGCCGACGCCACCACCACCCAGACCCGCGGCTACGCCCTCTACGTCACCGGCACCGACGGCTCCACCCAGCAGATCGGCACCTGGACCGCGGTCCCCGGCGGCGACGCCCAGCTCAGCGGCGCCACGTCCTGGACCCCCGCGCAGATCAGGAGCGTGGAGATCAAGACCCTCGAGGGGGCCACCGTGCTGCGGCGCCAGGAGACCTGAGGACCCGGGCACACCGCGACGGCGCGACCGCGCGACGTCCCGGGGCCCGGGGGCCGGGGCGGCGTCAGCCCCCGAACCCCTGCGCCGCCAACTCGTCGGCGACCCGCTGCACCAGCTGCACGTACCAGTCCGCGTGGTTGTACCGGAACACCGCCGCCGCCTCCGCCTCCCGGCCCCCGCCCGCCCCGTTCGCGCACAGGTACCCCGCCGCGCTGAACACCGCGTCCGCCGGGTCACCCGCCTCGACGTCCCCGTCACCGTCCCCGTCCACCCCGTACGCCGCGAACGTCGCCGGCATGAACTGCATCGGCCCCACCGCCCCCGCCGCACTCGGCCCGGTGCTCACCCCGTGCCCGCTCTCCACCTGACCCACCGCCGCCAGCAACGCCGGACGCATCCCCGCGCACGTCGCCGCCGCCCGCACGTACAGGTCGGCGTAGTCCGCCGGCACCCCGCGCGCGTGGACCCCCGCCGCCCGCCCCGACACCGCCACCTCCAGCGCCGCAGCCGCCGCCTGCGCCGCGGCCAACGCCGCCGCCGCGTCCTCCGCGGCCTGCAGCTGCGCCGCCTCGCCCGCCAACGCCTCCACCCGCGCCCGCGCCACCCCCAGCGCCTCTTCCGCCCGGCCGACCCGCACCGCCACGTCCCCCAACGACGCCACCGCCGCGCTCGCCCCCGACTGCGCCTCCTGCGCCTGGCGCCCCGCCGCCGCCGCACCGGCTTCCCGCTGCGCCACCAGCGCCCGGTCCCCGCGCCGCACGGACGAGAACGCCCGCTCGGCCACCGCCGGGTCACCCCCCGAGACCGCCGAGGTCAACAGCGCCAACCCCCGCCGCGCCCCCACCGCCCCCGACCCCAGCGCCCCGTCCATGTAGATCGCCCGCACCCGCGCCGTGGCCGCCGCCCGCTCCCGCCGCGCCGCCGCCGCCGACCGGTCCGCCTCCACCTGCGCCCGCACGCTCGCCCCGACCGCCACCCCCACCGCCGACGTCGACCGCGCCAACTCCTCCTGCGCCCGCGCCACCGCCACCACCGCCGCCTGCGCCGCGCTCGCCGCCGCCGCCGCGTCCGCACGCGCCTGCGCCGCCGTCCGGCCCGGGTCGGCGCTCGCGGGCGCGGCGGTCAGCAGGCCCGAGGCGGTGACGGTCGCGGCGAGCGCGAGCGCGAGACCGGTGCGGCGGGCGGTGGTGGGGGCGCTGGTCCGGTGGCCGCGGGCTCGGGTCGACACCGGGAGGTGATCGACCGCGGCGGGGAACGTCTTGAGGTTCCGGACGGCCCAAGACATGAGCAGCGTGTGACCATGCGATTACCCCGATATGCTCCGCCACACGACGCCGGATCCTCACGCCGTGTTCACGGAGAGGATCCAACGACGCTGCGGTCGGGAGCAGCTACGGGGAGCAACCGTGGCCGGTCCCGCGACGAGGGGGTGGGCAATGGGTGCTGCGCGTGACGTGGCGCACCGGGGCAGGTGGCACCGACGACTGGACGGCGTCTGCGCCGACCCGGCCGCGCTGCGCCTGGTCCTGCACCCGGTGGTCGACGTGGGCGCCGGACGCGTCGCCGGGTACGAGGTCCTCAGCCGCTTCGCCTCCGACGTGCCGACCGAGGAGTGGTTCCGCGCGGCCCGCGCCCTGGACCGCGACGCCGACCTCGACCGCGTCGTGCTGGCCGGGGCGTTGCGCCTGCTGCCCGACCTGCCACCGGGCACCTTCCTGACCGTCAACGCCAGCCCCACCTCACTGGCCGACCAGCGCGTGCTGGACGTCCTGACCGCCCACGACCTCACCGGCGTGGTGCTGGAGCTGACCGAGCACGCCGACTGCGACCCCCGCCAGCTCCTGGAACCACTGCGGCTGCTGCGCGCCCACGGCGCGCTCGTCGCCCTCGACGACGTCGGCACCGGGCACTCGGGGCTACTGCGGATGGCGGTCGTGCGCCCAGAGATCCTCAAGGTCGACCTGCAGCTCGTGCGCGACCTGCACCGCGACCTCGTCAAGCGCTCCCTCGTGCAGTTCCTGGGGGAGTGCGCCGGACGGCTCGACGCGTGGATCATCGCCGAGGGCGTCGAGACCGTCGACGAGCTGGACGTCCTGCGCGCCATGGGCGTCCCCCTCGTGCAGGGGTTCCTGCTGGCCCGGCCCGCAGAACGCTTCGCCGATCTCGACGACCACGCCCGCCGGCTGCTGCACCCCACCCGCGGCCCCCACCGCCCGTCCGCCACGACGGGGGGGCACGCGCGGCGGGCGAGGGACCTGGCCCGGCGCACCAAGACCGACCGCACCGTCGGCGACGCCGTCCGCACCGCCGCGGAGCAGAGCGCCCCGGTCGTCGTCGTGGACGCCGAGGACGTCCCCCGCGTCATCGTCCTGCCGGCCCAGCGCCCCGGTGAGGCCCCCCGGGTGGAACCGGTGGAGGTGACCGTGGCCCCGGAGACGGCCGTCACCGACGTGGCGGCCCGCGCCGTCGCCCGCTCGGCCGGGGTCCGCTTCGACCCGCTGGTGTGCACCGACGCCGCCGGCCGCTACGTCGGCGTCGTCGGCGTCGAGGACCTCGTGCTGGACCTTGCGGTGACCCCCCGGGGCCGTCCCGCGGTGCCGGCCGGAGCAGGGGAGTGGAGGAGAGGCGCGTGAAGGCCTTCCGCTGCGGGGACGTCGTCCCCGGCTGCACCCGCGAGTTCACCGGCACCGACCGGCAGGACATCCTCGAACAGGTCGCCGAGCACGCTCGCGCCGACCACGACCTCGACCCCGACCCGACCCTCACCCAGGCCGTCGAGGCCCACCTGCGGGACCGCTGACGCGGTCCCCGCGGACGGTGCCCCGGGGCCTCAGCCCGCCAGCCGGGCCGGGAAACCCCCGGTGGCGATCGGGCCCCAGCGTTCGGCCGTCAGCCGCATCAGCGACTTGCCCTGCTCGCGCATGGCCTGGCGGTACTCGGCCCAGTCGGGGTGCTCACCGGAGATGCAGCGGAAGTACTCCACGAGGGGTTCCACCGCGTCCTCGCCGTCCAGGACCTCCCACCGCCCGTCCACCTGCACCCACGCGCCGCCGAAGTCGTCGGACAGCACCAGCACCGAACCGCGAGGGTCGCGGCGGGCGTTGTTCGCCTTGGCCCGGTCGGGGTAGGTCGAGACCACGATGCGGCCCGAGGCGTCCACACCGGCGGTGACGGGGGAGGACTGCGGGAAACCGTCGGCGCGGAACGTCGAGGCGACCACGTGGTGACGGGGGCGGACGAAGTCGAGGAGTTCGGGCAGGTCGACACGACGCGCGGTCGCGATGGTTCGCGGGCTCATGCCCGGCGACGCTACCCGCCCACGCGCTCGGCACCACCAGGAGACGCCGCGAGGTCCACCACGAGGGGCCGCGGGAACCGGCCCCGGACCGCGCCACACCGCGCCACACCCCCGCACGGTGCCGGTCCGGCAACCGCGGTGGCCCCCCACCCCGACGCGGCACCTAGCGTCGGGGCATGGAGTTCTGCTCGTGAGCATGGAGAACGTCGCCCAGACCGCCCTGTGGAAGGCGACCAGCGCACCCGAAGGCGCCCCCGGCGCACGCCCCTTCCGCCCCACCACCCCCCGCCGCGTCCTGGCCATGGCCCGCGAACGATCCCGCCTGCTCGCCCTCTTCGTCCTCGGCAGCGTCGTCCTCGCCGTCCTCGCCGTGGCCACCCCCGTCCTGGCCGGCCGCGCCGTCCACGCCGTCAGCACCGGTGACCGCTCCCTCGTCACCACCCTCGCCCTGCTCATCGCCGCCGTCGCCCTCGCCGAAGCCGCCCTCGGCCTCCTCGTGCGCTGGCTGTCCTCCACCCTCGGCGAGGACCTCATCCTCGACCTGCGCACGCGCGTCTTCGACCACGTCCAGCGCATGCCCGTCGCCTTCTTCACCCGCACCCGCACCGGCGCCCTCGTCAGCCGGCTCAACAACGACGTCCTCGGCGCCCAGCGCGCCTTCAGCGACACCCTCTCCGGCATCGTCAGCAACGTCGTCGCCGTCGCCCTCACCGCCGCCGTCATGATCGGCATCTCCTGGCGCATCACCGCCCTGGCCCTCGTCCTGCTACCGGTGTTCCTGCTGCCCGCCCGCCGCACGGGCCGGTCCCTCGCGCTGCTGGCCCGCCGCGCCGCGCACCTCAACGCCACCATGATCAACCAGAGCACCGAACGCTTCTCCGCCCCCGGCGCCACCCTCGTCAAGCTCTTCGGTCGACCCGAGGAGGAGTCCCGCGCCTTCGCCCGCGCCGCCCGCGCCGTCCGCGACATCGGCGTCACCACCGCGGTGCGCCGCACCGTCTTCGTCACCGCCCTCACCCTCGTCTCCGCGCTGGCGCTCGCCGTCGTCTACGGCGTCGGCGGTCTCGCCGCCATCGCCGGCACCCTCGACGCGGGCAGCATCGTCACCCTGGCCCTCCTGCTCACCCGCCTCTACGCACCCCTCACCGCCCTCGCCGGCGCCCGCGCCGACGTCACCAGCGCACTCGTCAGCTTCGACCGCGTCTTCGAGGTCCTCGACCTTGTGCCCCTCGTGCGCGAACGCCCCGAGGCCCACGACCTGCCCGACGGCCCCGTCGCCCTCGAGTTCGACCACGTCGGCTTCGCCTACCCCGCCGCCGCCGACGTCTCCCTGGCCTCCCTCGAGGACGTCGCGACCCTGGACGCCCGCGGTGGCGTCCCCGTCCTGCACGACGTGTCCTTCCGCGTCGAACCCGGCCAGGTGGTCGCCGTCGTCGGCTCCTCCGGAGCCGGCAAGTCCACCCTCGCCCAGCTCCTGGCCCGCCTGTACGACGTCGACACCGGCGCCGTCCGCATCGGCGGCCACGACGTCCGCGACGCCACCACCGAGTCGCTGCGCCGCACCGTCGGTGTCGTCACCCAGGACGGGCACCTCTTCCACGAGTCCCTGCGCTCCAACCTGCGCCTGGCCCGCCCCGAGGCCACCGACGCCGAACTGCTCGACGCTCTCGACCGCGCTCGCCTCACCGACCTCGTCGCCGCTCTGCCCGAGGGGCTCGACACCGTCGTGGGGGAGCGGGGCTACCGCTTCTCCGGCGGTGAACGCCAGCGGCTCACCATCGCCCGCCTGCTCCTGGCCCACCCCCGCATCGTCGTGCTCGACGAAGCCACCGCCCACCTCGACAACGCCTCCGAGGTCGCCGTCCAGGCCGCCCTCGACGAAGCCCTCGAGGGCCGCACCGCCGTCGTCATCGCCCACCGGCTGTCCACCGTCCGCGGCGCCGACCAGATCCTCGTCCTGGAAGCCGGACGCGTCGTCGAACGCGGGACCCACCGCGAACTGCTCGCCCTCGGTGGCCGCTACGCGGAGCTGCACCGGCACGGCGGGCAGGAGGAGGACGCCTCCGCGGTGGGCCTCACCCCCTGAGCGCGCGGTCCGCGGACCCCGGTCGGGCGGCTCACTCCCCGAGGACCTTGCGGCACAGCCGTGCCAGCTCGGCCAGCTCCTCGACCGTCAGCGCCGAGAACTCCCGCGCGACCCCGGCCGCGTGCCGGCCGCCGACCTCCCGCTGGAGCGCGGCGCCGTCGCCGGTCAGCACGACGACGACCCCGCGACCGTCGTGGGGGTCGGGTTCGCGGGTGAGCAGGCCGCGCACGACGAGGCGGTCGACGAGCCTGGTCAGCGACGGCTGCGGGAGGTAGACCTCCTGCGACAGCCCACCGAGGCGACACCGACCACCGGAGCGGGCGAGCGTGTAGAGCACGTCGTACTCCCGCACGCTCAGCCCGCCCCAGACCTCCTGAGCGCTGAACCGGCGCAGGAGGGTGGCCTGCACCCGGAACACCTGCTCCCAAGCCCTGACCGCGGCCCGGGTCCGACCGTCAGGCACCGGGGGTCGCGGCGCTCGTCCTCGCGGCGACCCGGGACGCGTGCGAGGGCGGGTCGCTCGGCACCCCCGGGGCGCGACGGGCCTCGAACTCCTGGCGCAGCACCGGGACGACGTGTTCGCCGAGGAGGTCGAGCTGTTCGAGGACGGTCTTCAGCGGCAGGCCCGCGTGATCCATGAGGAACATCTGACGCTGGTAGTCGCCGAAGAACTCCTGGAAGGTCAGGGTCTTCTCGACGACCTGGTCGGGGGTCCCCACGGTGAGCGGTGTCTGCTGGGTGAACTCCTCCAGCGACGGCCCGTGCCCGTAGACGGGGGCGTTGTCGAAGTAGGGACGGAACTCGCGCACCGCGTCCTGGGAGTTCATCCGCATGAACACCTGCCCGCCGAGCCCGACGACCGCCTGCTCCGGCGTGCCGTGCCCGTAGTGGGCGTAGCGCTCCCGGTACAGGTCGATGAGCCGGATGTAGTGCTCCTTCGGCCAGAAGATGTTGTTGGCGAAGTACCCGTCCCCGAAGTACGCGGCGATCTCGGCGACCTGCGGGGTCCGGATCGACCCGTGCCAGACGAAGGGCGGCACGCCGTCCAGGGGTCGCGGGGTGGAGGTGAACCCCTGCAGCGGGGTGCGGAACTGCCCCTCCCAGTCGACGACCTCCTCGTCCCACAGGCGGCGCAGCAGCTGGTAGTTCTCCACCGTCAGCTCGACGCCGCGCCGGGGGTCCTGGCCGAACCAGGGGTAGAGCCGGCCGTCGTTGCCGCGGCCGAGGACGAGGTCGACGCGCCCCCCGCTCAGGTGCTGGAGCATCGCGTAGTCCTCGGCCATCCGCACCGGGTCGTTCGTGGTGATGTGCGCGATGGACGTCGAGACGGTCAACCGGCGGGTGCGGGCGGCCACCCACCCCAGGAGGGTCGTCATGGCGGACGGCACGAACGGGGGGTTGTGGTGCTCCCCGACCGCGAAGACGTCGAGCCCGACCTGCTCGGCGTGCTCGGCGATGGTCACCAGCGCCTGGATGCGCTCGTGCTCGCTCGGCGCGCGGCCGGTGGTGGGGTCGGGGGTGATGTCGCCGACGCTGAAGATCCCGAACTGCATGTCCGCTCCTCGTCAAAGTCCATGCGTTTGCATGTACCTCCTCAAAGAGTTTCGGAGGTGCGTCTGTTCCCGGGACCGGGGGGGCGGACGACCGGGTGCCCCGGTGCGGCGGTCAGGCCGTGCGCGCGACCCTGATGATCTTGCGCCGGAGCCACACCTTGCGGCTGCCCCCCATGTAGAGGCGCACCCGGGCGAGCTCCCAGCGCCCGTACTCGGCGTGCTCGGTGAGCAGTCGGCGCGCGTCCGAGCGGGAGGTCTCCCGGGGCAGCGTCAGCACCCGGTACTCGTACTCCTCCGGGCTCCCCGGACCCGACGTCCTGCCCGTGCCCCGACCGGGACGACGACCCTCCGGTCGGTCCGGCGTGTTCCCCTCGTGCGCAGCCATCGCGACCATGATGCACCCGGTGGGGCGGCGGCACCCGTTCCCGGTACGGTCGGTCCATGACGCCCGACCCGCGCGCGGCCCTGGCCCGACTCGTGGCAGCCCTCGAGGACCACCTCGCCGCCGCCGCCAACCGGCGCGGTGAGACCGACCCCGCCGTCGCCGACGCCTACCAGCGCGTGGCGGACGCCTTCGAGGTGTACGAGGAGGCGATCTACGACGCGTACGACGAGGTCACGCCCTTCGTCCTCTACGACGACGTCGAGGACGAGCGCGAGGACGAGCGCGAGGACGACGACGAAGACGACGAGGACGACGAGGACGACGAAGACGACGAAGACGAGGACGAGGGCCCCGCACCCCTCTGACCGTCGCGTGTGAGGGTTCCGTGCGGCCCCGGTGACGTGCCGGGTCGCCGGGCGGTGGCCTCCGGGGTGGCCCGATAGCGTTCGGCCGTGCTCACCCCCAGTTCGCGCGTCATCACCCCCTGCCCGCCGACGGGGGGTGCCCCGGCGTGAGCATGGGCGTCCTCGAGGGTGCGTTCCTCGGGCTGGTGCAGGGGCTGACGGAGTTCCTGCCCATCTCCTCCAGCGGCCACCTGGCCATCGTCGGCACGCTCGTCGGGACGCAGGACCCCGGTGCGGCGTTCACCGCCATCAGCCAGCTCGGCACCGAGGCGGCCGTCGTCCTCTACTTCCGCCAGGACATCGCGCGCATCATCAGCCGGTGGGTCCTGTCGCTGACCGGCCGGGTGCCGCGCGCGGACCCCGACGCCCGGATGGGCTGGCTCGTCATCCTGGGGACCATCCCCATCGGCGTCCTCGGCCTGCTCTTCCAGGACGCGATCGAGACCACGCTGCGCGGGTTCGTCGTCATCGCCACGACGCTGTGGGTCTTCGCCCTCGTGCTCGGCGCGGCCGACCGCTTCGGTCGCAAGCAGCGGACGCTGGACCGGCTGACGTGGAAGCACGGCGTGCTCTTCGGGCTGGCGCAGTCGATGGCCCTCATCCCCGGCGTCTCGCGCTCGGGCGGCACCATCTCGATGGGTCTGCTGCTCGGGTACACGCGGGAGGCGGCTGCCCGCTACTCCTTCCTGCTGGCGATCCCGGCGGTCGTGCTGTCGGGCTTCTACCAGCTCTACGACGAGGTGAGCACGGGCGCGGCCATCGCCTGGGCCCCCACCGCGGTGGCCACCGTCGTCGCGTTCGCGGTGGGGTACGTCGTCATCGCCTGGCTCATGCGCTTCATCACCACGCACAGCTACACCGTGTTCGTCGTCTACCGCATCGCCCTGGCCGCCGTGGTCTACGGCCTCGTGCTCACGCAGGTCCTGCCGGCGTGGCACGGCACCAGCTTCGGCTGAGACGGCGGGACCGGCACCGGGTCGTCACAGCCACCCCGAGCGCTTGAAGAGGCGGTACAGGGTCGCGCAGACCGTGAGCATGACCAGCACGCACACCGGGTAGCCGTACCGGAAGCCGAGCTCGGGCATGTGCTCGAAGTTCATCCCGTAGATCCCCGCGATGAGCGTGGGGGCCACCGCGATCGCCGCCCACGCCGAGATCTTGCGCGCGTCGTCGTTCTGCTGGACCGACACCTGCGCGAGGTGGGCGTTGAGGATGTCGGTCAGCAACCGGTCGTACGTCTCGACGTGCTCGACGGTGCGGACGAGGTCGTCCAGCACGTCGCGCAGGACGAACAGGGCCTGCACGTCCGCGGGGTGGTGCGCGTCCTCGGGGCCGCGAGCGGGCTGCTCGCCCGCCCCGGCGTCGACGAGCTTCTTCAACGGCGCGACCAGCGGGAAGGCTCCGCGGCGCACCTCGAGGACCTCCCGCTTGAGGGAGTAGATGCGCTCGGCGTCGGAACTGCGGCTGGGGGAGAAGACCTGCTCCTCCATCTCCTCGACGTCCCGCTCGAGCTCACCGTCGATCGCCACGTAACCGTCGACGACGTGCTCCATGACGGCGTGCAGCACGCCCTGGGGTCCCCGGGCCAGCCGGCGCCGGTCCTGCTCGACGGCGGAACGGACACCCGTCAGCGCCCCCACCGCGCCGTGCCGGACGGTCACCACGAACCGGCGGCCGACGAACAGCACGATCTCGGCGGTCTCGACGCTGGAGGTCTCGTCGAAGTACGCGAGCACCTTCAGCACGACGAAGACCGTGTCCCCGAACCACTCGATCTTCGGCCGCTGGTGCCCCTCGACCGCGGCCTCCACGGCGAGGCGGTGCAGCTGCAGGGCCGCCGCGATGTCCGCGAACTCCTCCGCGGTCGGGTCCTTCAGGCCGAGCCAGAGGAAGTCCTCCTGCGCCGGGTCGGCGGCGGGTCCCGGACCGTCCTGCCGGCACGCGCGGAGGGCGGCGGGCAGGTCGGGGACCTCGTGCCGGCGCCCGTCCCGGTAGGTGGCCACGTCGACGATCACCGGTGCATCACGGGGCCATCGTGCCGCACTCCCAGAACAACGATGGAAGTTCAGTTACCGGAGCTAATTTTGGTTAAGCGTGTTTGCCCTTGAAAAACCGCGCCTACAGTGACGCCGTGCCGACTCTCCTACTCGTCCGTCACGGCCGCAGCACCGCCAACACCGCCGCCGTCCTCGCCGGCTGGACGCCCGGGGTCCACCTCGACGACACGGGGCGTGCCCAGGCCGAGGGACTGGCCCAGCGGCTCGCCCCGGTACCGGTGGCCGACTTCGTCGTCTCGCCGCTGGAACGGTGCCAGGAGACGGCCCGGGCGCTGGGCGCGGTGGACGGGCCGGCGGGGCCTCGCCCGGCCCTGCGCACCGAGGAACGACTGGGGGAGTGCAAGTACGGCGACTGGACCGGTAAGGCGCTGAAGGACCTC